>DASYAX010000048.1:0-29485 GCA_036501045.1 Bryobacteraceae bacterium
GCGCTTGATTGAGAGAGGAGATCTTTATATCCTGGATCTCTTCCCGATACATCGGGGCTACATGTGCGATCTTTGCCGCACTTTCTGCATGGGGACGGCTACATCGGCGCAGAAAGAAGTTTGGGCGCACGTTTTAGAGGCGCATGAGGTTGCTCGCCGCCTCATTCGCCCAGGTTTGCCCGCCCTGGCCGTGTATGAGCAGATCCGAACGCATCTGGAACGAATGCCGCTCACGCGGGGGTCATTCACCCATCACGCCGGCCACGGCGTCGGTATGGAGGGTTGGGAACGGCCGTGGCTCAATGCCGGCAGCGACCAAGTTTTTGTGGAAGGCGAGGTGATTGCGTGCGAGCCGGGCCTTTACTCGGATTCTTTGCGTGGAGGTATCCGCTTGGAACATAACTATCTGGTGACCGCGGATGGACCGGTAGCTCTCGATACATTTCCCATGGAACTTTGAGAAGGAGAAGAACTAACAGATGATAGAACGTATTCTTGTACCGGGTGCCCCGGCGCCGCAAGGCCCCTATTCACCGGCGGTAAGGGCCGGCGATTTCCTATACGTCTCAGGGCAGGGACCGATCGAGCCGTCTTCCAATGAATTCTCCTTTGGAGATATTCAGCACGAAACCCGACTGGTTCTCGAAAACATCAGGCGGATTCTGGAGGGTTGCGGGGCATCGATACGAGAGGTGGTCAAGTGCTCCGTGTTTCTGGCAGATGCGGCGGACTTTCCCGCGATGAACAGAGTTTATGCAGCCTTTTTCGGAGAGAACCGCCCGGCGCGGACAACCGTGCAATCCGTCCTGGTCGAGCCAAAGATGAAAGTGGAGATCGATTGCGTTGCGTACGCCCCAAAACCGTAAGCCCATTGACGCGAGCCGATGAGCGCGGCGCAAACCGGTGTCCCGATTTCACCTAGGAGACTGACAACCGGCGACCTGATCATTTACGGGATCGTATTGATTCAACCCATTGCTCCGGTGGGAATTTTTGGCATTGCGAACAGGGTTTCAAATGGTCATGTAACCACCAGCATTCTGTTCGCTATGGTTGCGATGGCAATTACGGCTTTGAGCTACGGGCGTCTGGCTGCTTTATACCCCTCGGCGGGTTCTGCTTACACGTATGTGGGCCGTTCCTTCCATCCGCTCGCCGGCTACATGGTGGGGTGGGCGATGTTTTTGGATTATCTAATTATTCCCGTAATCAGCACCATCTATGCGGCGCTCACGTTGCAGCGCCTGATGCCAAGCGTTCCTTTCGTATGTTGGGCCGTTCTGTTTGCGGCCACAATCACGGCGTTGAACTTAGCGGGCGTTCGGTCACTCGCGCGTGCAAACAAAATCATGCTGCTCATCATGACGGTGGTGATCGCTGCATTTGTCCTGCTGAGCCTGCACTTCCTATATGGCCGCTCGGGTTGGGCCGGCGTGTTTTCTATCAAGCCCGTCTACGACCGGGCGACGTTCCACTTCAACGCGGTCATGACCGCCACATCTCTCGCGGCGCTCACGTATATCGGGTTTGACGGTGTCACCACGCTTGCCGAAGAAGTGCGCAACCCCAGACGCTCCGTACCAATGGCTACGGTGTTGGTTTGTTTGTTGACCGGTGTCTTCAGCGCGGTGGAAGTTTATCTTGCACAGCGCGTCTGGCCCGATTATCACACCTTTCGCAATTTAGAGACGGCATTCCTGGATGTAACGCGCGTAGTGGGCGGTAATTCGCTATTTCAGGCAATGGGTTTGATTCTGGTGATTGCGAGCGTGGGCAGCGGCCTGACCGGTCAAGCGGCAGCAGCCCGGCTGCTCTATGTAATGGGGCGCGATAATGTGATGCCAAAGCACGTTTTTGGCCGCTGGGATACGCGGCGCCGGCAACCTTCCTGGAACATCTGGTTGATTGGTACTCTGGCGGTGGCCGGCGCCCTGCTGATGAGTTACGAACGCACTGCGGAGTTACTGAATTTTGGGGCATTTCTCGCCTTCATGGGTGTAAATCTTGCGGCGATACAAACCCTGTGGTTCGGAGGGAAAAGCGATTCGCGTAACCTGATAACCGGCATTTTCCTGCCGCTAGCGGGCTTTCTTTTCTGCCTTGCCATTTGGTGGAGCTTGCCCGTTCCAGCAAAGGTTGCAGGCGGGATCTGGTTGGGCATCGGGCTCGCGCAAATCGCCATAAAGTCGCGGGGATTTCGAAGCCCTATCGCGGACATCCGCTTCGGCGAAGCCTGACCTGGCGAAGGCATCAAGGACGAGTCTTGAATAGCTGAAATAATTGCCGGAACGCGGAATCCATCAGCATCTCGCCCGACCCTGGGGCGCCCCTCGAGCTAAGGGCTTCGTAGCCGCCTTCGTAATACGCCGACCGATTCGGAATATAACCCAACGCACCGTTTGCCAGCGTGGCGATCATGGTGTTGGGGAACGGAGAATCTTGCTTGAGGGTCAGCCCGAGTTCGACAAATATCTCGACGGGCAAACCGACGAACGCTACCTGATCCCCCAGCGCAATTACCTGCACCTCGGCCTCGAGCGGCGCGCCATGGCGGTCTGCGACCTCGACAATTTTTGCCGCGCGTACGAGATCTTCGAACTTGGCGGCATCCGGCCGGCCAAACGTGGCCGCGGTCTTCCTGGCCCATGCGACTTCCGCCGGTTCAATCTCCGGCAGCCGAAGTTTTACGATTTCGCTTTTCGCGCGAATGGATGACACGGACACGATGGGTGCGCGCCCGATGGTCTTCAAGACCTCACCGGCAAGCACGCTGCCGATGCGAGCGGTTTCATTTGGTCCGGACTGCACCGTCTTGCTGTTCACATCGATATGATTTACGTTCCCGGCACAGCCCATCGTGAACATGCTGAGCAGCCCCGCACCCTTGGCATTCTTCAAGATCTGGGAGAGGGTGGATGAGAAGTCGGCGGAAATCAAGTTGCCGGACATTGTGTCGGAATGGATGGCATAGTTCACGTAGGAAGCAATCGGCTTGCCGGCCAGTGTTTCGACATAGATCAGAGGGACGGCAGGATCGACCGGCCCAGCGGGCCGCGCGTTGTTCGGGTTCAGCTTCCCGGGGTTCCAGCCGATTGTGCCATCTTTCATGAAGTACCGCCGATTGAAAGGCAGCGACGTTTCTTTGCCGATGGCAGAGCGCACTTGGGCTGGCTGGAGCGCGGCCGATGCATCCTTAACCGCTTCGGCTATCTTGCCCGGCAATGCGGTGGTGTAATCATCAGCAATCCGTTTGGCTTCACTGCTCAAGTTGTAGCGAGAAGGTTGCTCCATAACGATTGGCCCGGTATGCGTGTGTGTTGCACTGATCATTACGAAGGATGGGGGGATCCCGACGCTCTGTTGAATCAGTGTTCGAGCTTCCAAAACAACGGCACCCGGAATTGAAACCAAATCGCAGGTAACAAGAGCAGCCTTGACGCCATCTTTCTCAAAGACGATCGCCTTCGCATATAAATCGTCGTGAACGCCAGCGGCGGCACGGTTTTGATAATAACCAGCCATCGCAGCTCCTGATGGCGGCGTGATCACTACCGCCGCCGCGCCTGCACGCAGCTCGCCACCCGATGCTGAGGCTATAGACAGGCATAAGCAAAACGCCATTAACATTCGATGTTTGGACATATGATTCAATGCGGAGCCTCCAGAGTAATTTGCATTCTTCTGGCAGGAACTGTAAGTTCGACGGTTTGTTCGCGCGAGTTATAATCGCTGTCCGAGATCCCTGCCGGACGGAAACCGGTGTGAAAGTGGACTGTGGCCGGCCTATCGGCGGAAGTGACTAAGTTCACCGTGCCGTCCCCGTAGCGGGCGGCAAAGTTGACGGGAGAGTCGCTTTGAAACACTAGCTTTCCAGCTTTGGCGAGAGTAGTCACTAACTCCGCGGAAATTATCGGACCTGTCGATGTCCAGGCGCTTGCGTCGGTGCGCCACTCGCCGCATTGGACCGACGGAGCGCGATCGGCGCGGAACAGAACCTCGTCGTTTCCGAGCCGCATTCCGATACAACCGTCACTAGAGATCGCTTTTGCCGCCGAAGCGGCTGCGGCGGCCTCTGCTGAAGTGCGTGCCATCGTTAACAACACCAGAAAGTGAGCCGATCCGGACTCGGCCCGCGAGCCAATATCAACGATGCCCGGCTCCGCCGGCAACGTCCGGGGAGCTGTCGGATTAAAAACCGCGTAAGGGATATGACCGTCCTGTATTTTGATATCACTCGATTCCGGCTGTAGCGCGCGTACTCCCATGGACGCGTTGACGCCCTGGTAGATCATTCCCGACGGAATTGACCGTAATCTGTCGCGGCTGGCCACATGAAGCAGCCAATCGAACTTTGCGGTGCTCTCTTCGGCCGTCAACGAATCGTAAACGATAACATACCCGGGTTTGACGAAAACGACACGTCGCGTATAGCGCTTAAGCTTACCCTTGTACACGCTCGATAGCTCGCTTCCAACGGCATCGTAAAAATCACTCGTCACAGAGTCCGTGATCCTTGGATACGAATGAAGAGCCCGGAATTGCGGCGTATCGGCGATGTCTTGACTTGCGGGATCGCCGTCTACCAGGATTGTATTGTGAGCGGCGGCTTGAGAAAAGTAGGAAGCGTAATACGGATCTTTGTAATAGTCTGAGTATCCTCCCTCGACAGCGAAACCTTCGCCTAGAGCGCGGAGTAGAAACGATCCCTGGTCCGCATGGTTATGGTTGAAATTAGGACCCGCGCGGAAAAGCAGAACGGTATCATCCGGCGCCCAGCCGGTGCGAAATACGGCGTCGCCCTTTTGGTCGAAGATCCGCGAGACAGGTTCCGACGGAGGCTTCGGTGAAACACTTTGGGGCGGAAAAAGGAAATCGTTGATGGACCGGTGTTCGAATTGATCGTAGTACCAATGCATCACGGGATCGTTGGAATGCTCGATAACCCCGGCAATGCTGTAACCGCTCGGCGGGTGGCTGTCGCCCATGTCCAAGCTGTCGTGCAGCGGATGAGCCAACGTGTACAAAGGATATTCAAGCGATTCCTTAACGTAGGAGCGGTTCCAATAATTGATTCCGCAGACGCGCTGCAACGCGGCTAAGGCCAGCGTCGAAGTTTTGAGGTCGAACTCCTGGTAACTGATGCCCTCTCCATAACTACCATCGGAAAGATAACTGGCAGCCAAATGGTCTTCGAACTTCATGAGCAGGCCTCCCAGGTAGGTGTTCAGCTCGGGATCGTCATCATGCGGCAAGACCGCCATGGCAGCGACGATTGCGCCCCCGACCGCATGACCGATCCAATTGCTCGTGTTGACCATGATGCGGTTGTCGAGAACATACTCCTCGTAGGCCGCCTTGATGCCATGCGTGATCAATGCACGACGGACGAGATTCCGTTCGGATTCCGAAAGATCGTCATATAAAACGTCGTAGGCGAATGCCACCGCGCTGGTTAGTTCGCCGGCCGGGTAGTAAGTGAATTGCCCGTGAGCCTGAAACCAGGGAGGCGCCCAAGTGCTCCAGCCGGCTACCGCCAACAGCGCCGACTTCGCGACGGAACGCGCATCGCGATCGTCCGTAACATAGCCTTCCAAAGCGTTGTATAGAAGCCGGTCACTTGCCCGATTTACGACGTCAAAATACCCGGGCAGGGTAGGTAGTAAATAGCGCCTGTCGAGAAGTTGAAAAATTTGGCCGCCGGCGGTAATGTCTCCGGTTTCTCGCGAACTTCTTGCCAGCGCCGTCAGATGACTCCAGGCGGGTTCGAGTCCTGATTCGCGGGTCCGGGCCAGAAGGGCTGAACGGCCGGCGGCACCGAAAAAGAGCCTGGGATGCGTTTCGGATCTGGCGGGGCGAACCAAGAAGCGAACATCCGTATGCACGCTGCGGCCGTCGGCCGTCGTACCGCGGAGCTCCGCATGCCAAACACCCAGCGGGTCAGATTCGCTTACGGTGTGGATGGAATGATTGGTCCAAATGCCGCTCTCCAGTTTCATTTCACTGGTCGTGATCGTCTGACGATCCTGGTCTTTCAAGACGCACTCAACGTTTGTAAGCCGCACCGGAGCCTTGGCGCGAATGGCAATTGTTTCTCCTGGCGAGTAAGTCGAGGAACTAATCAGCGAGGTCCAGGGAAAGATCGCCGTTGCTTTAGGCATCTCGACCTCGAAAGAGGCCTCCTCTGCCGCTTCGAGAGAGACATTATCCAAAAGGAACCGATAGTCTGCATCGGGGTTGCCATGCTTAAACGTAGCTGTGATGTACAGAGCCTCCAGCCTCAGGCCCGTTGGAATATCACGGAACTGCAGGCTGCTGTTATTCCAGGCGTTCGAATTGGCTTCGAAATGGGTGGCGTAGAGCTGGCCATTCTCGCCGGCCAATCCGACCTCGATTACCGCAGGGGTTCCGATGGTCAGGCGATACGAAAACGACAGCTTGATAGGGTTCGTGGCGACCGTGTCGAGTTTTTTTATAAAGCCAAAACGCAATCGCCCAGTAGAGGGCGGACGGACCACGCGCATGAGGGAGCGTCCGCCGATCGCGCCAAACTCGCTCGTCGGCGATAGCGAAGGATTGTAGCCAACATCCTGCACGGCTGGATAACATGCCCATTGGCTGAGAGTATTTCCGCTGAAATCGTCATACAAGTGAAAGGGCCGCAGGACGGCGTTTGCGCCGGTGGCCGCGCCGGTGCCGAGACCGATCCAAGCGAGCGCTAGCCCTATCAGCTTAGTGCCGCGGCGAAGATAAGGCTGTGTCAGCACCATCCGGTCAGGTCCCTTTCTCGAGAGCTAAAGATTCATTCGCTTGCTGTTTGTGGAGCACTCTACGATTCAGGGCATGAAAGCCCAGCCCGATAGCGCAAAGAACCAGTCCTACTCCTGTGTTGATCGCGCGCCCTGAACCACTGACGGTTGCGGCGGCGGCTAGCATGAGAATTCCAACTCCCATGGTGATCCAGCCGATCACCGGTAACGGAGAAAACGCGTTTTCCTCGTGCAGGTTTCGTTCATCAACCCGAATCGGCGCATCCAGGCGCGCAAAGAAGGACGTGATCCTTGCGATCTCCGTTCGTGTGGGACGCTCGATCAGGGTGGTGATTGCCATTGCGAGGATCGTTACGGCAAAATTCGCGAAGATACTAATTGCTTCGAAGTTATAGCGGACCCAGTTGAGGTCGATGCCGGGCTGCTTCGCCAAAAAGAGCGTTTGGTACAGGTACATGGTAAATCCGCAGGAAAAACCAGCAATTATGCCGGCTGCCGCGCCTCGCCATGTAACCCGCCGGGTTAGCAGGCCGGCTAACATCGGTATCAACATGGGACCGACGAAAAGGCTAAACAGGGTTACCATTACTTCAAAAAGGCCGGTCTTAGCGGTTCCCACGAGAATCACGCCGATTAAAAGCGTAACCGCACCGGCAAACAAGGTGGCAAGCCGTCCGATGAGAATCAACCGTCTCTGGCTAGCCCGCGGATTCACTAGTCGATGGTAGAGATCTTCCGTAATCACGCTGGCAATCACGTTGAAGTCCCCGCTTAGCGTTGACATCGTGGCTGAGAACATGGCGGCAATCATCAGACCAACCAGCCCGGCGGGAAGATACTTCAAAGACAATGCGGCATAGGTGTATTGAGGCGAGTTAGGCGGCTGCATGAGCTCGGGCATCAAGTGGCGGGCGGCCATGGCGGGCAAAATGAAGAGCGGCGGTCCGAAGATTTTGAGAAATGTCGCGAGCAAGCCGGCTTTCCTCGCCTCACGCTCATTGCGGACACTATAAAATTTCTGGGCAAAGGCCCAGTTTCCGTTGTAACTGACGATTACGAGCAGATAGAACGCGAGCACATACCACGCCGAGAATGGCTCTCGAATGGGCGAGAGAAAGCCGGCCGGCGCGTCATGCGCCAGCGTGTGAAAACCCGCCACAATGCCGCCCATGTGCGCGAAGACAACCGGAAACAGTACCGCTACGCCGATCGTCAGGATCACGAATTGAATGTAGTCGGTGATTACTACGGCCCAGAGCCCGCCCATGAACGTGTAGAGTGACATTACCGCGCCGCTGACGATCACGCTGGTTCTCAGGCCATAGCCGAGACCTACTGAGATGAAGATACCGGTTGCATAAATCTTGAGACCGTCGTCAATCAGTTTCAGCGGAAGGCCCGCCCACGCTAGCGCCTGGCGAATTTGAGGGCTGTAGCGAGCTTCCAGGAATTCAACCGGACTCACGATCCGGGCGCGGCGCCAGCGGCCCGCCAGGAAAATTGTACCGGTGATCATGGCCGCAACGGAACTGCATCCCAGCGTGATCGCGACAAGCCCGTACCGGTATGCCATCTCGGCGTACGCGACGAAGGTAAAGGCGCTGAAAGCAGTCAGGTAAAAAGAGACGCCGGCGAGCCACCATGGAATATTGTTTCCGCCGGTGAATAAGTCACGCATGTTTTTCATGCGGCGCCAGAAATAGAATCCTATGCTCGCCAGAAGCAGAAAATATCCGACAATGACAATTTTGTCGGCGATTTGTAGTCGGTGATGCACGTATCCGTATGAGCGGCTTAAGCCGCGACTACACGATTGGCGAGACGCCCGATACCATCCGCTTCACACTCGATGAGATCACCGTGTTGCAGCAATCGGCCGCGGGCGAGGCCGACGCCCGCCGGAGTACCCATGGAGACGACATCTCCTTGCTCCAAACGAAGAATGTGGGAGATGTAGCTCAAGGCGTCACCGATTCCATGAACCATGGCGGCGGCGGGCGCCTCCTGCACTTTTTCGCCATTCAGAAAAGCGCGGATGATCAGTTGATCGGGATCCGGAATGTCCTCGGCAGTCACGACATATGGGCCCATCGGGGCTGAACCATCAAACCACTTTCCGGTGAGCCAATCGAAAAATTCATCGTTCGAGCGCAGTTTGCGCGAGGCAAGCTGCGCATTCAGACGCCGCTCAGAGACGTCGTTTACGACCGTGTATCCCCAGATTGCATCCACTGCTTCGCGGCTCGAAGCATTCTTCAAGGTTCGGCCGACTACCACCGCGAGCTCGGCTTCGTAGTCGAGCGCGGTATTGCGCTTGGTGAGTGGAATCGGATCCGCCGGTCCGGCGATGGCCGTGTTCGGCTTCGAAAAAAATTGCGGCGTCATGTGGTCTTCGGGTAACTCCGCGAAGCCGGATTCCACGACATGAGCGCGATAGTTGCCCGCGAGTAGAAGAAACTTAGGAGGATTGGTGATAGGAGCCAGCCATTCGACGGGGCCTTCGATGATGGGCGCACCCGTGTTTACAGCATCGGCGATGACCTGACGGGACGAATCCCAATCGGCGAGCAGATTCGTTATGGTCTGCCACGGGCCACAGCGGGAGAGATTGACCGCATGACCGTTGGAGGCCGCGGCGAGTACGGTACGATTTCCGCTACGAAGCAATCCCAGTTTCACGATTGGTTGGCTCCCAGCGGCACACCTACGGTCTCGCCGGAACGCAAAGATTCATGGATGGCGGTTAGCGCGGCGGTCACACGCCTGCCATCGTTCACCCCGACGGCAGGTTCCGAATTCTTTCTAATGCTTTGGACGAAATCATCAAGGCAAGCGGGGAAGGCGCCGCGTAAGGTCCCGAATACATTCGCGTTTAAGAAAGTCTTCGGATAGGTGAAGGACTGCTCGGTGCTGATCTCGATGCCTTCGCGCTTCCGGTCGAAGTGCAGGTGGCCGCGTTCGCCCAGCACTTCGACGAACGACTCCACCATGGCGGGAAAGGTGTTCGGATAAATCCAACTGGATTCGAATGTCGCAATGGCGCCGCTCGCGAAGCGTAACTGCGCCTGGATTGTGTCGTAGGTATCAATGCCTCGAGCCGCCAGCACCTGTTTGACGCCCCAAGCGCGTGCTTCCACAGGTTCGCTCTGCAGATACCAGCCAACCAGATCGATGTCGTGGCAGCTCAGGAACCAAGCCGGTGTCGTTTGAGAAGCCCAATTAATGTATTCCGTCGGGACGTAAATCGTGTCGTTCTTTCTGGCAAAGGCGGCAAGGGGCCGGCCGATGGCTCCCGATTGGATCGCGGCGTGCCCTTGATAGTAGGGAGCTAACCAACGATGATTGAAGGCGACCTGTACCTTGACATTCATGGCGCGGGCGATCTGAACCAAAGAATCCGCCTCGGCGAGATCGGTGGTCATCGGCTTCTCGATCAGGACGTGCTTACGCGATTCCATCGCGGCGCGTGCCGGCTGGTAGTGAAGGTTGTCCGGTGTAGCGACACATACCGCGTCGATTTCCGGGAGGGCTACCAACTCTGTCCAGGTTTCGCAGACGCGAGGTACACCGTATTTCGCGGCCACTGCAGATGCTTTTTCGTGAGTACGCGCCGCCACCGCGGTCACTTCGGCGAGAGGATGATCCTGGTAGATCCGGACATATTGCTCGCCCATCACCCCAAGACCAATTACGCCTATTCGCAGTTTGCGATCCAATGATCCTCTTTCACCCGGCCAGCGCATCCAGCAGATTGGTGGCGCCTTCGGTAAGGATAGCTGCCGCGGCTGGAGTCACTCTCGCCGCGACCACCTCATAACCGGCGGCGGCATCGGCTTCGGCCGTTGGCAAATATCCGACATAATCGTTCGCCAGCCCTAAAAACATGGTGCGCTTAAACATCGAGCGCCGGCGGATGTCGAGGGCAATGTCAACGAAGACTTCTCCCGGAAAAGACAGCAGGGCCGTATTCCCGATGCGAAGGGCAGTTAATTCCGCAGCGAGCGTTTTGGGATCAGGGCCGCTTGTCTGCTCGTAGAGCAGGGCGTAATATTCCTCGATGCGGCTGAAGAGACTTTGCTGGCGAGCCTTCAATAACTCCTCGGCTGCTCCCTCCCGGCCGGTATCGGTCTGAGCCGCTAGCTCCCGAACGGTTGCAAGGTCGCGCTCGCGCCTTTCCACCATGGTGGAAAACGGTGCATAACGCTTCAGAGGAAGATGCAGCGTGCGATGACCGGCTTCGAGAAACGGATCCTCATACTCTAAGCTTGCCAAGCTGCCGCCGATGGCTTCGGCCAAGCGAAAACCCAACTCTTCGGCCTTTTCGAAGGTTCGGAATGGAGCGATTACTCCCACCGCGCTGAGGTCGCTCTTGTGCCCCATGCTGATGTCGCCTTCGGCTCCATTGAAGAAGAGCACTTGCGTTCCGGCGCCGAGTTGCCGTTGCAGTCGGCGGATGGTGTAAAAGGGAAAGTCTCCGCTAATATCGAGCGTGTTCGGCCCCAACACGGTGGTGTGGCACGCGAAATTGATCGCCAGCGCAACAGGAGTGCCGTCTAATTCTTCCATGAGAAGAACGCCGGCATCGGGGTCCACCGGCAGTCCGTTGGCCGTTCTACGATTCACTGCAATGCCCTCGGCCCGTACGAATCCGCTGCGAAGCTTCCGTGGCCGCGCGCTTGCAACAGCTCTTTCGGCGCTAGCCACAATGGCGGACGCCAGCCGCGTGAGATACGCTTCGTCCAGCGGCTGCCCTTGGTTATAAAAGTGATTGAACGTGACTGGGCCGCAATGCGTGTGGGTGGCCGCGATGACGATGTTACCGGCGGGAATGCCGGTGCGACGCTCTATTTCCGCACGAACGCGAGTGGCGAAGAGCCGGTCCAAACCAAGCAGTTCGACGCTGACTAGGGCAATTCGGGTTCTACCGTCATCCAGCACCAACGCCCGTGCATGTAGATCGTCGTGTATGCCGCGGGCACGACCTTTCCTCGCATCGAAGCCGGCCATTTCGCAGCCGACCTCGGGAGTTATGATTTCCGCAGCCGCTCCGATTAACAGATCAAACGGCACGGACCGGCATCTCTTTCCGTTTGATGATGCGCTCGACCGCTAGCAAGCCGAGCATGAGGAAACGCGGCTGGTGATAGTTTTCAGCCCTCGTCATGCCGGGAGTGGGATCCACCTGCCTGTCGCCATTCACCTGCCACAGCGGAGAACTGAGGCTGCGCATTGGGAATTTCGCGCGCACATAGCGATTAAGCTCCGAATAAAAATCCACGGCCCATGGTTCGCCGAATTCTTCGATCAAGCACATAGATCCGGTCAACGCCTCTTGTTGAGGGAATAATGTCTTGTCCAGAGTCCAGGCATTTTGATCTACGTTGGTCAGATTGCGGAACAGGCCGCCATAGACCCGATCTTTTGCCACTTCGCAATGACGACGGAACAGCTCGGCTGCCCGGTCGAACAACGCCGTGTCTTTGCGGCGGCGCGCCTCGTACATCACCATCCAAAGGGTCTCGATAGCATGTCCCGCATAAACGAGCTCTTCATACTCGTTGGTTGGGCGGGACAAGTCGTGATTCATCAATTCGTTGATGAGCTGGAAACGAGGGTTGAAATGGTGGTTCAGGAGAGCATCCGTGGCGCGCTCGGAGATGCGCTGAAGCTCGGTATCGGGATGCATTTCGAGCATCTGGGTGGTGGTTCGGATCAGCACCATCCAGACTCCTTCGACTCGGGCGCCGGGAAAGGGACGCGCCCCGGGCCCGAGATATGTTTGTCCAATCTCGGGATGATAGTCGGGCTGATCATACCGGCGAACGCATTTGAGAACGATGTCGCGAGCCTGGTCCCAATACTTACGCTCTCCGGTGGCTCGCGAAAATTCGGCCAAGCCTTCAGCGACAAACATATCGCTGTACACTTCGGTGTCTGGCGGTCCATTGGGCTCGCCATCGCGCTTCAAACCCTTCGGCCAGAATTCGTTCGGATCCTTCGGTTTACTCCGCTCAAGCAATTCAACCGATCTGTGCGCCACGTCCAGATACTTCTGTTCGCGGGCAATATTGTTGTAGAGGAACGAATAAACCCAAGTTCCTCGCCCCTCAAACCAAACCGTCTTGCCGGTCGAAACACGCTCTCCGCTCGGACGGACCGAGCACATAAAGCCGCCGTACTCCGGATCGATCACGAACTTCTGCATAAACGGCAGGAAGTCGACGAAGAGATCTTTGTGAAACTGGTCCCGCAGGGCGGGGAAATCAAGCGAGGCCATGGACGAAGGTGGCTTTGAGTTTGCGGCCGCGGAGAGCGGTTGTGCCGTAGAAAGGAGTGGCAGGCCTAGGAAATATTGACTAAAGGAGCGCCGGTTCATGATCCCACATCCTGGAACGATATACCGTATCCAGAGATCCAGCATGTCTTAAATGGATTGACCTTGTCAAGCCTTCGGGATTCATTCGATGGGATGAATTCTCGCCTTGCGGTATGCTGTCCCGTGATGAGGGACCATGTGAAAGTCTCCAAGTTGAAGAGCGCGGCCCCTAAACGTCCGCAAGAGCCGGCGGGCGGCATTGCCGTGCTGCATAAGGCGTTCGACCTGCTCGAACTCTTACAGGAGAGCGAAACGGCTAAATCGCTTGATGAGGTGGTGGCGGCGACGGAAATTCCCCGCAGCACGGCTCATCGTTTGCTAGCCGACCTCGTCTTGCGGGGTTATGTGGAGAAGGACCAGTCGGGACGCTACAGCCTCGGACTGAAGCTTCTGGTGCTGGGCGCGACGGTACGCCAGCGGCATACGTTACGAGACATTTCGCAACCCTTCATGGTCGGTCTGCGAAACCAATTCGAAGAGACGGTAAATCTTGGGCGGCTGCAAGGGGACTGCGTGCTTTATCTCGATACGGTGGAGAGCTACCACGCGATTCGAGTGACCGGTTCGCTGGGAATTCTCGATCCCGTCCACGCCACTTCAATCGGCAAGGCGATTCTTGCGTGGCTACCGCCCGCGCGGCGTCCGATTCTCTCGAACTGGAAGCGTCTGACCCCTTCGACCATCTGCGACCCGGAAGAATTTACAGCGGAGCTGGAGCGGGTAAGAAAGCGGGGTTACGCGCTCGACGACGAGGAGAGCATGGAAGGTGGACGATGCGTCGGGGTCCCCGTTTTGCACGCGGGCAATCCGGTTGCGGGGCTCAGTATCTCGGGTCCAACTGCCCGCATAACGCGAGAGTCCGTCGCGAGCATGGCGGAAGCGCTGAAAAAAGCAAGCACTCAGATCTCCGAACAAATACGCTTTTTCCCGGAGCGGCTGCGGCGCTAGCTCAGTAACGCGTGTCCCTTGCTCGCGCTTAGCGCGCGAGCGCGCGGATTTCCAAACAATCGCTTGACGCTCCGTCACATTCTGTTCATAATCTAGTCTCACCCACGTTAGATGAGGTCCCACATCGTGGGATTATCAATTTTACGGAAGCAATTAGGGGGATGGGGTATGTTCCGAGCGTCCAGGCTTTTCTCCGCATGTTTTCTCATTTTCCTGGCGGCTGACGCGCCAAATCTTGTGTTGGCACAGCAAGCCACAGGAAGTATCGTCGGCACGGTTGCAGACCCGAATGGCGCGCTGGTGCCCGGTGTCCGCATCACGGTTACGGAGATTGCGACCAGCCGAAGCCAAAGCGTAACGACGAACGGCGCTGGAGAATACCAAGTTCCCTACTTGATTCCTGGCGAGTACTCGCTGACGGCTGAGCACTCCGGGTTCGAAAAAGCGATTGTGAGCCAAGTTGTCCTTCACGTCTCGCAGATCTTGCGGGCGGATTTTCATTTGAACATCGGAGCAACGACGCAGAGTGTCCAGGTAAATGCCGATGCCACGCAGCTCCAGACCGATAGCACCGCTCTTGGGGAGACAATCAACCGGCAAGTTACGGAAGAGTTACCGCTGAACGGCCGGTCTTTCGCTCAACTTGCCCAACTCGTTCCGGGCGTAAGCCCGGCGGTGAATAGCGATATCACATTGCGCCGTAATCGCGGCTCAATGGGAACCAGCATCGCCGTTCAGGCGAATGGCTTCGCGTCGACGCAAAACATGTATACCTACGACGGCGTTCCCGCAATGGATCTGGATAGTTACGATTTCAGTTTTTCTCCATCGATCGACGCTATTCAGGAGTTTCATGTAGTAACCACGGGTTACTCAGCCGAATACGGCGGAGCGCCGGGGGCTTTCGTCGATCTGGTTACTAAGTCGGGCACCAACCAATATCGGGGTACTCTGTGGGAGTTTAACCGGAACAACGATTTCTCGGCTCGGAACGCATTTAACCTGGCCAATCAAAGATTGAATCGGAACCAGTTTGGCGCCAATCTGGGCGGCCCCGTCCCGAAGGCGCGCCAGAAGCTCTTCTTTTTCTTCAATTGGGAATCCGGACGGCAGGTCGCGGGAACGTTCAGCGCGCTTACCACCGTTGCTCCGGCGGGGTTCCGGACTGGTAATTTTTCTTCATCGAATGCGGCCATCTATGATCCAACGACCGGTGTGGCCTTCCCGAATAACATCATCCCCACGTCAAGAATAAGTCCTGCATCGATCGCTTTTATGCAGTACACGCCGCAGCCAAACATCAGCGCCGGGCCGAACAATTTCCTTACGCCCACGATCACCGTGCCGACGCAGGAGAACCAGTTCGTGCCGCGAGTCGATTATTACGCGGGGCCGCGGGACCGCTTATTCTTCCGGTACATGTTCAACTCCCTCACCACCAACACCACGCTCCCGGTTTTTGGTAACGATCAGGATAATAACAACGGGCGGACGCAGAATATGGCGGCCAACTGGACTCATACGTTCACGCCGGTCTGGGTGATCAACGGCCTCGCCGCTTGGGACCGCTTTTACGAAACGGAGTTACTCGGAACTACCGGTAACGCCGCCTACAACATTGCCTGCGGAGTCATGAAGCTCCCCGGCGTTTCGTGCGATCCATATAACTTCGGTCCACCCAGCATCAGTAACGGCTACACTGACTATACGGTCCGGACCAATGGCCCGCGGACTCGATTGAATCAGACCTGGTATTACGACGTAAATAGCTCGATCCAGGCCGGAAAGCATCTGATCAAATTTGGCGGAAAAATTTATCGCATCAACCTGGCCTTCAATGAAGCGCTTTTTCCACGTGGTGTTTACGCATTTAACGGACAGCAAACGGCGGGTCCTCACTCGCCCGTGGCGGCCAATCAGTTCGCGGACTTTCTGCTCGGTTTGTCCAGCAGCATTACTCTTAACCCCACTTCTGTCGCAAGCCGCCTGAACGACTGGAACACTGGCTATTATGTCCAGGACGATTGGCGGGCGACGCCGCATTTGACAGTGAACGTAGGACTACGCTGGGATTATTTTGGCCGGCTCGGCGCCGAAGGAAACCCACCTGCCCTGGATAACTTCGCCTTAGGCAACGGAGGCGGTTATTTGATTTCGCAGCAAATTTTCCCAGGGGCTGCCGGTTATCCGCCGCAGTTAGTATTTAAGGACGGACGGGATTGGGGGCCGCGCATCGGCGCCGCTTGGAATCCGGGGGGAGGGAAGACGGTCATCCGCGCGGGCTACGGCCTTTATTATTCGCCGGAGATTTCCAATTCCTACACGGACATGACCTTCAATCCACCGTTTACCCAGTCAATAGCGGCCAGCGGCACGGCGAGCAGCCCGATTCCATACGATAGCGTGGCGGCTCTTGCCAGATTGAAAGCCACTCCGGGAGGACTTGGCGCTTATGGCGTTCAGCCGGGGCTTCGCGACTCGGAAATCTCGCAGTGGAATTTGACACTAGAGCGGCAGCTCCCCTCTAGCATCGTGTTGGACGCCGCCTGTGTTGGCAACCAAGGGCATTTTCTCACCACCACGTGGCTGAGCAACCGGCCGCTGGTTCTCGATCAACCGGGGGCTCTTCAAAGATCGCTTCCCTCATTTGGCAGCGTATCCGAGTATGGTTCCATCGGCGACTCCAATTACAACGCCCTACAGGTGCAACTCCGAAAGACGACCGGGAATGGCTTAACTTTCCTGGGTGCTTACACCTGGTCGCATGCGTTGGGCGACGTCGACGGAAATTCCTTCGGCACCGGCGATGGCGCCGAAGGAATACAGAATATCTTCAATCTCCGCAACTCTTACTCGGACCTAAATTTTGATATTCGGCAACGCATGTCGGCAAGCGTTCTTTATGACTTGCCGATTTTTCGGCATAGCACGGGTTTGCTGCGCACACTTGCAGGCGGCTGGCGTGTGGGAACAATTATCAGTTTGCAAACAGGTCCGGCGTCGGGGGTGACTTATGGCGTCGATACGACCAACAGCAGCATCTCTTCGCTTCCAGATGAAATTGGCGATCCGACCCTCTCAGGCGATCAGCGTTCGGCTCAGAAATGGTTCAATACGGCGGCGTTCGCGCCTCCGCCGTCCTTCGCGCAGTGCGGAGCGTGCGGAAGGTTCGGCGATTCGCCGCGGCTGGCATTCCACAATCCCGGCTTGGCGACGGTGGATTTGATCGTCAACAAATCGTTCCAGGTCAGGGAATCGCTTCGGCTCGATTTCCGCGCAGAGGCCTTCAATGCATTCAATCATGTGAACCTGGGGTCCGCTAACAATACGTTCACCTCCGCGGCCTTCGGGACGATCGGGACAGCCCAACCGCCGCGAATTATTCAGTTCGGAATGAAGTTCGCTTTCTGAGCGCCAAACCGCTTAAGACGCGAGTGTCTTGACAGTCTCATCGAAATCGTGTTACATCTCGACAAATCACAAATGGAAGCGTATCCCACTACGTGGGATTCAGTGCAAATGCACCGCTCAGCCATGACGCTGCCCGGTTTACCGCGTGAAACGCGAAAGGAAGCAATATGAAATACAACCTTATCGGGATCGCAGCTTTGCTGCTGGCGGCAGCGACCCTAGAGGCACAAACCGCGACCGGAACAATCCAAGGCAACGTCTACGACGCGTCCAAAGCGACTATCGCGGGAGCGCAGGTCACCTTAACCGAAAAACAGACTAACCAAACGCGTTCGCAGGTCTCAAACGCAGACGGCTTTTTCGAGTTCCGGGCGCTGCCGCTGGGACTTTACGATATCCAGGTGCAACAAGCGGGCTTTAGCGAGAAGACCGTTAGTGGGATCGAATTGCAGGTCGCGGCTACGTTGAGCATCAATATCGCGCTTCGTACCGGGACCCACGCGGAATCGGTAACAGTCGAAGCAACGGCGCCGCTGCTCCAAGTGGCGGATCCCAGTCTCTCTCAGGTGATCGATGAGCAGAAAATTGCGGAACTTCCCTTGAACGGCCGGAACGTGCTGCAACTAACCTCGCTTGCGGCTGGCGTGGTGGTCAGCGCCAAGGGCAGCGCGAGCGAACGGCAGGCGAATTATGGGCCCGGATTTTCGGTGGGAGGGCAACGCGACAATACCAATGTTGTCCTGGTGGACGGCATCGAGATCAGTGGGATGGAGCTGAACAATTATCCGCTTGCCGTTCCGTCTCTCGACTCCGTTCAGGAATTCCGCGTACAGACCTCCAACTATTCCGCCGAATTCGGCGGCAACTCGGGTGCGATCATAAACGTGGCTTCTAAACACGGCACGAACGGGTTTCATGGTGTTTTGTTCGAGTTTTTGAAAAACAACGACCTGGATGCCCGTAACTTCTTCAGCACGGGAGTGGCTCCTCTGAAACGAAATCAGTTTGGAGCGACGGTTGGCGGTCCGGTGATTATTCCCAAACTCTACAATGGCAAGAACAAGACGTTCTGGCTGGCTAGTTACGAAGGCATTCGGCAGTACAACTCCGTCAACAGCACGGCTTTGATACCCACTCCGCAGGAGCGAATGGGTAATTTCAACGGAACTGGTACTACCGTTGTTGACCCATTCACGAAAGTGCCGTTTCCCAACGATACGATTCCGGTAAGCCAGATCAGCCCAGTGGGACAGCAGTTGGGAAATCTGTTTCCCGCCACCAACAGTGCGAGTTCAGCGGCTAATTATTACGGCGCTCCGGCGCAGTCTTTTTTGAATGACCTGATCAGCGCTCGTTTGGACCACCAACTGACCTCAAGCGACAGCCTATTCGGTAGGTTCACCATCAATCAACCTTCTACCGTTAGTCCCGGAGTGAACGCCGCACTGTCGGGATACGATCAGATTCAGCACGATTGGAATCTGCAACTCACGGCGGGCAACACCATCATCCTTACGCCTCACATCGTGAACGAGACGAACATTGGGTTTGTGCGATTCGAGAGAGGACGCGGCTCGGAGGCAGCCAACAAAACCGATTACGTAAAGCAGTTTGGGATCCAAGGCTACGATCCTCCCGCCTATGCGTGGGCGGCTCCGCAGGTTCTTCTGACCGGGCTGAACGGGGTCGGGTACGGATCGGGAAATGCGGTCTTCTCCTGGCTCTCGCAATCGATTCAGATTGTCGATAACCTTGCAATCGAGCACGGCAACCACACGATCAAGACGGGGATGACCGTCAATAAGAAGGTCCTCGATTCCACGCAATTTGGGTCTCCGAACGGGCAGTTTACGTTTTCCGGCATGTTTAGCTCGCAGGACCCGGTGCACAAGGTCACAGCCGCCGATTCGGTTGCGGACATGTTACTCGGATTTCCGTCCGCTTTTACCGTACAAACGCAACCTTACTTACAGCGCTTCCACTATGTCGATTTGGGATTTTATCTACAGGATGACTGGAAAGTCACTCCTAATCTGACGTTGAACCTGGGCTTGCGATGGGAGTATTTCGGTAAGCCGACCGATCGTAATAATGCGATCGCATCCTTCAATCTGAACACCGGACAACAGGAACTGGCGGGCCAGAGCGGGCTACCGCGCAGTCTTGTGAACCCCGATTACAAGGACTTCGCTCCACGGGTGGGATTCGGATGGCGCGTCTTCGGGAGCAACAAACTTTCGCTGCGGGGCGCATACGGCCTGTTCTATACGCCTGAAGTGATTAACTCCTTCCGTAATCTCGGTTTTCAAAATCCGTTCGGAACGACGTACACGTTGAGCGTCAGGCCGGCGAATCCTAGCGTTCCGATTCCGCTCATCACGGCGCAAAACCCGTTGTTGAACGCGAGTCCCGCGGTCAGCTTTAATACGGTCCTCGGGATAAACCCGAATTTTCACGATGGCTATGTCGGCGAGTGGAATTTGACGGCTCAATATGCGCTTTCGGAAAATACTCTGCTCGAAGTTGCCTACCACGGCTCCAAGAGCACGCACCTGTCAAGCGAACTGAATTACAACCAAACGAATCCGTTTCCTGCGCAACCCCCTCAGTTTGCTCTGAACTACCCGTATTCGGCTTTCGGCGTCGTGAATATGTTTGACTCCAATGGGGATGCTACTTACAATGCGCTTCAGGTTCGGCTGGAGAAACGCTACTCAAAAGGCTTTACGATCCTGGGATCCTATACCTGGCTTAAAGATCTTACGGACGTAGATGCCACTTCCGTGGGAGTTGCTGCAGCTCCGGGCGATGCCACCGCTCCACAAACAATCACCAATCTGGCCTTGAACAAAGGCAATGCGGTCGGCGACCGGCCGCAGCAGTTGACTGTGACCGGCTTGTATGACCTGCCGTTTTTGAAAGGCCGATCTGGCTGGGCGTCGCGAATCCTGGGAGGCTGGCAGGTTGGAATGGACTCGACCTTCTCTTCAGGCTCGTGGCTTACGCCGTCGTCGTATGGCGTGTCTTATACCGGAACGCGGGCAAACTTAGTTGCGGATCCGAATCTTTCGCGGTCGGCGCGTTCCATCAATCAATGGTTCAATGTCAGTGACGTAGTGAATCCCGCGGCGGGCCAATTGGGCAACAGCGCGAAAGGCACCATCATGGGCAGTGGTAACAATTTGTGGAATCTCATATTCCTGAAGAATTTCAGAGTTACGGAGACGCAAAGACTCGAATTTCGATCGGAGTTGTTTAACGCGTTCAATCATCCGCAATTTGACGATCCAAATGTCTACCCCGGCACAAATCCGCAAGCGGGCAAGATCACGAGCGCGAGCGATTACGGATATGCTCAGACCGAGCGAATCATTCAGTTCGGATTGAAATATTATTTCTGAACTGCATCGCCAAGGATAGATTTGAAAAACCGAACGGAGAGACGATAGTGCCGCGTTTGGCCCTGCTCGGCGGAACGCCGCTGCGAACCAAGCCATTTGCCAAATGGCCGATATTTGATGAGCGCGAGCGAATCGCGCTGAGTGAAGTGTTAGAAAGCGGATCCTGGGGTGGATATAACCCCAAGGTAGGCGAATTTGAACAAGCGTTCGCGCGTCTTCACGACACAAGATATGCCGTGTCGGCTTCAAACGGAACGGTCACTTTGGAAGGGGCATTTCTGGCTGCCGGCGTGGGTCCGGGTGACGAAGTCATTGTCCCGCCAATTACCTTCATTGCGACGGCAACGTCGGTACTGCGGGTGGGTGCCGTTCCCGTTTTTGCGGACATCGGTGCACATTACAACATCGATCCCGGCCGCGTTCGTGAGGCGATTTCAACGCAAACTAAGGCCATTGTTCCGGTGCATTTCGGCGGACATCCAGCCGATATGGATGCCATTACTGAAATTGCGCAAACGCGCGGGATCGTGCTCATTGAAGATGCGGCACATGCCCACGGGGCGTCTTGGAAGAATCGCCACGTCGGCACCTTCGGCGACATCGCCTCTTTCAGCTTTCAACAATCGAAGAGCTTGACGGCGGGCGAAGGCGGCATTCTGGTTGGGAACGATGCTGCGCTGATTGAGACCGCTCGCTCGATCTTCAACCAGGGCCGTGTGCCGGGCGGCGGGTGGTATGAGCACGTCCGGCTTGGCACGAATCAACGTATGACCGCTTGGCAAGCGGCCGTATTATTGGTGCAACTCCAACGGCTGCCTGAGCAACTCGCCGTCAAGGATGCGAATGCGCGCTACCTGAATGAACGGCTAAGTCAACTTCCGTTCCTCGAGGTCACGCCTCCCGACCCCCGGGTTACCTGCCATGGCCACTATTTATATCTGATCCGTATTCGGCCGGAACAACTGTCTGGCATAGAAGCGCGAACCTTCGCCAAAGCCCTCGCGCTCGAGGGAATACCGGGCATTGGAACCTACCCGCATCCCGTATACCAGAGCGAGCTATTTCGTCATCATCATTACCGCCAGACGGAATGCCCTGAAGCTCTGCTCGCCTGCCGCGACATGTTTTGGGTTTCGCATGAGATCCTGCTCGCCGAACGGCGGGATCTAAATGATTTCGTCATGGCGCTCACGAAGGTTGCCGGGCAAGCCGGTGCCCTGCAGGCCGAGCATGTGGGTGTTGCATAGCGGAGTAGGCTGAATTTTTGCGCTTGGCGGAAGCTAATGGGAGTCGAACCCACCCGTGACATCGAAGTGCCGCACTCCGGTTTTGAAGACCGGGCCCTGCACCGGCAGAGTCTAGCTTCCGACTGCGATTGTAGCGTCCTGTGAGGCTTTGAAAACTTTAGCCGCAATCGAGCGGCGCAGTTTTTCAATGCCGGCGCCGGTGACACTCGAGATGGCTTGAAAGGGCATCCGATGTGCCTTGGCTTTGGCCTCGACGGCGGCAAGGCGGGTGGCATCCTGACAGGCATCGATTTTGCTGGCGACGACGATCATCGGTTTTTCGAGGAGGTCCTCGCCGAATTGGGCGAGTTCCTCCAGAATGACGTCGAAATCGTGACCAGGGTCGCGGCCGCTGAAATCGGATACGTCCACCAAATGGACCAGCACTTTCGTGCGTTCGATGTGGCGCAGAAATTGAATGCCAAGCCCGTGTCCTTCGTGCGCGCCCTCGATCAGGCCGGGAATGTCGGCCATCACAAAGGTGCGATCGCCGGCCTGCACTACGCCTAAATTAGGCTCCAAAGTGGTGAATGGATACTCTGCGATCTTGGGCTTGGCTGCGGACAAGCGCGAGATTAGGGTTGATTTCCCGGCATTTGGAAATCCCACCAAGCCGGCATCCGCCAGCAGCTTCAACTCAAACCGCAATTTTAAAAAATCACCCGGCTTCCCGTCTTCATGCTCGGTAGGGGCTTGGTGCGTGGAGGTGGCGAAGCGTGCGTTCCCTTTGCCGCCGCGCCCGCCATGTGCAGCTACGAAGCGCTGTCCAGGAGCCGTGAAATCGAATAGCTGCTCGCCGGTTTCGGCGTTATATATGATGGTGCCGACGGGCACGGGGAGTTCGACGCTTACACCGTCCCGGCCGGTGCGATTGCTGCCCTCGCCGTGGCGTCCACGTTCAGCGGTGTGCTCGGGATTGAAGCGGAAGTGAAGCAGCGTGTTGTGATGTTCACTGGCCGCCAGCACCACATCGCCGCCGTGCCCGCCGTCGCCGCCGCTGGGGCCGCCGCGCGGAACGAACTTCTCGCGACGAAACGCCATACAACCGTTGCCGCCGTCACCGGCCTTTACGGAAACAATTACTTCATCGATAAAGAGCAAGAAGTGTTTGTGCTTTAGCTTTGCGAAGCCACGATGTTGACGAACTTACCGAGGCGGCCGCGATCACGGAATTCCACGGTGCCCGGAACGGTGGCGAATAAGGTATCGTCTTTGCCCAGGCCAACGTTCTTGCCAGGCTTATAGCGCGTTCCGCGCTGCCGGACGATGATGGATCCGCCGGTAACGAACTCGCCCGAGAAGACCTTGATACCCAAGCGCTGCGAGTTGGAATCGCGCCCGTTTTTCGAACTGCCTAGACCTTTTTTATGTGCCATTACGCCAGGATCTCCTCTACCGATACGCGCGTGTAGTTCTGCCGGTGACCAATGGTGCGCTTATATTGCTTCTTGCGTTTGAACTTGAAGACAATCACCTTGTCGCCACGGCCGTGGGCGGCGATCTTGCCGCGCACCCGCGCGGATTTCAGCGTGTCTCCGAGCACCAATTCGTTGGCGTCATTCGAAAATGCCAGAACGCGGTCAAATTCCACCGCCGCGCCGACATCGCCCGCAATGGTGTCTACCTCAATGGTCTGTCCAGGCGAAACGCGATACTGCTTTCCGCCTGTCTCAATCACAGCGTACATATGCTTAACTCTACAAACCCTTTGTTTGTTTGATTTCTTCCAGGCGCGAAGGCAGGCACACAACCAACTACTGCTGGAATGTAACTCTCTTATCATACCTGACTCGCCGTCAGGCTGCGTTATCGCTGTTTTCGGGCCTTCCCGAACGCCAGGTTGAGTTTTTTACGAGTTCGACCATTTGCTCAATCTGCCGGAGGAGTTCCGCGTCGGGTTCCATTTCGAGAGCCAATAGATTTCGTTCAACTTCGCCGGCATTCGACATCCCGACCAGCGTGCATGAGACATAGGGATGCATGAGGCAAAAACGGAGAGCCAGGGCGGCGGGATCCACACCATGCTTCTGGCAGAGACGTACCACTTGGCTGCCTATTCGTTTAGCAGTTTCGGACGCCGGATGCCACGCAGGCGCACCGGCTGCGGTGAGCAGCCGCATATGCAGCGGAGAAGCGTTAATCAAGCCGATTTGCCGCGCCTCTGCGATCGGCGTTAGCCAAATGTCCAGATCGCGAGCGATCAGGTTGTACCGGCAATAGGAAAGCACGGTGTCGACTTGTGCGCGCATCGCCACATCGGCCAACATCTTTAATGGCAAACCGGAGATGCCCACGTTTCGCACTTTTCCTTCGCGTTGCAATTCGCGCAGGGCCGGTACGGTTTCGCGGACGATCTGCTCACGGTCGCCGAACTCGATATCGTGGGCGGTCAGCAGATCGACGTAATCCGTTCGCAGCCTGCGCAACGATTCCTCGACGCTCTTCTTCACCCGCGCCGGCGAAAAATCAAAGGCATCGCTGTCATAGCGTCCACATTTCGTGGCCAAAATTACGTGCTGCCGTTTACCCGCCAGCGCCGCACCCAGGCGCTCTTCGGCTAAAGTGCGGCCATAATACGGAGCCACGTCGAAAAAATTAATGCCTTGGTCAATTGCGAGATGAACGGCGCGCGCACCCTCCACCGGATCGATTCCGCCGAACTCGTTGCCCAAGGGCGAAGCGCCGAAGCCGATAGTAGACACGTCAAGTCCGGTCTTGCCGAGCGCCCGGTATTTCACAACTCAGGCGTCCATTTCGACTAGTATTTTGGTATACGATTGCGGCGATTCGCTCCAGCGGCGTAAGGCTTCTCCGGCCTGATCGAGCGAAACCGTTGCCGAGATGGTTGCCTCCACCGGAAATTTCCCCGCCGAAAGCATTTCGATTACGGCCGGAAACTCGGCGAGCGAATTGCGCGAGCCCAAGATATCCAGCTCCTTGTGGACGAACAACTTGGTCTCATAACTGACCGGCTCTTTCGCCCAACCGATATATACGACGCGGCCGGTGTGCGCGACTTCTTCTACCGCCATGCGATAGGTATCCGGCACGCCGACGGCTTCGACGATCACATCCGGTCCCAGACCGTTGGTCAGTTCGCCGAGGGCGTCATGTACGGACTGCTTGCCGGAATGAATTACGTGCTGCGCTCCGGCTCGTTTTGCCAGGCTCAGCTTGGCATCGTCTAAATCGATGGCCACCACCGTCGCGCGATGGGCCGCCGCCGATGCGATGACGCCCAACCCCACCGTTCCGCAGCCGATTACGGCCAGCGTATCCGCGGCTGTGACACGCCCGCGTTCGGCAGCGTGAAAGCCGACCGCTAGCGGTTCCACCAAGCTGAGCTCTCTCAAAGAAAGTCCTGCGGCGCGATAGACCTTCTGCCAGGGAGCGGTAAAGAAGCCCTTCATGGCGCCATCGCGCTGCACTCCGAGCGTTTCATTGAACTTGCAGGCATTGGTTCGCCCCCGCCGGCAGGAGGCGCACTTGCCGCAATTCGTGTTCGGGTACACGGTCACGTCCACGCCCGGCTGGTAGTCGGCCGGTACGTCCGCGCCGACTTCCACAACCGTCGCGGCGATTTCATGACCGGGAATGCGCGGATAGCTCACCAACGGGTTTTTGCCGCGAAAGGTGCTCAGATCGGTCCCGCACAGCCCAATCAACCTGGTTCGCAGCAGAATCTCATCCGCCGCGGGCCTTGGCTGCTGCAGATCGTCTAGCGCGGTTTTGCCGGGCTCGGTAATGTAAAAGGCTCTCACGTGCTTACCTGACCTCCAACTCCAAATGATTCTTTCCAGCGCTCAGCGGATGCTCGACGCTCGCCCAATCGAACACCCCGCTAACGCCGCCAGGAAGATCGACGTCGGTCAAAAGGCGCGCGCCGGCTTTTCTCAGCTCGACCCGGATCATCCCTCGGGGATGTGGCATCGTGGCGACGATGTGCTGCAAATCGCCCAAATTCGGCGCGATCCGGACCTCTCGAAAGCCCGGCGCCAGCGGCTCAATCCCGGCGACGGTCCGGAACAATTCGAAATTAGGGCTTGCTCCCCAGGCGTGGCAATCCGATCTCGCGTCAGACCCGTTCCATTCTGCCCAAGTCGTCAGCCCTTGGCCGAGCATCTCGCGCCATGGCCCGAGCACGGCGAGATAGCGATCTCCCAAACCGACCTCACGCAGGGCGGCGTTGGTATAGGCCCGAAAGTAGATGGAGGATTGCGCGAGCGAAGCATCGCTGAGGATTCGCTGCATGATGGAACGGCCCTCGGTGGCATCCGCAAGGTGCGCAAGCACCGCAAGTGTGTTGACCTGCTGCGAATAGCTGGTATGGGATGGCTGATCGGCGAATAGCCCGCGCGCCGCGTCCCAATCGGTGGCTCTGATGGTTGCCTGCAACTTGTCCGCGGCGTTGACGTACTCTTCGCCTAGCGCTTTGCTTCCCATGGCCTTTTCGAGATCGGCAGCCCAGCGATAAGCGAGCAACAATTGCAAGTCCAAGGCTGCGGCGGAGGAATGATCCGGTTCGGACGGCGGCTCCCCATTGGGCCATTGCTTTACCCAATCCACGAAATTCCACCAAGGCATTTGCCCGAGTGAGCCGCTGTCTTTCTGATAGCGTGCATAAAAGTCGAGTACCGAGCGCACGCCGGGAAGCATTTGTTTCACGAATGGCGCATCGTCGACGTACATCCAGTAATCGTGAACCATGCCGATCCACCACAGCGAGAATGGTGGAATGTATTGCTGCAGGTAGGAAGGTGCGCGGCTATACGTGGCTCCTTCGGAAGTGCGCGAGGAATTCAGCAATGCGATACCGTTCTTCATCAGCCGGGCATCGCCGGTGGTGTACAAGGAGACCAGCATCTGGATCCGGGCGTCACCTGCGTATTGAAGCTGCTCATAGAACGGGCAGTCCATGTACGTTTCGTGCGCGCACAGGCGCGCGGTACGCCAGCCGGTGGTTAGAATGCGCTGGATTTCGGTGTCTTGTTCCGATTTTTCGAGATGGAATTGAGCCTTTCTCTCAAACGGGTAAGCGGTGAAGGTGCCGTGTAGATCTTCTATGGTCAAGGGCTCTTGCGCCGTTTTCACGGTGAGCTGAAGGTACCGATAGGTGCGCCAGTACAGTGGCCGGTAGGTGCGATGCCGCCCGCCATCGGCTATATAGGTGTCGGCCGGCCCGTAGAACTCTTTGCCGTCTATTTCATTCCGATTGCCTTTGTCCGCGGGCACGCCGTGGGAACTCTTGCGGATATACAGGGTCTCGGCATAGCGCAGATCAACGGTTGCCCCCTTGCCGCCGCTCAATGTGATTTGCGGATAGGCGGTGGTGAGATAACCCTGATCGATCAGTAGAGACGCAACGCGATTTGCGGGGATGGTGAGCGGCTCTTTTCCTTGCAGAAAGCCCGCCGCCGGAGCGACTCCCTGTGCCTTGCGAACGCTGGCCAACCTTTCCAGTGTTTGCTGCTCCAAGGGAATTTCGCGAGGCACGAGCATCCAGCGGTTGGGCGCATCGCGCGAATAGCGCGGCGCGCCGGGGCTGATTTCGTGGGCTGCCGGCCAGGCGGAATCGTCGAAATCGCTGGCCTCCCATCCCCACGGATATCGGGCTGCGGCGAATTTCTCGTTAGCCGCCAGCGCGTAATAGCCGGTGCTCTGGTCCGGTGGCAGTGGTTGCGGGGAATAGGCCTGGTCTTGTATGCACTTCCAGTCCCTACCGGTGTTCACGGCGCCGTTTTCGGCCGCGACGGCCTGCAACAAAAAACCGGTTTGATTCGTCACCTGCGCGACGGCGCGATAAGGGCCGTCATTCCAAACCACGGCCGCCAATACATTTTTTCCGGCGTGGAGCTCCGATGCGATGTCAACGGTCTGATAACGCCAATGCGACAAGTCGCCGCGCGCCGGACCCCAGGAAACTCTTCGGCCGTTGGCATAAAGCTGATAGCGGTTGTCGCCGGAGACCCGAATCACAAAGCTCGAAGGCTTCGCGGGCAATTCAAACGTCCGCCGGAAATGATAGACGCCGTAGTCCTGCGGGGGAGCTTCGGGAACATCGATCCAATGCGCCGGCCAAAACCGCGCTGGGGCGAACATCAGGAAGACCGCAAGCAGGCTGATCATTTAGGCCTCAGGCAAAAGATGCAATACTTGCTCGACGTCTTCCGGACTGACATAGAAATGGGGCGACATGCGCACCCAGCCTTGCCGGGGCGCGGCGGTAATTTTATTGCGTTTGAGATCGCTCACGAGCGCGCGGCAATCGATCGCCGGGTGGCGAAAACTCACGATTCCCGAGCCCGTTTCCGGTGTCCGATCGAGCATTACCTGATAACCTTTGGCCCGGACGCCTTGTTCAATTTGATCGGCCAGCGCCGATACGGCGGGGCCAATTCTCTCGATGCCCACTTCGAGCAGAAATTCGATGGCGGCCCGCTGCCCAAAGCAGCCAATCGTGTTGAGCGTTCCGCATTCGTACCTCCCGGCGTCGGCCCGTAGAGTCATGTCGCGCGAGCTGTAGTCGGCGTAGTTTGCCGGATTCGTCCAGCCAAACTCCACCGGCTCGATGGCATCTAGCCATCTGCGGCGCACGTAGAGCACGCCGTTTCCTTCCGGTCCCAGCATCCATTTATGTCCGTCGGCAGCCAGGGCATCGATATGGCAAGCTTCCACGTCGATCGGAAATACGCCCATGCCCTGGATGGCGTCAACGAACAAAAAGCAGCCGTGCGCCGTGCACAATTCTCCAATCGAACGGAGATCCACGCGATAGCCGCTCAGATAATTCACATAGCTGATCGCCAGCAGGCGCGCGCCGTCAACGGCCTCGGCCACCTTCTCGAGCGGATCGTAAATAGAGAGCCAGGTCAGCATGACGCCGCGTTTTTCCAGCCGTAGCCAGGGATAGTAGTTGGCGGGAAACTCTTCCCTAAAGGCGACCACGCGGTCGCCGGCTTTCCAATCCAGGCCCAAGGCCACGGTGGCGATGCCCTCGGAAGTGTTTTTGACGATCGCAATCTCTTCGGCAGACGCATGCAGCAACCGGGCTGCCGCCTGCCTTAGACCGTGATAGCTTTCGAGCCACTGGTCGTAATGCAGCGACCCAAACCGGCAGGCGTCGTCCGCTAAGCGTGTCATGGCCTCCGCCGCCGGCCGGCATAGCGGGCCCACGGCGGCGTGGTTCAGATAAATCAGCTCTTTCGTGACCGGAAACTGATCCCGGTATTGGTCAGCAAGAGCGGAAGCGGCCGTTTCTCGAGGCGCGGCGACTTTTTCGCAACCCATTCCTCCGAG
>DASYAX010000049.1:0-6243 GCA_036501045.1 Bryobacteraceae bacterium
GCGGCCGTCAAATGTTATAGCGCGGCCGGCGATGAGGCGAAGACGTTCGCGCTTCTGGCGCAGCTCGAACGGCGATTTCCAAACGATCCAGATGTACTTTACCTGATGGCCCGGCTGCACATGAAGGCCTTCAACGACGCCACGTTCGCGATGTTTCAACGGACGCCGGCTTCCTATCGCGTTCATGAACTGTCGGCGGAGATTTTCGAGGTCGAGAATCGCTACAGCGACGCGGTGGCGGAATACCGCAAGGCGATTGAGATCAATCCTAGCGCTCCGGATCTTCACTATCGCCTGGGACGCGCGATCCTGCTTGAAGGGCACAGTCCGGAGTTGCTGGCACAAGCGGCGTCCGAATTCGAGGCGGAGTTGAAGCTAAATCCGGAAGACGGCGCCTGCGAGTTTCAATTGGGGCAGATTGCCCAAGTGCAGGCAAAGACCGCCGATGCGAAGGCGCATTTTGAACAGGCGGTGGCGCTGTCTCCGAACTTCGTGCAGGCGATGATTGCGCTCGGTAAGTTGCAAACGCAGGCGCAACGTTATCAGGAAGCGATTGGGCTGCTAACGAGGGCAACGAAGCTGCAGCCGGAGAATGAAGGCGCGCATTATGCTTTGCTCACGGCCTATCGCGATGCCGGCGAGATGGATAAGGCAGCGGCGGAGAAGGCGATTCTCGACCGGCTGCAAAAACCGCCGGAAGGCGAGTTCACGGACTTTTTGAAGAAACTCGGGACACAGCCGCCGCCGCAGTGAGCGCACGTTTCTTGATCTTTGCGATTTTGTTGGGGGCCTCGAAGCCGTATGCGCCGGATTTTCAAAACATCGCGAAGCAAGCCGGACTGACGGACGTGTTTCCCAACGGTGGAACGGTTTCGAAGCAATACATCATTGAGACCACGGGCAGCGGAATTGCTTTCATCGATTACGATAACGATGGCCTGCTCGATTTGTTCGTGCTGTCGGGCGAAGGCGGCACGAACCGGATGTACCACAACGAAGGCGGCGGACGTTTTCGCGACGTGACCGACGCGCTTGGCTTGCGGTCTTCGGGTTGGGCGCAGGGCGTGTGCGCAGGGGATTACGATAACGACGGGTTCACGGATCTCTTTGTCACTTACTGGGGCGGCAATCACTTGTTTCACAATGTTCAAGGCCGGCGCTTTGCGGATGTTACTTCGGCGGCGCATCTTACGCAAGACCGCGCGCGCTACAACACGGGCTGCGCCTTTACGGATATGGATGGCGACGGGCGGCTGGACCTGTTTGTCGCGAATTACCTGAAGTTCGATCCGGCGACCACACCAAAGCCGGGCGCGAATCCGTACTGCTTCTATCGGGGCATCGCGGTGAACTGCGGACCGCGGGGCTTGCCCTTCGATCGCAACATTCTTTACCGGAACAATGGCAACGGAACGTTCACGGATGTTTCGCAATCCTCGGGAATTGCCGAGCCGCAGGGGCATTATTCGCTGAGCGTGCTTACGGGCGATTTCAATGAAGACGGGCTGCCGGATATCTACGTGGCCTGCGATCAAACTCCTTCGCTGCTCTATATCAACAAAGGCCGAGGCAAGTTCGAGGAAGAAGGCGTGCTGCGCGGGGTGGCTTTCGATCAGAACGGAAAGGCGATGTCGGGCATGGGAGTGACGGCGGCCGATTACAGCGGCGACGGGCATCTGAGTATCTTCCGGACAAACTTCTCGGATGAGTTTGAAACGCTGTACCGGAACCGCGGCAAAGGGAACTTCGACGAGGTGACGCTCGATGCGGGGCTCGGGCGGAACACGCGCTATGTCGGTTGGGGAACGGGGTTCTTTGACTTCGACAACGACGGATGGAAGGACCTGATGCTGGTGAACGGGCACGCTTTTCCGGAAGTGGAGAGCTTGCACATCGATATTCACTACAAGGACCGGGCGATCCTTTATCACAATCTCCGGGACGGCAAATTTCAAGACATCTCGAACGCGGCGGGACCGGCGTTCCTCGAACGGCACTCCTCACGCGGCGCGGCTTTCGGAGATTACGATAACGACGGTGCGGTAGAGATCGCGATCAACAATCAGAACGAGGCGCCATCGCTGCTCAAACAAGCGATGAATCCGCCTGGGCATTGGGTGATTTTGAAGCTGGAAGGGACGCGCTCGAACCGCAGCGCCATCGGCGCGCGGGTGAAGATTGTGGCGGGCGAGCATGCGCAGTACGGCGAAGTTCGCAGCGGCGGCAGCTATCTTTCGCAGAACGACCTTCGCTTGCACTTCGGGCTGGGGCCGGCTTCGACGATCGAGCGCATTGAGATCACGTGGCCAAGCGGCACTCGACAGGTTCTTCCACAGCAGGCGGTCGATCGCATTTTGAGCATTCGCGAGCCGTAGTAAGTACAATCGAGACCATGCGCCGCGTTGCCCTTTTACCGCTCACTGCGTTCTTATTCAGCCTTGCTCTTCCGGCACAGAATATCCAGTACGACGAGAGCCGCAAGATCTGGCTGCTCACTACGCCGGTTAGTTCCTATGCGATGGGACTCGCGCCCAACGGCGAACTGCAGCATCTCTATTGGGGCGGGCCGTTGTGGCGAATGGCGGACCTGCCGGCTGCGGTTGAGCGGCGTGACATCTCTTCGTTCGATCCACACGAAATGCTCGAAGCCGAGGAGTTTCCCGGCTGGGGCGGGCCGCGATATTATGAAGCGGCGCTGAAGATCACGCGAGCGGATGGCGATCGTGACCTGGTTTTGCGCTACCTATCCCACAGCGTGAAAGGCAACGAGCTCACGATCACGCTGAAGGACATTCGAGACGATATCGAGGCAACGCTTCATTACCGCGTGGATGCCGCTACGGGGATCATCAGCCGGCGCGCGGTGATCGCCAATCGCAGCAAACAGGCCATCACGGTTGAGAGCGCGCAATCGGCAACGTGGAATCTGCCTCCTGGAGACGGCTACCGGCTGTCGTACCTTAGCGGCCGCTGGGCAGCGGAGACGCAGCTTAATCGAGAGCCGATTCAGGAGGGTATGAAAGTGCTCGAGAGCCGCACGGGACATACGGGGCACAATCTCAATCCGTGGTTCGCCATTGATGAAGGACATGCGAGCGAAGAGCACGGCGATGTCTGGTTTGGCGCATTGGCCTGGAGCGGAAACTGGCGCATCACGGTGGAGCAGACGCCTTATAAGCAAGTTCGAGTAACGGGAGGTTTCAATACGTTTGACTTCGCGTATCCGCTGAAGCCGGGGGAATCGCTCGAGACGCCGGAGTTCTTTGGCGGCTTTGCAAGCCACGGGTTCGGCGAAGCTTCGCGATTGCTCCACAACCTGGAGCGCACCGAGATTGAGCCTCACAGAGCGAAGGCACGGCCGCGCCCGGTGCTCTACAACTCGTGGGAGGCGACCGGATTCAACGTCAATGAGGCCGGCCAGAGAGTGCTGGCGGAGAAGGCGGCCAAGCTCGGCGTCGAGCTGTTCGTGATCGACGATGGCTGGTTCGGCAAGCGCAATAACGATCATGCGGGGCTGGGCGACTGGGTGGTGAATCCCACTAAGTTCCCCAATGGGCTCAAGAGTCTCATTCAGTACGTGAATGGGCTGGGCATGGACTTTGGCCTTTGGGTGGAGCCCGAAATGGTCAACCCGGATAGCGATCTTTATCGTGCTCATCCGGATTGGGTGATGAATTTCCCCGGCCGGCCGCGGAGCGAGTTACGCAACCAATTGATTCTCGACCTGGCGCGCGACGATGTCAAAGAGTATATCTTTGGGTCCCTCGACAGGCTCGCGAGCACCTACAACATTCGCTACTTCAAGTGGGATATGAACCGGATTTTTGCAGAACCGGGATGGCCGGAGGTCGCGCCCGACCAAGAGCGCGAGTTATGGGTGAAGTACGTTCGGAATCTGTACGACATCATCGGACGGCTGCGGGCAAAACATCCGAATCTCGAGCTCGAATCGTGCTCAGGCGGCGGCGGACGCATCGATTTAGGCATCATGAAATACGTGGACGAGTTCTGGACGTCGGACAATACGGAAGCGTTTGACCGCTTACGCATCCAGGAGGGCTTTTCGCAGGCATATACAGCCAAATACATGTCGGCGTGGGTTACGGACGTGCCGAATATGAACGGGCGCAGCACCCCACTGAAGTATCGCTTTCTAGTCGCGATGCAGGGCGCGCTGGGGGTGGGCGCGAACTTGAATAAGTGGTCCGACGAAGATACAAAACTCGCGACGGAGATGATTGCGCTCGATAAGCGCATTCGCGATACAGTACAGTTCGGCAACTTATACCGGCTGTTATCGCCACGGACGAACGATACAACGGCTAACGAGTACGTTTCGGTGGATAGCAAGGAAGCAGTGCTGTTTGCGTTCCGGCACTCGCAAGAATATAATACGCCTCCTCCGGCGATTCAATTAAAAGGTCTTGATCGGCGAGCTGTCTATCAATTAGAATCCATCGATGGCACTATGACTGACAAAGTAAGTGGCGCTTACTTAATGGACCGTGGACTTACTCTCCGACTACGCGGGGACTTCGATAGTACGGTCGTACTATTACATCGCACCGGCTCTTAAGGCTTGTTCGCGAGCGGTGCGCAACCGCGCTACCGGATCTCCGATGGGTAGGAATTCCATGGCGACCATGCGATTGTATTTGAGCTGCGCGAGCTTGCGATAGATGTTTTCGTAATTGATCTCGCCGGTTCCGGGCTGGTGCCTTCCCGGGACGTCGGCGATGTGGACTAAGCCGGTGTACTGAATGTTCTTCTCGAGTTTTTCGATCAGATTGCCTTCAGAAATCTGCTCATGGAAGAAGTCGTACAGGAATTGGACCTGCGGATGATCGACGCCGCGAATGATTTCGAACCCTTCCCTAACAGAGGTCAGGTAGTATTTGGGATTCTCCTCGGGATCGATGTTTTCGAGCAGGAGCCGCACGGGCTGGCCATTGATCTCTTTGCCCTCGATGAGCTTCGCGGCGGCCTTTAAGCCATCGATGCAACTGTGATGCTGGGTGTCGCGCGGCATGCCCGGCACAACGTTGCCGGACATGATGATGATGGCCGGGATGTTGAGGCGCTCCATGATGGGCAGCTCTTTTGTGAGGCCGGCCAGCATGGCGTTGCGATCGGCGGGATTGCCGACGCCATGTCTGAGCCCAGCGGTGACATCGAAGTTGAGGCCGAGCTGCTTACGCTTGGCATCGGCGCGCTTAAAATCGTCTTCCGACCATTTACGGTATTCGCCGACGAGTTCGACGTTGCGGAAGCCGGCTTCGGCGACTTTTTCGAGGCGCTGCTCGAAAGGCAGGTCACGGAAGACACACCAGAGCATGACCGAGATCTGATAGGGCGAGGCTGACTCTGCCGCAGCAGCCAAAGGCGCTAAGGCGGCACTTGCAAAACTTTTCGAAAATGATCTTCTATTCATAGGTTCATTTACCTGGTAGAGCGAAAGCGACGTAAGTCGCGCCGGAGGGTTCCTTTGACTTGCCTCCGCCACAGCCGATGACCACATACTCTTTGCCATTCAGCTCGAAGACCGCGGGAGTGGCATTGCCCGCAGCGGGCAGGGTTGTTTCCCAAAGCAGCTTACCGGTCGATTTGTCAAAGGCGTGCATTTTCTTGTCGTAATTGGTGGCGGCGATAAAAAAGAGGCCGCTGGCGGTAACGATTCCGCCGCCATAATTTTCGCTGCCGGTATTGCGGAGGCCTTGGGCAGCCAATTCCGGATATTCGCCGAAGGGAATTTTCCATGCATACTTGCCGGTGTTCAAGTCGATGGCGTTCAGGGTTCCCCAGGGGGGCTTCACGGCGGGATAACCATCCGGATCGAGGAACTTGTTGTAGCCGTCAATGCGGTATTTCAGTTCGATGGGCGAAGACGTGTTGTCCGTTGCGCTGAGCGTCACGTCTTCGCCATAGACCACGTAGCGCATGATGGCGTGAATTTCTTCCGGGCGCAGCCGCGCGAAGGACGGCATGCGGCCCGCGCCTTGGCGCATGATGGTCATGACTTCGTTTTCGTCGAGCTTACTCGAAATGTACTGGAGAGAGGGAAACTCGGGCGGCGTGCCGGCCAGATCCTCACGATGGCAACTGGCACAATCGTTCAGGTAGAGCTGCTTGCCGCTTTTCGCCTGCGTATTGGGCTGGCGCGGAACGAGACGCAACACCCAAGCCATTTCATTGGCATTCACGTAGAGCAGACCGGTTTCGGGATCGAAGGCCGGGCCACCCCAT
>DASYAX010000050.1:0-28487 GCA_036501045.1 Bryobacteraceae bacterium
AGTCAACAAGCGATTGGCGAGCGTGGGCCAGAAATGCGTTTTGGGCGCGTCTCCGCCGAGGAAACGCGACCCGATCACGAGGTCCGCTTCGCCCGCGAGAAAAGGGCGAAGAAGGCTTGGGTACTCGGCGGGATCGTACTCGAGGTCGGCATCCTGAATGAGGGAGAAATCGCCATGGGCTTCGGCAAGAGCCGTGCGAACGGCGCATCCTTTGCCTCGATTGCGCGCGTGTTCCAGCAGCCGGACATTGGAAGAGGGATGAGAACGGATGTATGCTTCCACTACTTCCCGTGAGCCATCGGTAGATGCGTCATCGACCACAACTACCTCCGGGTGAATTCCGGCGGACGCAAAATACTCCGCAGGTCTGCTAAAAATACGGTCGAGCACTTCGCCGATCGATTCCCGCTCGTTGTAAAGCGGGACCAGAATGGAGAGCGTCGTTGGCATGGCTGGAATTACGGGGCTCCCTGAAACGGCGTTATTCTTGGCGGCGCCGCATCGGGTTCGACCAGCCAGACCGTGCGGCCGGGATAGTAGCGGCGCAATTGTTCGTCTTCAGCGGGGCCGAGATCGCGAGCCCAGACGATACGGGAGCGATCGATATCGGCTTGATTGTGAATCCAGCTATGGAACATATGACGCGGGCCATAACGGACAAAGACGAGCTGCTTGCCCGGGGCATGGGCGAGTTGGTTGTCGATCGCGATGCGGCCTTCTGGATCGCCAAAGTTGATGAAGTCCCAAGTTTCATATTGGCTCAGGGCGGAAGCGACCTCGTCGCTCCCGAACAGGTGCACCCCATACCAGAAAAGAAAATGGACCGCGCACAACAGGATGGTGACTTGCGTTATGTATCGGCCACGCAACCAAGCGGGCCGGATAAGGCCGTGCAAGCGTTCCAAACCGGAAACGGCAACAAGCAAAAAGAGACAGGCGGCGGCAGCGATGTAGTGCGGGTAGAAGTAAGAATAAAAATTGGAGCCCAAGATAAACAGCATCAGCGCCGCCGGCACCCAAAGCTGGCGTAGCGTACGAACGAATACCAGGAAGACTGCCAAACCGACGTACAATGGCGCCAACAGAAAAAAACGATAAAACCGTATGCGATAGATGGCGCGTTCGATAAAGCGCCACAGCGTCTCCGCGCCGTTTCCGTGAACAGCGGCTTGGGCTCGGTAATCGAGATCCTGATCGGCAGTGAGCTCACGATGCGGCACCGCATTGGGCTGAAACGTTAGGGTGGTCGGCACGCCATATTCATACCTGTTCAGCAAATATGGCAGGGTGGTCCAAGTGCCCGTCACCGCTTTGTTCTGCAAGAGCGTGAGGACGAGGGCGGGAGAGGCCGCCAAGACGATGATGGGCACCGCGCGAAGTAGCTTGCGCCATTCGACAGGCACTCGAAGCGCGACAAGAAAAAAGAGAACGACGCTCAACAGCAGGAGCGTTCCTTCGTAAGGACGCGTCAAGAATTGGATCGCAATGCCGGTTCCGAGCAGTGCCGCATCGCGAGTGCGCCAGCGTTCGCACAGGCGAGGTAAGGATCCGAAAACGAGACAACCGGCGGACGCCGAGGCTGCCCCGCCCCAATAGCTGTTCATCCAATAGCTCAGTGGACCGAACTCGGCGACGGCCAGCAAGCCTCCGAGAAGCGCCCATTGCGGGCGAACCCAGGCACGCAGCATCCAATAGCAAAGCGCACAGAGGGCACCGGTCGACAGCAGAACGCCGGTCCAGGGATTGCGAAAGACGAGTTGGCCGAAGGCGAGCACGAGGCCTTGCCCGAGCGGATAAATGGAGCTGTAGGAAGGCTGCTGCAGAACAAAAATTGTCTCGAAAAATCGATGCATCGGATGTGCCGGATTGGCGAGTCGAAAGTGGGACAGCGTATCGGCGAGCAGCAAATAGCTGAAGTCGTCCGAGGTGCTGGGCGTGGGAACCGGACTATGAACCAGTAGGCCCAGCCGAAGCGCGACCGGCAATACGGCGAGCGACAACATGCACCAAGCAGTGCGATCGGCGAGCCATTGCGCATATGGCTGAAGGGCAGGCCATGACAAAACGATCAAGACCAGCAACTCAGCAACGGCGAAGGCGATAAAGTCGCTGGCGCCGAATCCAATGGGATTTCGCAGCGGCAGGAAGGAGCGCAATAAGTGAAAGAGATACATTCCGGAAAGGCGGCTACTTGACTTCCAGAAACGGTCCCGGCGGCTGGGCGCCATAGCGGCTCAACTTTGGCGGCCGGGCATCGGGTTCGAGGAGCCAAACAGTCCGATCCGGATAATATTGCCGCAGTTTTTCGTCTTCGGCGGGGCCAAGGTCGCGGGCCCAAACCAAGCGCGCCGCATCGATATCCGCCGCGTTGTATACCCATTCATCCTGAAAAATGTGATTGGGCCAGTAACGCACAAAAACGAGCTGCTTCCCCGGCAAACGCGCCAGTTCCTCATTCACGAGAATCCGGCGCGCCGGATTGCCGTGATTAATGGCATCCCAAGTCTCATATTGTTCGATTTCGGCGGCAGCATCGTGATTTTCGAACAGATGAGCTCCGTAATACAGGAAGAAGCTCGCAGCACAGACGAAGAGGATAGCGATCGCGGCATAATGACCGGCAGGCCACGCGCGAATATTCAAACTCGCTAGTTTCTGTAGTCCTATGACGCTCGCCAGCACGAAAAGGCAGGTGACTGCAGCGAGATACCGCGGATAGAGGTACGGAAACAGATTCAAGGCGAGCGCAAACAAGACGAGAGAGCCAAGGACCCATAGGAAGGTCCATTTGCGAATGGTCGCCAGGAAGATGCCGAGCGCGAGATAGAGAGGCGGAAGAAAGAAGAAGCGATAGAAACGGACGCGATATTCGAGGCGCAAAAGAAATTTGTTCAGAGTGTCCGGACTCTCTCCGTGAAACGAGCGTTGTGCTTGGTAATCGAGATCCTGTTCGCGAGTGAGGGGAACGTGCGGAAGCGGATTCGGCTGAATAGTTAAGGTGGTGGGCACTCCATATTGATACTGACTGAGGAAGTAGGGCAGCGTGGTCCAACGGCCCGTCACTTGTTTGTTCTGCAACAGGGTGAGGGCGACGGCAGGCAATACGGCGAGCAGCACGACAGGCGCGATTCTGAGCATATCCCGCCAAGGGCTCCAGTCACGGAACAGAAGCAGGCCAAGAAACACAGCGACGCTCAAGACGAGCGGGATGGATCCGTAGGGCCGCGTGAGAAGCTGCACGCCAAGCCCGGCGCCCAAGAACGCCGCGGCGCGTCTATTGGCCCGTTCACGCAAGCGCGGCAACGCTCCGAATACCAGACAGCCGGCGATGGCCGATACGGATCCACCCCAATAGCCGTTCATCCAGGCGTTCAGGGGCCCGAACTCGATGACCGCAAGCAATGCGCCGATCAGGGCCCAAGGGCGCGTGGTCCAGCCGAGCAGCATCCAATAACAGAGCGCGCAGAACGCGGCGATGGACACCAGGACACCGGCCCAAGGAAGACCGAACAACACCCATCCGAGCGCAAGAACAAGACCTTGGCCGAGCGGATAGATGGAGCTATAAGTCGGCTCCTGTAGTACAAAAAACGTTTCGAAAAACTGATGCAGTGGGTGTGCGGGATTCGCCAGGCGGAAATGACGAATGGTATCCGCGACGAAGAGATGGCCGAACTCGTCGTAGATGTCGGGTGAAGGAACGGGATGGTGCGGCAGCAGGGCAAGCCGCAGCGCCACGGGCAAAGCTGCGACGATCACGAAGCAGAGTGTGGTCTTTTGGGCCAGCGACCGGATGACTCGCTCGAAGCACGGCCGGAGATACAGCAACACGATCAACAGAGCGCACAGAATGAGTTCAAAGAAATCGGTTACACCGAATCCAAGCGGGTTATCGGGTGATAGAAACGAGCTAAGGAGCCGGAAAGGATGCAAGGTTTAATGACGAAATTGAAGCAGGCTAGCGTTTCATGCCAGCGGAATTTTCGGTCTGCCTAGGCCATCTTGACATTGATCATCTTCAGAACATACGCATGGCGTGGCGGGATCTTGGAGCGAAGCGCATCGGACGCCGAGATTTGCAGGCGGTTCCCTTCGGCGTGCCATGGTATTTTGTCTTCCGTCTCGAGTAGCGTGATTTCGGTTGCTGAAGAGCTCGTGAATCCGTCGAGCGCGAAAGCCGGGCCTGGCCAGCGCGGAACGATCGCGTACACGGCGTCGCCTTTGGTAGTGAAGAATGCGTCTACTCGCGCGTAACCAGAGGGCGGAGAATCGACAAGTTGAGTGATGTCGTAAGCGGCGCGAAACTCCTTCTCTTCCATGGTGGGGACCGTGCCTGGACCCCATTGGCGCGTTCGCTGCCAGGCGCGGGTACCGTAAATGGCTTCTCCATTCGGACGGAGCCAGTTGCCAATTTCCGTGAGCCGCTCTTCCATGACGACCGGAATGCGTCCATCGGCGGTGGGCCCGATGTCGAGTAGCAGGTTGCCGCCGCGGCTGACAATATCGACCAGCATCAGCACCAATTGGCGGTTGCTGTGGTAGTCCTTGAGAGTTTCCATGCGATTATAGCCGTAAGAGAAGCCCATGCCGCGGCTTTCTTCCCACGGGTGGCTTGAGGCCTGCATACCTGAGGTGTACTCGGTGGTGTAGTAACCGCCGTGTTTATGACGCGTGTCCTTGCCCCAGCGATCGTCGATTACCACTTCGTCTTTGACCGGCGATTCGTTGAAGAGCCAGGCGAGCAGTTCGGGCGAGCGCCATTCCGCGCTGCTCAGCTCCCATTCGCCGTCGGAAAAGATGATGGATGGCTTAACGTGCGTAACGACGTCTTTAAATTGCGGTATCAGGTGTTCGCTCACAAAACGCTTTTTGTCGGACAGCCAGAGAGGGTTGTACCACTCGTAGAGCGAATAATAGATGCCCATGTGAAGGCCCTTGCGGCGGCCCGCTTCGGATAGATCGAGCACCAAGTCGCGCTTCGGTCCGATGTCTACGCTGTTCCAGGGGCGTCCCCAGGAGCTGTTGGCTTGGGCGTTGCGCCACAAGGTGAATCCTTCATGATGTTTCGAGGTCAGCGCAACATAGCGGGCGCCGGAACGCACGAAGACATCGGCCCACTGATCCGGATCGAAGAGCTCGGCGCGAAAATGAGGCGCGAAGTCGAAATAGGGGAAGTTGGCGCCGTAAACTCGCTTATGAAACGCCCAGGTAAGTGCGCCCTTGCCGACCGGGCCTTTGGCGCTTTTACCGTTGGTGAGTGAATTCCAATACCACTCGGCATACGGGTTTTCATCTTTGACGTTGACCGCTGCGAATGCGGGAACGGAATAGACGCCCCAATGGATGAAGATGCCGAATTTCGCGTCGGTGTACCAAGCGGGCGTGGGTCGGCTGTCGATCGAATCCCAGTTGGGCTGATATGGCCCTTGCTGCAATGCGGGCGCGCCAAAGCGTTTCGCCAAGGCCAAAGGCGCCGCACCCAACGCCTGCAAAACATCTCGTCTTCGCATGGCGGTTATCCTATCAACTCAGATTGAAATACCTGCGCGGTCTATAAGCCGGTTTTTGTGCCCGCCGAAGCGGGTAGCAACCATTCCTCTAGGCCTCCCATTACTGAGAGGCTCAAGCGACCTACCCGGAAGTTGTAACGGAGCGGGCCACTCCTCCTCCCCTATTTGGTCTTGCTTCACATGGGGTTTTCCCTGCCGGGCGCGATTACTCGTCCCGCGGTGCGCTCTTACCGCACCTTTTCACCCTTACTCACCGGGAAGCGGCAAGCGGTATATTTTCTGTGGCACTCATCCGTAGCGGGCGCTTTGAGCGCCAACCCCCGGCCGTTAGCCGGCATGCTGCCCTGGGAAGACCGGACTTTCCTCTCGACCGGCGCGCGAACGCACTCGATCCAGCGGTTGCCCGACCGCGCAGGCAAGTATCAGTATGGCATTTAGCCGGTGGGGCCCTTTTGGCGTAGCCGGCTTTACTTCAATCAACTAGACGAACCTACCAAGCGCTCATTGCATCGGCCAGATTCGCGCGACGAGACGGCACCCCGGCGCGTCCAATGATCAGGAGAACAAATCATGAAAGAGCAAACGAAATTGGCTGGCAAGGCCTTCGCCGTTTTGCTCACTTCGGCGGTACTGGGATTCGCGCAGGTGAACAGCATGCCTGCGCGTACGGGCCCGCCGGAGGGTCCAAACAACGCAAACTATCCGATCCAAACCCCTATGCCGGCAGGAGCCGGATCAATCAATTATGTCGAGGGTCAAGCTTCTATCGATGGCGCGACTCTCTCGCTGCATTCCGTCGGCAGCGCAGTCCTCGAACCCAATCAGGTCCTCAACACCGGCGACGGATATGCAGAGGTACTTCTCACGCCAGGCGCGTTTTTGTGCGTGGGGCACAGTAGTGAGGTTCGTATGCTCTCGGCCGGTCTAGCCGACACGAGAGTTCAGTTAGTCCGCGGCACTGCGATAGTCGAGGTAGACCAAATGATCAAAGGCACGCATCTTGCGCTCGCGATAAATGGCCCAGGAGGACAGGTCACGACGCAAATCGAGAAAAAGGGTCTGTACGATTTTGATGCCAATCAGCAAGCTGTCAAAGTGCTCGATGGAAAAGCGATCGTTGCCAGCGCCGCTGGTAGCCGAAAACTCAGTAAGGGCGAACAGGTACTGCTGACGAGCAATCGCCCGCTGAAATCGCGCAGCTTTGACCAGAGTATGGTAAAAGCCCAGCCGCTTTATGTCTGGAGCAGGGCGCGTAGCGAGGACGAGGCGCAAGCCAGTATCGGAGCTGCGACGAACGCAGGCTATTATGCGGCTGCCGGACCCGGCTGGTATTGGGACCCATACCTCAACTTCTATGGCTTCTGGCCTGCCGCCGATCTGCTCTATAGCCCGTTTGGCTGGAGCTTCTATTCGCCGGGATTCTTCGGTTACTACGGTGGTTATGGCTGGTATGGTCACCCTGGTTGGCATGGGCATCCCGGTTGGCATGGACATGTTGGGGGCGTAAGCGCCAGAGTTGGCGGCTTTCACGGCAGCGGCTTCCATGGTGGTGGTTTTCATGGGGGCGGTTTCCATGGCGGCGGACACCGCTAATCAATCTGGCCGATCACTCGATCAATCTGCCCGTAGCGCTTGCATCGGATCGAGGTGGGCTGCGCGGCGAGCTGGCAAGTAAGCAGCGACGAGCGCAACCACCGCGAGAACGAACGGGACCAGAATGAACGTTAACGGATCGTGGGGGCTGATTTTGAAAAGAAGGCTTTTGAGTAGGCCGGTTAAGGCAATGGCTCCAGCAACACCAATGCAGGCCCCGCCGACCACTAAGCGCATACCGCTATTGACGACGAGAGCGACGATTCCGGCGGGCTCGGCTCCCAACGAGATGCGGACGCCAATCTCACGAGTACGCTCCGAGACGGAGTAGCTGAGCACACCGTAGATACCAATGGCGGCCAGCAACAGTGACGTGAGGGAAAACCCGGATAGCAGAAACGCGCTAAAACGTTGGCGCGAGAAGGTCTCACCCAACACTTCGTCCATGGTTCGCACCTGGGCAATCGGTTGGAGCGGGTCCATTCTTTTGATCACGCGACGTACTGAATCGACGAATTGAAGCGGCGGACTGGCAGTCCGAACTACCAAGACCATGCGGCTGTAATCGAGGTGGGCGTGAACGTAGTAGACGGTCGGCATCGGCTCCTTGTCCAGGGCTCCCTCCTTCACATCGCCGACCACGCCGATGATCTGGCCGAACGGATTCTCGCTGTCCATCCATGTGCTGATCCGATTGTCGAGCGGATGGCCACTAGGTAGGAATTTCCGGACGAAGGCTTGATTGACAAGAAAGCGATAGGGCGCCGACTTCACATTGTCGGCAGCCGTGAAGCCACGTCCGGCCGCAAGCGGGATGTCCATGGTCTCCATGTATCCCGGCATCACCGTCCGGATGACCGCTATCAACTCCTCTCCCGGTTTGGCGGGCGGTCGCCCTGCGAAGTCCACTTTAGTAGCGGCCGCCATTCCATCAAATGGCAAGTAGCTTATCGCGCCAGCGGATTTCACTCCTGGCAGGTGACGGATTCCTTCGAGGGCCTGTTGAAAGAACTGAGTGGACTGGGAGCGTTTCGGAAGGGTAACGCGAAAGGTAAGGAGGTTGGCCGGATTAAGCCCAGGATTCACGGCCTGCAAGCCCGCCAAGCTGCGGAAGAGCAGCAGTGCGCCGGTTAAAAGAATAACTGACAAGGCCACTTCGGCGGCAACAAGCCACGCACGTAGACGGCTGCCTCCCCCGATGTTCGAACGATTGTCGTTGTTGAGCGCCTGCGTCAAGCCGAGGCGCGAGGTAACCAAAGAGGGAGCGAGCCCAAAGAGGATGCCGGTGACGATCGAAAGCGCGAGTGCGAAGAAAAGGATGCGCCAATCGACTGAGACGGTAGCGAACTCGGTCAATTCCTTGGGAGCTAGGGCGAGCAGGCCCATGATGGCCCATTTAGCCAGTGCAAGACCCAGGACTCCTCCTGCCAGGCCCAGAATGATGCTTTCGGTGAGCAACTGACGGACAACCCGCCAACGGCCTGCACCGAGCGAGACCCGCACGGCCATTTCGCGCCGGCGGGAAGTATATCGAGCTAGTAGAAGGTTGGCGACGTTGGCGCAAGCTACGGCCAACAACAGGCCAACTGCGCCAAGCAGAACCAGCAGCGAGGTTCTTACATCCTTCACGAGTGAATCTTTCAAGCGCTCGACGTTGACCGTCCAATTCTTGTTGAACGACGGGTAGGCCGACTCCAATCTTCGCGAAATGGTGGTCATGTCGGCCTGTGCCTCGGTTTGCGTGACGCCTGGCTTCATGCGAGCGACGCACTTCATCCAGCGGCCCTCGCTCTTGCGGTAGTCTTGCGCGGGATTCAGGCCGATCGGCTCCCACAGATCCGTCGCTCGATTCCGGAAGTAGAAGCTTGGCGGCATCACACCGATGATGGTGCGCGGCGCGCCATTCACTTGCACCTTACGTCCGATCACATTTTCGTCGCCGGCGAACCAGCCCTGCCAGACGCGATAGCTGATCAAGATTACGGGATGGGAGCCCGGACCGTCTTCCTCTCGAGCGAACGCCCGACCACGCAGCGGATGCGCGCCGAGCGTCGGGAAAAAATTGAAGCTCACTTCCTGGCCGTGTAACTCCTCAGCGCGGTCGCCGACCGTCAGCACGGTACGGATATCATTGAAGGCAGCCATCGACTGAAAAACGCCGTTGGCCGTCTTCCAATCGAGATAGTTTCCGGGGGAAACGAGATTTGTGTTGTCCAGGCTGAGATGCTGATTCGACTCCCAGACCATGGCGAGCTCGGAGGGATGCGGATACGGCAGTGGACGTAAGAGCAGATCGTCCGTAATGGTGAAGATGGCGATACTTGCTCCCAGGCCGAGGGCCAAGGAAAGGATGACCGTGATGGAAAACGCAGGGCTGCGCCTAAGGCCTCGCAGAGCGTAGCGAACATCCTGCCGGGCGGTTTCGAGCCAAAGGAGCGTCCAGCGATCGCGCATGGATTCTTTCAAGGATTCGGCGGCGCCCGACTTCAAGAGCGCTTCCCGGCGAGCCAGCTCCGGGCTCATGCCCGCGCGAAGATTGTCTTCGATGTGCATCGCAAGATGCGACTCGTACTCGGCGATGAATTCGCGCTCGCGGCGGCCTCTGCCGAAGCCGGCGAATAGGCGGAGGAAGAAGGCGCGCAGGTGTTTCACGAAGATTCCTTCGGAGGCGGAAGGAAGCGGGCGACGATGGCGGTGGCTTGCTCCCATTCGCGGGTCTCTTTCCTTACCTGCTTTTGACCGGAGCGCGATAGCCGGTAGAACTTAGCCTTGCGGCCATTTTCCGAGACGCCCCATTCGGCAACAATCGAACCTTCCTGCTCGAGCTTCAAGAGCGCCGGATAGATGGTTCCGTAGTTGAGAGCGAGCCGGTCGCCACTGATCTGCTCAATACGGCGGGCGATTCCGTAGCCGTGCAAGGGGCCCAGCATTTCGAGAGTTCTGAGCACCATCAGCGCCAAAGTGCCTTGCCAGACATCGGTCTTTTCGTGCATTGCGATTCTCGTATTGGTGGACAATATGAGTGTACCGCGTCTTATATGGCTTGGCAATAAGGAGGGCGGGAAGAAGTTTGGTAAGCTGGGCTTTCGACGTTACGGCCAGGTAGCTCAGTCGGTAGAGCGCAGCCCTGAAAAGGCTGGCGTCGGCGGTTCGATTCCGTCCCTGGCCACCATCTATAATCAATAGCTTAGAGGCATTTGCCGACCCGATCCCTCCTGGCAGGTGCAGTTCGAACATAATCGCAGACGGAGCTTACTTGAAACGAAGGGTTCGACTGGCAAGTGTGATTTCGATAGTTGCCCTGGTTGTTTCGGGGCTGTCTTTCGCCGCCGAAGGACCGCCAACATGGGCGTACGGAACAGAGCCGGGCACCGCGCGAACCGGTAGAGCAGCGGAACGGCAGGCTGCACCCGACACCAGTCTCAAACATCTTCCCGGCAGCACTTTGACGTTCACGCGGGCACAAATCGGCGATCGCTTTGGACCGGCGGATTGGTATCCGGGCGACCATCCGAAAATGCCCGAGGTAGTGGCGCATGGCAGGAGACCCGCTGTTTGGGCATGCTCCTTATGTCACTATCCAAATGGCAAAGGGCGTCCGGAAAATGCCGGTGTCGCCGGTCTTCCGGTGAATTATTTCGTCGAACAGATGAAAGAATTCAGAGACGGCGACAGAAAGAGCGCCGACACGCGGAAGAAGAACACAAACGTGATGGCGGCGATCGCAACGGCCATGACCGACGAGGAAATCAAAGCGGCCGCCGAGTATTTTGGCTCGATGAAGTGGACTCCCTGGATTCGGGTGGTTGAAACCGAAACGGTGCCCAAGACCTATACTTCGGTAGGCATGTACCTTCCCTTGGAAGGCGGCGGGACGGAGCCGCTCGACGAACGCATTATCGAAGTGCCCGAACAACCTGAGGCCACCGAGGTACTTCGTAATCCGAAGTCGGGGTTCGTTGCCTACGTACCATTGGGCAGCATCGAAAAAGGTAGAGAACTGGTGACCAAAAACAATGGCGCCGCGGCCGCGTGTGGCGTCTGCCATGGAGCCGATTTGAAAGGCCTTGGTCCCGTGCCCGCTATCGCAGGGCGTTCTCCTAGCTATCTAGTACGGCAGATGTATGACATGCAGCAAGGGACGCGAAAAGGGTCCTGGACCGAGCTCATGAAACCAGTAGTTAGTAAGTTGAGCGAAGAAGATATGTTGAACATGGCGGCGTACATATCTTCGCGCACGCCTTGAGCCTATTACAACGCCGCTAGGAACGCCTGCGTCCAGCGGATGCTCGCTTCCACGTCTTCGCGCTCGAGCGCCGCTGCGTGTTCCTTAGCCACGGGTGGCGATATGGGGCGGGCGGTTCCTTTTTCGACAAGCGAAAGGAATTCTGCAAATTGCCAAGCCGGTGTTTGGCGATACGGTTCCCAAAACGCCGGTTCAAGATAGTTAAACATGCGCGGGCGCGTAACGATCACCTCGAGCGAAACGGCGCGTCCCGGACATTTCTGAATGTACTTGCGGAGGTAGTCCTCGATGCCGACGTTGCCTTCGCCCATGCGGGTCCAGGAGACGGCCGCGCCCTGTTCCGCGCGCCAGACAGCGCTGTCGCGCATATGACTGGTAAGAACGTATTGAGCCAACGTCTCAAGCGTCAAGTGCGGGCTTTCAATCGTCCAAAGCGGATTTCCCGAGTCGAGGCAAACGCCGACGAAATCCGGGCCAGCGCCTTCAATCAGCGTTTTGAGTTCACGGGCCTGCATGTCGCCCGCATGGTTCTCAATCGCAATTTTTACGCCCGAATCAACAATGCGCGAACGTGAGTTGCGCAGGACTTTGATGGTCTCTTCGATATGAGGTTGAATGCCCGCCGGCGGCTGCCGGTCGGCCGAACTGCCGAGAACGCAGCGTACGATCGGCGAACGAACGGTGCGGGCGGCGTCCACCATTCTGGCTAGCTGCTCCTCGCCCGTTCCCTGAGCCTTGTCAAACATGGTCGAAGTGGGGCAGATGGAGCGCATGCCGATTTCGAGATCGATTCCCAGCTCGTCGGCATGTGCGCGGACGCGACGGAGATTTTCCGGAGCAAGGCTCCCAATAAAGCGAATTTCGCTGAAATGCACAACTTTAACGCGGCGTTGTGCGCACCAATCGAGCGCCGCAATGGGCGTCCAGTTCTGGGAACGCAAACTAAACAAATCGAGACCAAAGCGCACGTTGGAGGCCGCCTCACTACGGGAGACTGCGCCGCTTAGAGCCAAGGTTGCGCCCATGGTTCGAAGAACATTCCTTCTTGTAGCGAGGCCAGAAATCGAGGCAGCCGTGCTGGCCAGTGTTTCAAGCCGGGAATCAATAGGCATAAGAGAATACTCCATCAGAGTCATTTTCCGACATTTGTGAGTATGGCGAAGAATAGCGCCGGCGGCATAACCAGGATTCCGAACTTCAGAAATTTCCAGAATCCCACTTCCTGTTTTTCGCGCCGGATCGCCATCAGCCAAAGAATAGTCGCGAGTGATCCAGTTACCGAAAGATTCGGCCCTAGGTCGACTCCAATGAGAATCGCATCGCGCAGTGGGTCCGCTGTGCCAGCAAGTCTCACAGCAGCGCCGCCGATCAATCCGCTGGGCAGATTATTCATCAGGTTCGAAAGCAACGCGATACCAAAGCCGGGAATGAGTGCGCCGCCAAGCGGTTTCCAAGTTTTCATTGCCTGGAGGAGCCGAACCGCCTCATTCAGTGCTCCGGCATGGTTCATCGCTTCCACAATGACGAAGAGTCCCGCCACAAGCGGCAGTACACTCCAGGGAATCTCTCTCGCGATCTCTTTGGGCGTGGCGCGGTCGCGAATCGATACACCGGCCGCGACAAGGAATCCAGCAGCGCATGCGGGCGGGCCGAGATCCACGTTCAGCGCCGATGCGGTCGTAAGAGCTAGAGTAAGAAACCCGATGCCATAAAGGGTGAGTTTGCCGGTTGCCGATAAGGGTTGCTGTTTGGTGTCCGTTCGGACCGGACCCTGAAGATGCTTGGCCACGAGCCACCGAAGAACGAGAAAGGTCATCAGAATAGCTGCCAGCGAAGGCAAGCCGAAGCTCAGCAGCCAGCGCCCGAGTGGTGGCATTCCAGTGCTATAGACGACCAAGTTGGCAGGGTTCGAAATCGGAAGAACAAAGCTCGCGGCGTTCGCGATAAAAGCACAGGCAAGCAGATAGGGTAACGGTTCGGCTTCGGCCGCTCGGACAGCGGCCAAAACCGCTGGAGTGAGGACGACAGCGGTTGCATCATTGGACAGGAAAACGGTCACCACGACGCCGACGCTGTAGATCAACACGAAAAGCCGGCTGCGGGAGCCTTTGGACGCTCTAACCGCATGCCCCGCGAGCCAGTCAAACACACCCTCCCGACGGGCCAGTTCCGAGACAATCATCATGCCGGTCAAAAATAGGCAAACGTCGACACTCTTGCCGATTGCCCGGGCCGCCGAATGGACTGAAATCAATTGACTCGCTACCAGTAAAGCGGCACCCGACACCGCCCACCATGCCTCAGGCAATGCTCTGGGGCGGATCAATACGAATGCGATGGAGACCAGTGAGATCAGCCAAATCGCCGCGATTTGCCAATGCGTTGTAAATAGAAGGGCCGTCAATATGGATCTTAAACGGTGCCGCTGATCATCTTGGGGTGCGCTTGGTAGTCTTTTAGCACGAGTTTGATTTTGTATTGCAGTGCCAAATTGAACGACGTGAAAGCCAGTTAACTGTTAAATGTTACGCTAGTACTTTTTGGGAAGCTAATATACTTATCTATGACTAAGCTCCAGGTTGAGTCTCAGCACTACCCTCGCGCGCTGTGGCTGAGGAAGTTGGGAAGCCCGCTTCTTTTGGTAACGGCTCTTGCGGTCCTATGCTTACCACAATTCGGCCAGACCTCACTCGGCACAATTGTTGGGGACGTTACCGACGAGTCCGGAGCGGCAATTCCACACGTCACCATCACCGTAACGAACGAAGCAACCTCCGCGAGCCGCGTCGTTACGACCGGTGAGGGAGGAACCTATGCAATTCCCGCGCTGCCGATAGGCGTCTACACAGTCCAGGCGGAATTGAAGGGTTTTCGCACTGAAATCGAGAAAAGTCTCAAGCTAGACGTCAATCAGACTCTTCGAGTCAATGTAGCGCTCAAGGTTGGAGACGTCAGTGAAAGGGTAGAGGTAAATGCGGCAGCGGCTACCTTGCAGACCGACTCTTCTACCGTGGCAACCGAGGTGGATAACAGGAAGGTCGTGGAACTGCCGCTCAACGGCCGAAGCTTTACTCAATTGACGACACTCGTTCCGGGAGCGGTAGGAACCGGGGCGCCAGGTTATCAGAGTTCGGGGACGGCAGTTTCGATCAGCGGTCTTCGGTCGGAGAACAACAACTACACGCTCGACGGCATGAATAACAACGAAACTTTCTTCAAGTCGTATGGCGTGCAGCCCTCCATCGATTCCATTCAGGAGTTCAAAGTTCAGACGAACATTACGTCCGCCGAATTCGGCACGGGCGCCGGCGCCAACGTGAACGTAGTTACCAAGTCGGGCACGAACGAATTCCACGGTGTCGGCTTCGAATTTCACCGCGATAACCGTCTGACCACGCAACAGTACTTTGCTCAGCAAGCAAACCTCCCGAAACCAGTCTTCCGTCAGAATCAGTTCGGTGGCGTGTTTGGGGGGCCGATCCACAAGAACAGCACATTCTTCTTCACGAGTTACGAGTCGGACCGATTCAGCCAAGGGCAATCTATCCTTTCGATCGTTCCGACCGCGGCACAGCTTTCGGGGAACATGTCCCTGGATTCTTTCGGTAACCCCGCTCCAGCGATTTACGACCCGGCAACCACAACGACGGCAAATGGCGTAACGACTCGCGCTCCTTTTGCCGGAAACATGATCCCGGGAAACCGGATCGACCCAGCGATGATCGCCTATGCCAAGATATTCCTGCCCGCTCCGAACACCAACGTCAACGGGAACAATTACATCAACACCAATCCGGACGTTTTGAACGGAAATCAAGGGATGATCCGAGTCGATCAAAGATTTGGCGACAAGGATACGCTGACCGGCCGCTACAATATCAATGACTCTCATCACATTCAGCCCACCAATCAACCGGCGGTGAATAACATCGTGGGAAACACGTTCACGAACGCGATGATCGCCAACACCTGGCTGGTTGACCCGAACACGGTCTTCGACGTCCGGCTTGGCTACCATCGCAATAATCTCCAAGCTGCAAACAATGCACCGGGCGGCGCGGAGGCGACGGCGGCCTATATCAGCCAATTCGGAATTCAAGGCGTTCCTTCGAAACAAGGCATTCCGCTGTTTCCGCAGTACAGCGTGGGAGGGAATTTCAACGTCAGCCAAACAGGCAACCCGTTCCCGGATGACACCTGGAGCCTCGCCGGCACCTTAAGCCGGACCACCGGGAAGCATCTGCTGAAGGTGGGATGGGATTTCCGCTACCAGCGCAGCCTTGATGACGGCTATTTCACTGGCAATTTCGGCTTCACCAGCGACGCCACCAACGATCCTCAGAACACGGGGACCACAGGTCAACCGTTGGCCTCCTACTTGTTGGGACTACCGAATAGTGCATTGCGCAACGTCGGTCAGACGGCTGCGATCATGCGCAAGCACGACTACAGCGGATTCATTCAGGACGACTGGAAGGTGAGTTCGAATCTGACGTTGAACCTGGGGTTGCGCTATGACTATCTGGGATGGCCGTACAGCCGCGACAACACGCTCGGCTCTTTTGACATCGATACCGGACAGTATTTGTGGGACGGCATTAATCCGGTCACTGGAGCCGGGCCGAATGCTCGCCGGGGCATCGTCAACCCGAACTACAAGGACTGGGCGCCCCGGGTAGGCGCGGCCTACCGCTTGGGTGACAAGATGACGATCCGTTCAGGGTATGGAATTTTCTACACCGGCGATTATCTATGGGAATCACAAGGAATACGGGGCAACTATCCGTATGCGATTAGTGAGACGCTGACAAACCTGAACGTCATTACACCCACAAGTCCCCTTGAGACGACGTTCTCGCCGATTCTCACTGTCACTCCCGGCGCCAATGTTCCGCTGACGGATCAGCATATCGTGAATCGGAACAATCGTACCAGCTACGTGCAACAGTGGAACTTTCATATACAACGCCGGCTTAGCGACGATCTGATCGCCGAGGTTGGCTACGTTGGAAACAAGGGAACTCATCTGTCCATGTTTATCAACGCCAACACGGCCCTACCTGGTCCGGGAGATCCGGATCCGCGCCGGCCATATCCCGTTCTGAGCGCAACGAGCGAGATGGACAATGTCGCGTCATCACACTATGAGGGTTTACAGGCAAAGCTGGAGAAGCGCTTCTCCCGTGGGCTTTCCTTCACAGCCAACTACTCGTTTTCAAAAACGATCGATGTAGGCGGATCCGGTTTCGGGGCGAGTTCCTCGCCACAGGATCCCAATGACATGGCGGCAGACCGCGCCCTCAGTTCGCTCGATCGCTCCCAGATCTTCTCGCTCAATGCGATCTACACGCTGCCTTTCGGAAGAGGCCGACGCTTTGGGTCGAATTTCAATGGCTTCGAAGAGGCCGTTCTGGGCGGGTGGGAAGTGACCGGGATCATTTCCGCCACATCTGGATCGCCCTTTACGGTAACCCTTGAAAATGACATCGCTAACATTGGCGCCCGATCGATCTCGCAGCGCCCGAATCTAGTTGGCGACCCCTACGCGGGAGCGCAGAGCACGACTGGCCTCTGGGTGAACCCCGCCGCATTTGCCATACCTAGCCAATACACATTTGGGAACCTCGGACGTAACACAGAGATCGGACCGGGATTCTTCGACACGGATTTTGGTGGATACAAAAACTTCCGGATCACGGAGCGAATCGGGATGCAGTTCCGCGCGGAGATCTTCAACATTACCAACCGGGTTAACTTTGCCAATCCTAATAGTGACCTGAATTCAGCTACTTTTGGTCAAATCAGCGGTCTCGCCACGGGAGCTGCCCCGCTGGAAGCCCAGTTTGGACTGAAGTTCAATTTCTGACGGAACCGATTCCCCGCCCCGCCGACAAGATCTCGGCGGAGTATGCTTTGGCAGCAGGATTGACTGGATATAATTCAGTTTCAGATATCCGTGTCGATCATGCATGATTGGCGGCTAGTTCGCAGCCTGATTGGCGCGGGGCTGTTGGTTGCGTGCACTTGTCTCAGTCAACAGACGGCGATTTCTCCGGAGCTTGCGAGGCATCTTCAGGCCGCGCAGACGGATGTCGATTCACAGAAATACCGCGAAGCGGCGGCGGAGTTGCGCGCGGCAATTGCGATTCAATCTGAGATTCGCGGAGCCTATTATCAACTTGGATTCGCCTTGTTCAAGCTCAATGAGCTTAAGGAAGCCGAAAAAGCCTTTACCAAGGAACTCGACTTCCAACCCCCTGATCCCTATTCTCTCTATTACCTCGGAAGGATTCGAGCCGATCTAGGACAGCCTGGGCAGTCGATCTCGTTTTTTGAAAAATCATTGGACGCGGGAGAGGTTTTAGATTGCCGCGAACGGCTGGGCCGCACATACGTTGCAATGGGCCGGCTGGATGAAGGGATCCGCTTTCTACACGCATCGGTGAAGGCGCGCCCGGAAGACGGTAGTTTGCACTATCTGCTGGCGCGAGCTTACAAACAAAAAGGCTTGAGCGGTGAAGCGAAGATTGAATTTGACGCCGCTGCCCGATGGAAAGCGAAATTCCGCGAGGACATGATTTCTTTGTCTGAGTTGCGAAATTCGCTGGCCAACAAGGATCAGGCCGCGGCCGTTTCTCATATTCAACAGCTCTCCGCTTCGAACGATTCCGATATTTTGATGGCCTCGGCCACCGCATTGGGCCAAGCCGGGCTGCATCAGGAAGCAATCGTCTTCTTAAACAAGACGATCGGCCTGAACTCGAATATTTCGGAGGCCCACTATGACTTGGCGCGCGCCGACATCGCATTGAACGACCGTGCGGCGGCGCGCCCGGAACTGGAAAAAGCAGTCGCGATTAAGCCGAACTTCTATGAAGCGGAGCTTCTGCTGGGAACTTTGCTTGTAGATGAAGGGAATGGCGATGCTGCGATCCCGCATCTACGGGAGGCGGTAAGAATCCGTGCAGACAATCCGAAGCTGCTCATGATGCTCGGCCTGCAGTATTATCAGCGAGGTTATTTCGCGGACGCAATCGATGTCCTCAAGAAAGCAATCGCTTTGGCTTCGGACTCCCCGGATCCTCGCTATCTGCTAATTGAAGCGTATTATCGGAATTTCGAGTACGAACGCGCGCTTGGCTTAGCCAAGGAGACTGAAACTCGCTTTCCAGACCTTCCCATGTCACATTTCCATCTGGGCGCGCAACTTAATAACCTCGGCCATCTCCCCGACGCCAAGCAGCAACTGGATCTCGCTTTGGCGAAGGATCCCAATTTGGTCGAAGCACGAGCAATGCTCGGAGATGTACTCTTCAAGATGGGAAAAGCCGAGGAAAGCCTAACTTGCTTTCGTGCCGCCCTCGCCACAGACCCGAAATTGATGGATGCGCAGGCTGGGCTCGGCAAGGCGCTGATCCAGATGAAGAGATATCCGGAAGCCGCCGATGCGATGGAAGAGGCGGTGAAAATCGATCCGAATCTCGCCTCGCTGCATCTCTATCTGTCCCAGGCCTATCGCGCCCTCAAGCGGGTGGACGAGGCGAAAAAGGAGGCTGCTGTCTTCAGCCGGCTCAATCAGGAACGCGCCGCTGCCCGCGACAGGGAAGGCGACCGGAAGTACCCGAATTGACGGTTTCGGTTCCTAGACAAACGCTGGGGTCCAGGACCATGGCCGCACTGGCCGCAACTTGCATCGCTTGCGTGTGCGCTCCGGCATCCGCCGTTGCCGTAGGCCCTCCGAAACTCGTCGACGTCACCGGGAAGGCGGGGCTCGCCAATTTTCGTAATGTACAAGGTGGCTCAGAGGCCAAGCCCCACATTTTGGAAGTGATGGGCGGCGGAGCGGCGTTTCTTGACTACAACAACGACGGCAACCTGGATATTCTGTTAGTCCGCGGATCGACCATCGAAAAATACCGCCGGGATGGCGGAGATCCCGTGTGTTCGCTCTATCGCGGCGACGGTAAAGGGCATTTTGTCGATGTAACCAAGGAAGCCGGCCTCACCGACTCACTTGGATGGGGAATGGGTGTGGCGATTGCGGACTATGACAACGACGGTTGGCAGGATATCTACATCACGGGGTATGGACGGAACTTTCTATTTCACAATCGCCATAACGGCACGTTTGAAGAAGTAGCGGAAAAGGCAGGAGTAAAAGGCGAGGGCTGGAGCATGGGGGCTGCTTTCGGCGATTTCGACCGCGACGGCAACCTTGATCTTTACGTTGCAAAATACCTCGAATATCCCCTGGGCCACCTGCCCGTCCACGACTCTTCCTGCAACTACCGGGGCATTTCGGTCTTTTGTGGGCCGCGCGGCTTACCAGGATCGCGCGATGCTATTTATTTTGGCGACGGCAAAGGCCATTTTCGCGATCGAACCGCGGAATTGCAGATTGATCCACAAAAGCTCTATGGTCTCGGAGTCCTGATTGCAGATTACGATAACGACGGTTGGCCAGATATTTTCGTAACCAACGACCTCAGCCCAAACCTTCTCTATCACAATTTGGGGAAGGGTAAGTTTGAAGAGGTTGCCCTGGCCGCCAGTGCCGCATTTTCACCTGACGGCGTGGAAGAGGGCAATATGGGCGCGGATTTCGGCGATTTCGATCATGACGGTTGGTTGGACCTTTACTACACGACTTCCTCGTTTCAAAATGATGAGCTTCTCGAGAACAATCATGACGGGACTTTTACGAACGTTACTAACCCGGCCGGTCATGGCGCGAGCACTTACTCTTTCGTGAAATGGGGAACTTCGTTTGCCGATTTAGATAACGACGGTTGGGAAGACCTGTTTGTTGTGAATGGCCATTTATATCCGGAAGCGGATAAATTCGACCTCGGCCTGGTATATAAACAACGCCCGCTTGTCTTTCTGAATAACCACAACAGCACATTCCGGGAAGTGGGTCTTTCCTTAGGGCTTTCTCAGCGATGGAAAAGCAGAGGGTTGGCGGTTGGGGATTATGACAACGATGGCCGCCTGGATCTGCTGATCAATAATTTGGACGATGGACCAATCTTGCTCCACAACGAAATGCCGCAGCAGCACTGGCTTCTTGTGCGCTGTGTCGGGACAAAAAGCAATCGGTCTGCGGTGGGTGCGCGTTTAACACTCAAAGCTGGAGACCTCCAACAAATTCGTGAAATCAAGGCTGGGATGAGTTATCTTTCGAGCAACGATTTGCGTGTTCATTTTGGCTTGGGTGCACATGACAAGGTTGATTCTCTCGACGTGCGATGGCCCAGCGGGTTGGTAGAGCGCATTCGGAACATTCAGGCCGATCAAATCCTGATACTCGAAGAAGGAAGGTCGGCTACAGCCCCGAGAGAATCAACAGATTCCGGCGGGAAATGACTTTGTTCATTCTTATTGCCGCACTTGCTATCACAATGCACGCGAATCCGCCGACCGAAGAGCTTGGCGCCCTCCAAACGCGTCTCGACCATGCGCGTGAACTTCGGCTTCAAGGAAGCGCGAACCGGGCGCTGCAGGAGTTACAAGGGTTGCTCAAGAGCATAAAGGGGAGGCCGGAATTTCGGGACTTCGAGCTGAACGTCAAGAGCGAGATGAGCGACATTTACCTGTCGCAGAACGATCTCGCACAGGCGGCGGCAGGTTTGGAAGAAATTTCCGCCGGAAGGCCCAAAGACGCTCTGGTCCACTACAAACTGGGGCTTGTCTACCGGGACTTGGGTGACAACCGGCGGGCGACGTTGCAATTGCAAGCAGCCATAGACGGGGGCTTTGACAACTTGGCGGCGAGATTGAATCTCATCGAAGCTGCCTTCGCATCGAAGCAGTCGGCGACGGCACTCGAAATGGCCGAACGGGTCATTTCAGCGGGTTCTAAATCGCCCGATTCGCCGCTCCGGCTCGGGCGCCTTTTATTCGAGCACCTGTTCTACAAAGAAGCTCTGAAGGCATTTCAACTTGCTCAACAAGCCGCACCGGACGCATTTGAGCCTCGTTTTCGATTGGCATTGACGTATTATCTGCTCGAAGAGTACGCGGCCGCGGTTGCTACGCTGAAACCACTGGCGGCTTCTGAATTCAGTTCCGAGGCAGATTCCTTGGCGGCATCCGCTGAAGCGAAATTGGGCCATTTCGAGGCAGCCTCCGCGATTTTAAGGCGAAGCATTGAGAGGGCACCCAAGAGCCCGCACGCTTACATCAATCTGGCGCTGATCGATTTGGATCGCGGAGACCTCAAAGAAGCGGAAGCACTCTTGGAACGGGTCCGCGTTTTAGACGTCAAAAGCGGCGCTAAGGTTTTCTATACAGTTGGCCGGAATTCCTGCGGCGCGGTCGCAAGCGCCGTGGAGCGCGGCGAGGTTCCAATCCATCCTTCTCCTGAGAAGGCGGAATTTTATTACGAATTGGCCTCCCAACTGCAGGAGGGCTTTAACTATTTGTCGGCTGTGGAACTCATTCGCCTTGCGCAAGCGAACGAAGGAAATTCTGTTCGCGTCCTTTACATAGCCGGCACGAGTTGCTTAAATCAGGATCCATTGTCTCCGGAGCCGATTCTGTTCTTGCGGAAAGCCGTGTCATTAGATCCGAACTTGCACAATGCTTACTATCTGCTGGGACGTGTCTACACGCGGCAAGGGAAGTTGGAGGAGGCGGTAGCCGCCTATCGACGAGCGGCGGACTTATATCCGGATGCATCTTATTATGTGGAGCTGGGAAAGGCGCTTGGACGTTCCGGCACAGCGAATGAGCAGAGTAGCCAAGATGCGATTGCTGCCTATCACCGCGCATTGGTGCTAGATCCGTCAAACGCTGCAGCGCACCTGGAGCTGGGCCGTTTGCTAATTCAGCTTGGAAAATTCGATGAGGCTCGACCGGAGCTCGAAAAAGCTGTGGATCTCGAGCCCGATTTTTATGAAGCCGATTACCTGCTCGGCCGCCTTCTTTATCGGCTAGGAGATGAGGAACAATCCGGAAGATACCTCGCGCTATTTAAACAAAAGAAAACGGCTCTCTTGCAACAGTCGGTTATCGGCGCGGGTTTCGTCGGCGACGGTCATTAGGGCATGAAATACCTGATGCCTCTCTTGGCGCTGGCGGGGTTGCTGGTGGCATCCGCGCCATTGCTGTTTCGCAATGTCGCGAAGGAATCGGGCGTTGACTTCAAGTTGGTTTCCGGACTCCCGGATAAGCACTACATTGTGGAATCGATGACGGGAGGAGTTGCGCTATTCGACTACAACAACGACGGTCTTATAGATATTTACTTTGTCAATGGTTCAACGATTGCCGCTGAGCGCGCCGGCAACAACACCGCTGAAGATCACCTCTATCGCAACAATGGTGACGGAACCTTTACCGACGTCACTCATCAGGCCGGGTTGGGGGACCGGCGATGGACGATGGGCGTGGCCATCGCAGACGTCAACAACGATGGCTTCGATGACATCTACATCACGAATTACGGCGCCAACCGGCTATATCTCAATAATGGCGACGGGACGTTCCGTGATTTCAGTCACGAATCGCATACCGATGTTTCGGGCTGGAGCTCAGGCGCGGCATTCGCGGATTTTGACGGCGATGGGCTCGTCGATCTTTACGTAGCGAGCTATTTGAATGTCGATATTCTCAATCTTCCGAAGGAAGGCCTGCTCTGCCGATACCGAGAAATTCCGGTGCAGTGCGGGCCGCGCGGCCTTACTCCGGGAAGCGGACATCTGTTCAAGAATCTCGGTGGCGGACACTTTCAAGATGTCACGGCGGCGTCCGGCATAAGTAAGGCGGCCCCCTCTTACGGCTTAGGTGTGGCGTGGGGGGACTTGGATAACGACGGTCGCCCGGATCTGTTTGTCGCCAACGATTCTCTGCCAAATTACCTGTTTCACAACGACGGAGGGGGCAAGTTTACGGAGACCGCGCTCGCCTCCGGCGTGGCGCTGCGTGAAGACGGGCGGGAGCAAGCGGGTATGGGTGTGGATATGGGCGACTACGACAACGATGGAAATCTGGACTTGGTGCTGACGACTTTTTCGGACGACTACACGACGCTATTTCACAACGATGGCACGGGGCGTTTCGAAGATGTTTCGTTCCGTGCCGGTCTGGTGCAGCCGACCTGGAATCTGCTTGGTTGGGGAGTGCAATTCGTGGATCTGAACAATGACGGATATCAAGATATTGTCATGGCGAATGGCCATGTGTATCCTGAGGTGGACCAACACAAGTTCGCGACCACCTATCGTCAGCATCCGGGCGTGTTTCTGAATCAGAAAAATGGTCAATTTAAAGATGTCGGATCGAGTTGGGGACCGGCCTTTCAATTGGCCGAGTCAAGCCGGGGCCTGGCGACGGGAAGCCTGAGCAATAACGGCTCCATGGATATCGTCGTTTCAAATCTCGATGCCCCGCCCTGGATCATCAAAAATCCCGGCAACACTGGAAATTGGCTGCTGCTGAAGTTGCGGGGAACTGTCTCCAATCGTGACGCAATCGGCGCGCGAGTCACGCTCAAGACGGGAAAGCTGAGTCAACTGCGCGAGGTCAAGAGTGGCGGAAGTTATCAATCTCATAGCGACTTCCGGTTGCACTTCGGGTTAGGTCAGGCAGCTTTCGCCGATGAAATCAAAATCCGCTGGCCCAGCGGCAAACAACAGACGATGCATGAGGTGAAAGCGAATCAAATCCTGACGATCGAAGAACCCCGATAACCGCGGTCACTGGTGATCAAGCGAGTTCGACAGGCTTTTTATATCCTGCTGCGTGCGCTCAAGTCTGCTTCGGGTCAAGCGCTGATAGGCGGCCAATTCGGCACGTGCCTCTTCGGATCGCCCTTCTTTGGAATAGGCCGTGGAAAGCAAATAGTGAACGCGATCATTGGTGGGATCCGCGATCACGACCTGTTTCAAAGCGGTAATGGCCTCTTCGTAGCGGCCCTTCGCTGTGTAAGCTCGCCCCAGATCGAGGCGCGCGTCCGTTAATTGCGGATGCGAACGCAATGCTTGCTCGAGATGAGGAATCGCGGCATCGGGTTTGCCTTGCTCGACGTAAATACTCCCGAGGCGGTAATGCGCAAGACCATGATACGGGTTGCGCGCCAGTTCCTCCGTCAGCCAATGTTCGGCTTGATCATACTGGTTCATCTTGCGGTACACGTTGCCGATGGCATAGCGGATTCCGCCAAGGTCCGGACGCTTGGCCAAAGCCGCCTGGTATTCCTTGATTGCAAGATCGTATTCGGTTCGTTCTTCGTGCTGCTTGCCCAACAGTTCGTGAACGCCGTATGAATCGGCGTCGACTGCGATCATTTGCTGCAGTGTGCTTTCGGCTTGGCTCTTATAGCTGCGCCCCAACAAATGGAGCGCGTCCACGTTATCGGGCTCGGCTGCCAGCAACTTGGTCAGGCTTACTTCGACCAGCGCGTAATCGCCCGCTCCGAGATAAGCGCGGACCAGAATGAGCTGCAAGCAGGGACTCGAATCCTTTTTGGCGGCCCTCTCGAGCGGCGCCACGGCCTCGCGAAATTGCCGTTCCGAAAGAAATTGGATACCGCCTAAAACATCGTTCGGATCACCCGCCGTGGCGGTCAATGGTTCGCGCTGGAGAGACGCGAGCCTTTTATTACCTTCGGCAATGACCTCCGCCGCCTTAGCATCGGCTGCTTTCTGGGTCACAAGATTCCGCAGTATTACGGCCGATTGCTGTCGATCGCCGGCACCGGCGAGTAATGCCGCCAACTCCAAATTCGCCCGAGCGTCGGATGTGGAGATGGTTAAATCGGCGGCCGCATGAGCACCGGAAGTTGGATTGGCAAGCTCTGGAATCCAGTTTTTGAAATCGGGCCGGAGCCGTAGAGCATTCCGATATTCAAGGCGCGCAAGGTCGCTGCGATTCTCCTCCGCAAATCGCTCCGCCTGCAGCAGCGAAACAGCAGCAGCCCGCGGGTCGGACCGGCCAAGGCGTTCAAAAGCGGCGGCGGCCGCTTGATCGTATTCCTTGGTTAGGTAATACAGGACATCGACATTGTTTGGGCGCAGCACGAGGTCCCGGCGCAGTTCGCGCACGGCTTCATCGTGCTTATCGAGAACGGAATAAGTAACGGCCAGCCAGAAGCGGGCTTCCGGCTCCGCCATCTTCGCATTCAGGGTGATGCTCGCCTCGAGCGGTGCAATCGCCAGGGCGAACTGATTGGTCTTGTAGTAGTCCATGCCCAGGAAAAGATCGGCTCCCCAAAGAGCGGAATCCAGCCGAAGCGCGCGTTGGAATTCGGAAATCGCTTCCAGATAGCGATTTTGAAGGTGATATGTAATCGCCAAGCTTTGGCGAATGAGTGGAAGTTTCGGTTGCAGTTTCAGGATCGCTTCATACTGACGGCTAGCCGCCGTGTAATCCTGAGATTGCTCGGCGCGTTGCGCAGCCGCCAAATGCCCAGCCAGTTGTGCCTCAACGGCTGGATTCTGCTGGGCTGAATACGGTACGCTAATGCCAGTCAGCAAAATGAGCCCTAGCGCCAAATCGAGATTGCGCCCAATCCGCTGTGGGTTCATCAAACTATAGCTGATTCTATAAAATGGCCAGTAGACTCTGCCAGCACGGGTGCAGGATGCAGGATTCTTGAATCTTCTTCAAGTTAGAGCTAGAATAACGAATCAAGTTCATGCAGCATCAACTCCAAAATGAACGGCATGTTCTCAATCTTGCGGCCGTGGGACTAGCCGAGGTCCCGGTATTCGGGCGCTATGAATATTGCTCCGCCCGGCCGGGATTGGCTACGCACGCCCATCCGAAGGCGGTCGAAATCTGCTATCTGGAGCGGGGTTGCCAAACTTATCGAGCCGGCGGACGGGAGTATCATCTCGTCGGCGGCGATGTTTTTGTGACAGCGCCGGGAGAACCCCATGACACGGGAGGACACGCGGAAGATCGGGGAATCCTGTATTGGCTTAATCTCAGAATTCCTGAGAAGGGCGAGTCATGGCTGATGTTGCCGCCCGTGGAGAGTGCCGCGCTCATGACCCGGCTATCCGATCTGCCGGAACGGCAATTCGGGGGGCGGCCGGTGCTGAAGCAAATTTTCAATGAGATTTTTAATCTATGCGAACAGCCGGCAAAACCGCTGGTACGGATTGCGGTCGCTAACCAACTTGTAAGATGCATTTTGGAAGTAACAAACTGCGCCTATCGCCATGAGGGTCTGCACCGCTCGCCTCTTATCTCAAGAATTGTGGAACGGATCAAGTCCCGGCCGGAGCAGGACTATTCACTCGTGACCTTGGCGGCGGAGGCTGGGCTTTCTCTATCGCGATTTAAGACCAAGTTCAAAGGGCAGGTGGGTATTGCGCCGCATGAGTTCATTTTGCGCTGCAAAATGGAGGCGGCCAAGCAGTTCCTGGTGAACGGGCAGCGCAGCGTCACCGATACGGCCATGGAACTCGGTTTCAGCTCTTCTCAATATTTTGCCACCGTTTTCAAGCGATTCACGCAACAGACCCCAGTCGAATTTTGCACGAAAGGTCCGGCCGTGCCATTGAGGCAAGATACCATTCTGTTGCGAAAATCGATGTAAATCATAGTCCTGATGTATGATTTCGTATTGCAACACTGAATCGAAAGCATACACGAGTGTTCAACTGCTATAAACAGATGGACCTCGCACATCCTGGGAGGTTCGGAGCCATCATGCTAGGCAAGCTACGTGACGCTTTCCTGATTATTTCCTGCGCAACTTTGATCAGCAGCAGTTTAAGTGCTGCCAGTGATCCGGCCAGCAGCGGTCCCCCGGTCAACTTCGAACGACAGGTGCGGCCTATTCTATCGGATAACTGTTTCTTGTGCCACGGCCCGGATAAAGGGACCCGCATGGCCGATGTACGGCTGGACAACCGGGAGGGTGCCTTCGCCACGCGTAAAGACGGCACCATTATCGTCCCCGGTAAGCCAGACGAAAGCTTGCTTATCAAACGTGTTCTCTCCGATAATCCTGCTTACCGAATGCCGCCGGTATTCGCGCACAAGACGTTAACGGCGGCTCAAAAGGACATTTTAAAGCGTTGGGTCGCGCAAGGCGCTCCCTGGAAAGAACACTGGGCATTCGTCGCGCCCGTCCGCCCACCCGTTCCCGAAGTGAAGGATTCCGGCTGGGTGCGGAATCCGATCGACCGTTTCATTCTCGCGAAGCTCGAAGCCAATCACCTGCAACCGGCGCCGGAAGCCGATCGCCGCGAATTAATCCGGCGCGCGTCTCTCGATCTGACCGGCTTACCGCCAACACCCCCCGAGGTAGAGGCTTTCGTGAAGGATCGATCTCCGAATGCCTACGAGAAAGTTGTCGACCGTCTGCTTGCGTCGCCGCATTACGGCGAGCACTTGGCGCATTACTGGTTGGATGCCGCCCGCTATGCGGACACGCAAGGGTTGCATATCGATAATTACCGCGAGATGTGGCCCTATCGAGACTGGGTGATCAAAGCATTTAATCACAACATGCCGTTCGATCAATTTACGGTAGACCAACTGGCGGGGGACCTGCTACCGAACGCAACGCTGGATCAAAAGATCGCGTCGGGCTTCGAACGCTGTAACGTCACAACAAATGAAGGCGGATCAATTCCGGCAGAGGTTGAAGCGATGTATGCGCGGGATCGAGCCGATACGATGGGCACCGTTTGGCTGGGGCTGACGGTGGGCTGCGCGACTTGCCACGACCACAAGTTCGATCCGATTGCGCAAAAGGAAATGTACGCGCTGACGTCGTTCTTCCGCAACACGACGCAATATCCTTTGGACGGCAACGTTCCCGATACGCCGCCAATCGTGACGGTACCACCGGACCAAGACCGGCAGAAGTGGGACGAACTGCAGAAGCGGCGCGCGAATCTCAAGCAGACGCTGAGCACTGCGGAAACGGGGCCGAACGCCGCGTTTGAAACCTGGCTGCGCTCACCGGAGCGCCGTCAAATAGCCACTCCCTTTGCTTCATCGCAGCTTCTGGACGTAAGCTTGAGCAGCGAGACACACATCATCCGCAACGGACAATCCGAGGATCTGACGCTGCCGACTGGCGTGACTTTGGGAGACGGACCGTCCGGTGTAGGGAAGGCGCTCCATTTTGGCAAGGAGAGCGCGCTCAAGTTGCCGAATATTCCACAGATCGATAC
>DASYAX010000051.1:0-11871 GCA_036501045.1 Bryobacteraceae bacterium
CAAAACACTATGCAAGTATTTTCCCCCATTTCGCGCTTTCTTAGGGCAAATTGGACGGCTATCGCGCCCTGGCCTTCAAGAAGGCGGTCAAACGGTTACCCATTTCTCGGGCCACACATTCCAGCGCTCTAATGAACCGCCAGACTATAGGGCAAAATACGCAGCACGCCGCCCTTGAGAAATGCCCGGCCCGGCAGTGCCGTTAGCGCCGGCAGGGCTTTTCGAATTCTGCTTTCGTCCGCCGCTCCTTCGAGCTCATCGGGCGTCGAGCTGGCCAGTGCTTCGAGCAACGTGCGGCGTGGTGGATACATCACCAGGTTCGTCTCCCCGCCGGCTGCCAGATGCGCCTTCTGGCGGACCAGCGCAATCGCTTTATCGAGACCACCGAGTTCGTCCACCAGCCCGTTCTGGCGCGCCTGCGCCCCCATCCAAACCCGGCCCTGCGCCAACGCATCGATCTGATCGTAGGTCTTCTTGCGCGCCGCCGCTACCTTTCCGACAAACGAGCGGTACGTCGCTTCGATCGATTCGTGCAGCTTCTGGCGCGCGGCATCCGACAGTGGTTGTGATTCCGAATCGATGTCCGCCAATTTCCCGCGCGTCAGCTTGTCTTCCTGAATTCCCAGCTTGTTGTACAAGCCGTGCAGGTTCGGCTTCACATACAGCACGCCGATCGAGCCCGTGATGGTGTTCGGATAGGAAACGATCGGATCGCCGGTCAGCGACATGAAGTACCCGCCCGAAGCGGCCACGTCCGACATGGAAATAACCAGCGGCTTGGCGTCGCTCAACAACTTGAGCTCATGCAAAATCTCGTCGGAGGCGACCGAATCGCCGCCCGGTGAGTCGACTCGCAAGATCACTCCTTTGATGCTGCCGTCGTTCCTGACCCGGCGCACCACCTTGGCGAAGCCGCCGGAAGAAATCACCCCTTGGGCGCCTAAGGAATTCTCGGGAGTGCCGCGCACAATGTCGCCTTCGCCCACCAACACCGCAATGCGGTCGCCGCGCCCCGGCATGGTGCGGAAATAACTTCTGATATTCGCTTTGCTCAGCTCGCCGACTCCGACTTTCTTCTTCAAGTCGGTGTAAACCTGATCTTCGTAGCCGAGCTCGTCGATCAGCCCGTCCGCCTTTGCCTGCGACGCGAGGAAAGGTCCGCTATCCACCAGCGTTTTGATTTCAGCGGCGCTCTTGTGGCGTCCCTGTCCCACCGTCGTGCAGAAGTCTCCGTAGATCTGATCCAGCACCTGGCCCAGTACTTCGCGCGTTTCCGGAGACATGTTCGTCTTGGTGAAAATATCGCCCGCGTCCTTATAACGTCCGATATGATCCACCTCGAACTGAATTCCCAGCTTATCGAGCGTGTTCTTGAAATACATCTCCTCGAGGAGAAAGCCTTTCACCTCGAGCGTGTCGTCAGGGGATAGATAAATCTTGTCGGCGGCCGAAGCGAGGTAATATTCCTTCGAACCCGGACTCTGCAGATAGGCATAGACGGGCTTGCCCGATTTCCTGAAGTCGGCCAATTCCTGCCGTACTTCTTCGAGCTTCCCCCAGCCCGCAATCAGTCCACGCGGCTGAAGAACCACCGCTCGAATCCGGTGGTCGGTGGCGGCCTGCCGCAAGGCGGTCCAAAGGTCGCGCACCGTGGGCGCGCTTTGCATTTGGAAGAACGGGATGGAAATATCGAGCGGTGCCGCTTCCGGTAGATCTCCCTCCAGATTCAGCACCAGCACGGAGTTTCCCGAGACGCTGGGCTGCCTGCTAGCGAACAGCCGCCCGATGGCGAAAAAAACGATGAAGCTGCCGACAACCGCTACCACGATCCCGACGGCTACTCCCAGCAAAAACTTCCACATTGACGGCGCTTACCTTCCTTAGGAAGCGTAGCAAGCTCGCTGCTGAGCGGTCAGCCGGGACGGGCCCGTTCAACCCGCTGCGACGGGTTGCCCTGGAATGAGCCCGGCCCGTACCGCGTACTCGATCAGGCTGCTGCGATTGTGAATATCCAGCTTGCGCATCAAGTTCAGTTTATGCGCTTCGATGGTTTTCACGCTTAGCGAAAGCTCGGATGCTACTTCACGCACCGTCCGCCCTTCCGCCAACAGCCGCATCACTTCTTGCTCGCGCAACGTAAGTGCCGACCCGCGCGCGTATCCATTCGATGCCGCCAAAGCTTGCAGGTCCGGCGCCAGCCGCGACAAACTGCGCGGATTGTGGTCGTCCGACGTCGCAATCTGCCGGACGCCCGCCAATAATTGCCCTGGCGCGCTGCTCTTCAACATATAGCCGCGAGCGCCGGCGGCCATCGCTAGTTCCAATTGCTCCGGCGCATCCTCCTGTGTCAAAAATAAAACCCCGGTCGACGCGGGAACCTGTCGAATCGCCAGCGTGTCGCTGTATTCACCCGGCGCGCCCACCATCGCCAGATCCATCACTAAAACGTTGGGCGAAAGCCGCTCCGTTTCCGTTAGCGCTTCTGCCAACTCCGAGGCTTCCCCCACCACTTCGAGGTCGCTTTCAGCCGAAAGCAGTGTCCGCAACCCACGGCGGAAAAGTGTATGACCGTCTGCCAGTAGAATTTTGTGTACTCGTTTGCCGCGTATCAAGGAAATCCTTCCGATCACTTGGCTTATCGGTCCAAAAACAGAGGTGTTTGAGAAAACTGAAGCGTCGGCTGGGGATAGCCGGCGTTAACTGGCTGCGGCGGGGCGCCGGCCGGGTCCTTCCAGAAGTTTAATGATTTCCACGCTTTCGGCTTCTTTGGCCCGGTCCAAAGCACTCCGGCCGGCATAATCGCGCAACACCGGATCCGCACCCCGCCGCAGCAGCAGCGCCACCGCTTCCACTCGCCCGAGCGAAGCCGCCAGCATCAGCGGCGTGGCGCCCGATTCGCTGTCTCTGGCATCCACCTTGGCGCCCCGGTCGAGCAGCAGCTCGATCACCTCTGTACTGCCGCTCAGCGCTGCATCATGCAGCGGCGTGCCGCCGGTTTGGTTCCGCGATTCCAAATGTGCTCCCCGCTCCAGCAGCAGTTCCACCATCTTGCGTTTACCTTTGAGCGCGGCATCGTTCAGATAGCTGGACCCTGCCGCCGTTCGTTGGTTGATGTCGAAACCATTCTCGATCAGCAGCCGGGCAATCTCGGTTTGCCCGCGCAGCGTGGCTGTCTCCATCGCCTCTTCGGCCGCCGCCTGCGATTCCTTGAGCCGTACCCCCACCCGCAGCAGTGCCGCCACCACGTTTCCGTTCTTATACGCCAGCGCCAGGTCGAGCGGCGTCTGTCCCGAGCGGTCGCGTTGCGTTGGATTTGCGCCGGCCTCCACCAGCGGCTGCACCAAAGCCGCAAAGCCCTTCACGCATGCTTCGTGCAAAGGCCCCCGCCCATCCACCAGGTGAACGCGTTGAATATCGGCGCCATGCGCCAATAACAGCGCCATCGCACTCGCTTGCCCGTGCAGTACTGCCTCGTCGAGCGGTGTGTTGCCGCGCGTGTCGATCGCCGCAACATTCGCGTGCGCGGCCAGCAGAAGTTCCACTACCTCGGGAACGCCACGCGCAGCCGCCAGATGCAGCACCGTTTGGCCGTCGCGGTATGCGATATCCACCCGCGCGCCAGCGCTCAGCAAGAGCTTTACGATTGACGCTCTACCCGTCAGCACTGCGTATTCGAGCGCCGTCGAGCCCGCTTCCACGTGTCGCGCATTCACGTTTGCGCGGTGTTCCACCAACAGCCGCGTGATCTCCAGATTGCCGGCCCAAGCCGCGTCCAGCAGCGGTGTTCCGCCCAGCCCATCGCGGGCGTTTACGTCGGCCCCGGCGCCGAGCAGCCGCTCTACCAGCGGCAAGTCTCCCCGCCGCACCGCCCGATGCAGTTCTTCGCCCAAAGAGGCCATCGGCTTAGCTGCCGGAACACCGGAAATTTGGTTGGAGGGGGTGAGCGTAGCGCCAACCTGCGCAACGGCCAACGCTCCGGAAAGCAAGGACCCCCACAGTCCCAGCCATACCGCTGGCCCAGTCATTTTTTCAGACTATCATCGGGATCGCCGGGCTGGCGCCCGCGCAAAAGAACTTAGACGTACTTTTCAAGCATCTTCTGGAACTCGGGCTTGCCGATCGCGCCCACCTTCTGTTCCACGATCTGTCCGCCCTTGAATAACAACAGCGTCGGAATGCCGCGAATGCCGTAGCGGTAAGCCGTCTGCTGATTGGAATCGACGTCCACCTTGCCCACCTTGACTTTGCCCGCGTAGTCGGCCGCCACCTGGTCCACGGTGGGTCCCATCATCCGGCAGGGTCCGCACCATTCTGCCCAGAAGTCCACCAGGACCGGTACGTCTGCATTCAGCACGTCTTTGTCAAAGGAATCGTCAGTAAAGGTCAGAGTGTTGTCGCCTGCCATCGATCTCTCCTATTTTTGGATGTTGCACTTCCAATTATGATTCACCCGCTGTTCCGGCGTCGCTGCCGGGTACTGCAACTAGGTTAAACTGATGGGCAGATAGCTGATCTGACCAGGTTTTCTTTGATTCTACGCCCCGCTGCCATCCTTGTTCCCCTCCTCCTGGCGTTTACTAATCTTCCCGTCCGGGCTTCCCAGGCCAACGCCTCCCCGAACGCAAACGAAAATCAGTTTGCCGCGAGCAGCACTCTTTTCGCTGCATTAGCCGCTATCAATGCCGCCGGCTACGACACCGGAATCGATTCGCCCGTAAACGCTCATTACCAGTTGCGTACCGAGATTCGCGCCGCCCTGGCCGGCCGCCACATCCCCTGCCTCTCGGAATTGAAGACCTTCTACCAGGAACACCGCAAGCCTTCGGAAGCGGCCGATTTGGGCCAATACATCTCCTTTGCGCTGGTGGCTGGAGGAGCGCCCAAATTCGCCCTGCCGTCCGGCGAGCTGCCGCCCGATGTAGAGTCGCTCAGGGCCTTCAGCGAGTTGCTGGCGCGCTTCTATCAGGAAGCAAATGTTGAAGAGCTTTGGAATCGTTCCCAAGCCGCTTATACCGCCGCTATTGCCGGCTACCAGGACGCGGTGATCAACAGCCTCTTTGAGGCCAACGGTTATCTGCGCAATCCGTCGGGCTATCTGGGAAGGCGTTTTCAAATTTATCTCGATCTGCTGGGCGCCCCCAACGAAGCCCAGGTCCGGAGTTATCGCGACGATTATTTCGTCGTCATTACCCCGACCGAGGCGCCGGTGGTGGACGACATCCGTGATGCCTATCTCGCTTACCTGCTCGATCCGCTGAGTTTCAAATATAGTTCCGCCATCAAAGAAAAGAAGCCCCTCGATAGGTTTGCGCAAGACGCGCCTGCGCTGGAGTTGGCCTACAAGGACGATTTTTCTTTGCTGGTTACCAAATGCCTGATCAAAGCAATCGACAGCCGTCTCATGCACGGAGGTAACGCAAAGCGGGAAGCCTTCGTCAACCAAGCGATGCGGGAAGGGTTCATCCTCACGGCCGCTTTCGCCGACTCCTTGTTGCTCTATGAAAAGCAGCCGGATGCCTTCCGCTTGTATTACCCCGATCTCATCGCCTCGATCGATGTGAAGAGGGAACAGAAGCGGCTGAAAAAAGTGGAGTTTGTGCAATCCGTGGCGCCGCGCGTGATTGCTCCGCCGGCCAAGTTGCAGCTCGATCCGGCCGAGGCGTCCCTCCAATCGGCCGAGGGCCTCTATGAAGCCTCCGATTACGAGAATGCCCAGAAGATATTCAAGAAAGTCTTTGCCCAAACCGCCGACAAGTCCATGCAGGGTCGCGCCTATTATGGCCTTGCCCGCATCGCCGTCCATTTGAACCAGAGAAGCGAAGCCGTAGAGTTATTTCAACGTACTGCCGATTGCAACCCCAACCCCGTCGTAACCGCCTGGGCTCATGTCTACCTCGGGCGCTTGGCGCTGGTGGCCGGCAATGCCGCCAAAGCGAATGACCAGTTCAAAGCCGCTTTGGCCATGAATGGAGCCTCCGCCATGGCGCGCGAGGCTGCGGAAAAAGGGTTAGAGAGCAGTTCATCACCAGGAGACAAACAGCAATGAATTTCCGATTCGTCGCTTCGGCGGCCACTCTCATTCTCGCGGCCTTTCCGCTGCTGGCGCAAGCACAAGCCGCCAAAGGCCCGCATCCTAAATCGCAAAAGGAACTCGAAGCCCTGCAGAAGGTGCAAGCCGCCCAGCAGGCCGGCAATCCCGACGCCGAGATCGCCGCTGTCACCAATGTGCTCGAGAATTTCGCCGACACCGACTTCAAGGTGCAGCTCATGAATATGGCGTTGGCTGCCGCCGGCCAAAAGAACGACTATGCCCAGATCGTGACCTGGGGCGACCGCGTCATTCAGGCCGACCCGAATGATATTTCTTCCCGCGTAACACTCGCCGAGGCGACCGCGCAGCATACGCGCGAGAACGATTTGGACAAAGCGCAAAGTCTTCAGAAGATCCAAGGCTATGCCAACAAGGCTCTCGAGCTTCTAAAGACCGCCACCACGCCGCCGACGGGTGTACAGGAGGCCACCTGGCCTGACTACAAAAAGCAGTTGACCTCGCAGGCCTATGACGCTTTGGGACAAGCGGCCGCGCTCGATAAGAAATACCCCGAAGCCATCACCAATTACAAATCCGCCATCGACGCCGATCCCACTTCGCCCGTGCCTTCCGCCCGGCTCGCCAAAGCCTACGTCGATAGCAAGCAGTACGACGACGCCATCAGCACCGCCGACAAGGTCCTCGCCATGAACAATGCGCCCCCTGCCGTCAAGGCCTTTGCCCAGCAGCAGAAGGACGCGGCTACCAAGCTGAAAGGCGCCAAGTAGCCGGCTGCGCATGGATTCTCCAGTCGAAGGATTGGAAGAGAAGCTCGGCCACCGGTTTTCGAATAGGCAACTGCTGGTTCGCGCTCTCACCCATCGGTCCTGCGCCGTCGAGCGCGGAATACCGGAAGAAGGCGATAACGAGCAGCTCGAGTTTCTGGGCGATTCCATCCTGGGCTTCGTAGTTAGCGAAGCGTTGGTCCGCAGTTATCCGGCGGCCAGCGAGGGCCAGCTCTCGCAATGGAAATCGCACTTGGTCAGCGCTACCCATTTGCATCGCTGCGCGGTGGCGCTCCAGCTTGGCGATTTTCTGCTCCTTGGCAAAGGTGAAGAGCGCAATGGCGGTCGCGAGCGGAAGACGCTGCTCGCCAATGGCTTCGAGGCCCTCATCGCCGCCATGCATTTGGATGGCGGACTCGCCGCCGCTCGCCCCTTCATCGAGCGGCAGGTGCTGGCCGATCTGGAAAATCTCGACGATAGCTCCTTTGAGACGCTCAACCACAAAAGCGTCCTGCAGGAACGGACTCAAGCGCTCGGCCTGCCCATTCCCCGCTACCAGACGGTAGGCACCAGCGGTCCGGAGCACGCGAAAGTCTTCACCGTCGAAGCGCGCGTAGGAGACAGCCTCGCCAGCCGCGCCAGCGGGCCGTCCAAAAAGGCCGCCAGCCAGCAAGCCGCCGAACGCCTGATCGAGCAGTTGAAATCCGGCTGAACCGGGCGGGCCTCCACGCGTGTCTATCTTTATGACATGGCCCTAACCGACCTTCCCAACCAACCCGAACCCCGGCCTGAATCGCCCCTTCGTAAGGCCCTGGCTCTCATGACCGTGGCGCTCGTCATTGCCGTGCTGTATGTCGCCTATATCTTCTATTCGCGGCACGAGAGCAACCTGCAAGCCCAGCGCGCGCTCGATGCCAAAAAAGAGGAAGCGCAAAAAAAAGTCGTCGACGAAATCTTCGGCACGGGAGAAATCCGCTTCTCGACCTTCGAGGTGAGTGAGGGAGTGCTTAAGCGCGGGAAGACCGCCGAGCTCTGCTATGGCGTAGTGAATGCCGTTTCAGTCAAACTCGACCCGCCTGTCGAGGATGTCAAGCCGTCTTATCATCACTGCCTCGAGATTGCGCCGAAAAAAACCACCAGGTACACCGTTACCGCGACCGATAAAGCCGGTCACACCAAATCGGAATCGCTCGAAGTACGCGTTGAGTAAGGTCGCGTAATACGAAGCTAGTCGCTGGCTAACGAGGCGCCGCTGTGCCCGTGACGCCCGGCGCTTCCCGTCGGCATCGAACCGTTACGCTGGGCCTTGTTCTGAAAATAGCCGATCGTCGTGCTTAGACCTTCGCTGAGGGCCACTTTCGGTTCCCAGCCCAATATCCGCTTCGCCTTCGTAATATCCGGACGCCGCAATTTCGGGTCGTCCGAAGGCAGCGGCCGGTATTCGATGCCCGCCGCATCGTCGAAGCGCGCGCGAATCTCATTCGCGAATTCCAGAATCGTCATTTCTTTCGGATTGCCGAGATTTACCGGGTAGCGTTCGTCCGATTCGCTCAGCAGTAAAAGGCCCTCCACCAAATCGGAAACGAAACAGAAACTGCGCGTCTGCGAGCCGTCTCCGAAAACCGTGAGCGGCGCGCCTTTCAACGCCTGATCGATGAAAGCAGGCACCACGCGCCCGTCGTTCAACGCCATCCTCGGGCCATACGTGTTAAAGATGCGAGCGATATTCGTCCTTACGCCATGTACTCGATGAAACGCCATGGTCAGCGCTTCGGCGTAGCGTTTGCTCTCGTCGTAGCAGGAGCGCAGGCCCACCGGGTTCACGTTGCCCCAATAGCTTTCCGTTTGCGGGTGCTCTAATGGGTCGCCATAGCATTCCGAAGTAGAGGTCAGCAGGAACCGTGCTTTGTTCCGCGCGGCCAGTCCCAGCATGTTCCGCGTGCCGATCGACCCCGAGTCGAGCGTCTCGATCGGATGCTCCAAGTAATCGACCGGGCTCGCGAGCGACGCCAGATGAAACACCCGGTCCACCGCGCCCTTGATCTCGATGGGCTGGCAGACGTCGTGCTGAATATACTCGAAGCCCGGCAGCTTGAATAGATGCTCGAGATTTTCGCGCTGGCCCGTAATCAGATTATCGATTCCGACAACCTGGTGTCCTGCTTCCATGAGCCGGTCGCAGACATGTGATCCAATGAAGCCAGCGGCTCCGGAAATGACGTATCGCACGGTGTTTCTTCATGCTACTAGAGCCCGGCTATAAAAACACTTCCCCAGAGGAATGATTTCCTTCCGCATGCCTGCCAATTGGGCCTCTAAAGTACTACTCCTCACCCTTATCGGCCTGTCGCTATACGGCTTTTGGCGCCGGTTCAGTAAGGTCGTTGAGCGCATACGCCAAGCCCGTCCCGACGCCGATTTTCAACTGGGCTCGCTCGCTGGCCGCGCTGGCAAATTCTTCTGGGAAGTTCTTTGCCAAGCCAAAGTAATCCGTGAGCGGCCCCTTCCCGGCCTGGCGCATGCCTTTGTTTTCTGGGGATTCTGCGCCTTCGCCTTAGTAACCGTCAACCACCTGGCCGCTGGCTTCGGCGTCGCTTTCCTCAATCGCGAATCGTTTTTCGGAGCGTTTTACTTCTGGTTTGCCTTTGTGTTTGCCGCCTGTTGCGCCGTCTCCATCGCCGGCCTCGCGTTTCGCCGCTTGATCCTGAGGCCCAAATGGTTGGGTCCCCTCTCGTATGAATCGGCCGTAATCGCGCTCTTGATCTTCCTGCTGATGATCACCTACATGCCCACCTGGTGGGTGCCGCAGGCGTCACTAACGGGAAAAACTCTCTGGTGGATTCACACCCTTACGCTGCTTGCTTTCCTGCCGCTGATTCCGCATACCAAACATCTGCACCTAATCCTGAGTCCGCTCACAATTTTTCTCGACCGGCAGGAATTCAGCCGCATACCGCCGCTCGCGGGCGACGACGATTTTGGCCTGGTGACGGGTAAGGACATCACGCGGCTCACCGCGCTGCAGGCGTATTCGTGCGTCGAGTGCGGGCGCTGTACCGAACACTGCCCGGCCAACAACACTGGCAAGGAACTGAACCCGAAGCTGATCGCCCTCGGGCTCCGCGATTATCTCAACGAGTATGGAAATCGGAACGAAACGGCCATTCTCAACGCCACCGTTTCGCAAACGGCCATTTTCCAATGCACCACTTGCGGCGCCTGCGAATATCAGTGCCCGGTCGGCATTCAACATCTGCCCATGATCGTAGGTCTGCGCCGTGGCGCGGTGAATACCGGCGCGTGGGAAGACGGCCACGGAACCAAGCTGTTTCTTAACCTGGAGCGCAACGGCAACGCCATGGGTTTTTCCCAGTCCGAGCGCCAAAAATTCATTGCCAAACAGGAACTCCCCATTTTTGATGGCTCCCAGGAGTATTGCCTTTGGCTTGGCTGCATGGGCGCTTACGATCCGCGCGGGCGTGAGATCATCACTGCGTTTGCCGCCGTCATGAAGCACCTTGGCACATCTTTTGGCGTCCTGAAAAAAGAGCAGTGCACCGGCGATCCGGCGCGCCGCTTAGGCAACGACCTGGTCTTCGGTCAACTGGCTGAAACGAATCTAACCGCTCTCGAGCAGGCAGGCGTCAAAAGAATTGTTTCTATTTGTCCACATTGTGTACGGACCATCGCGGAAGATTGGCGCGAATTTGGCGGCGGGCATATCGCCGTCGAGCATCACAGCGAGTTTCTGGCTCGCCACGCCGCGCAACTGCCCGCCACCCCCAGCGGACGCCGCGTTGTCTTTCACGACCCTTGCTATCTCGGTCGCTACCGGGGCGTTTATGACGAGCCCCGCCAGGTGATCGAGCGCTCCGCGGAACTCATCGACCCACCCCGCGCCCGGGAACGTGCTTTCTGCTGTGGAGCCGGCGGAGGGTTGGCCTTCCTGGGCGAAGAAACGGGACAGCGCGTCAGTGAAACCCGCGCCAAAGAACTCGTTGCCACCGGCGCCGACACCATCGCGGCAGCCTGTCCCTTTTGCAATACCATGTTTCGTGATGCTCTCTCGGCAAATCCGTCTGGATCAACAGCTTTGCTCGATATCGCCCAGCTCGCCGTCGAGCAGATTCAAGCTAAATGAAAAAACGAACCCAAGCTGAATTTCGTTTGGTAATTTCACGCTAGTTCACTAAGCCCCAAGATGTTATAGTGTTTTTGGCGGTCCAAGGCCGCTTTCCCACCGAAACCGGGCGCGTAGCTCAATTGGCAGAGCAAGTGACTCTTAATCACTAGGTTGTAGGTTCGATTCCTACCGCGCTCACCAGAATTCTAAAGGCTTATCGGAAATCTGATGAGTCCTTTTTTCTGGGGTAGTACCGGCGGGGTAGCGTGCGAAGGCGTCCTTAGCGACGCGCACGGCAGCGCCTCAACAGTGAGTCAGCGAATCGACATCTGAAGGATGGATACCAGACCCCACATTTTGCGGGGTTGGCTCGGTCTGCAGCATGAGAAGGCGGCCCCGGATGGAATCCGGCGGAAACGCCCATACCTGGCAGGAACATCGCAGTGTTGGACGCTGACGGAATAAATGCCCGCGCGGATCGATTCTCCAACTATGAAACGGCCTTAGCCTTTAAACTCCAAGCCCTCAGGGGCATCCCGGCGGACGGTGTAGGTTTGGGACGTACTAGCTGAAATGAAAAACCCTACGCGGGTGGATGCGTAGTATGACGCGCCGGCAAGCAAAAGATGCCGGCATCGAAACGGCAATAGGCAACCGTTCATTCGAGCCATGGCCTCGCCGATTATTTGGAAAACGGCGATGACATCAACATCGCCAAGCGCATGGCCGGACATTCCAACGTCAAGACCACCGAGCTTACGACCGGCGAGGCGATGATGTGAGCTTCAGCGAAATCGGGCGGGTGGGGATTTGAACTGGACTGCTCTGACTAAGGGTTTTTTGCATTGAGCTACCGCCAGAGCTATTCACGTGCTGTGTTTTTTGCTCGGCACCTTGTTCCACGAGTCGGTGGAGCAAGATACTCAGGCCGA
>DASYAX010000052.1:0-5602 GCA_036501045.1 Bryobacteraceae bacterium
GAGCGCGGCAGTCTGGCGCGGCACCATACCGACGAAGACGATATCGTCATCCGCGCCTTTCGACAGTTGGCCCAGGAGTTTCCACGCATCCTCTTGATCCTGGCGCCGCGCCAGCCGGCCCGCTTCGACGAGGTCGCGCGCAAACTCGCAGTGAGCGGCCTCTCGTGGGCGCGCCAAACACAGGCGCCCTCCGATCTGCCGCTCCCCGGAGTGCTTTTACTCGATAGCATCGGCGAATTGGCCGCCCTTTATTCGCAGGCCGACGTCGTCTTCGTCGGCGGCTCCCTCGCGCCGCGCGGCGGCCATAACATCATCGAGCCCGCCGCCGCCGGCGTTCCCATCGTCGTCGGACCGCACATGCAGAATTTCGAAGCCATCGCGCGCGATTTTCTCGAGCGGCAAGCCATCGTGCAAATCCATGGCGAGCAGGAACTGCTCCCCGCGATTCGTGAGCTGTTGAAAAATTCGCGCCGCGCCGGCGATCTCGGCAGACGCGCGCTGCACTTTGTTCTCGGCCAACAGGGCGTCTCGCGTTCCATCGCCGAACGCCTGTGGCCGCTCTATTATTCCGCCTGCCTGCAGGTTTCACGCGGCCGCCTAAACCGCGCGCTGCTCGGTTTGCTCGCGCTTCTCTGGAAATTTGGCGGAATCTTGAAACGCAACCAGTCTGAGCGCCGCGCCGCCTCCTTGTTGCCGCTCCCCACGCCCGTCGTGAGTATCGGCGGAATTACCACCGGCGGTTCCGGCAAGACGCCCTTTACCAACTTCCTCGCCGCGCGCCTGCGCGACCGCGGCTATTCTCCCGCGATCCTCACCCGTGGCTATCACCGCCGCCTCCCCGCCGAGCATCTGGTCTTCGCGCCTGGCGCCAAAGTGTCGCCCGCCTTGACCGGAGATGAAGCTCAGATCTTTTTACGTTCCGCCGTCGCGCCCATCGGCATCGGTGCCAAGCGCTATGAGACCGCCCAGATCCTTCTGCGGCAGTTTCCTTCCACCGACGTTCTTTTACTCGACGACGGTTTCCAGCATGCCAGTCTCGATCGCGACTTCGATGCCGTCATGATCGATGGTCTCGATCCGTTCGGCCAGGACGAACTGGTGCCTCTGGGACGTCTGCGCGAGCCCTTATTCACCCTGCGGCGCGCGGATGCGTTCGTGGTCACGCACGCCGAAAACGATCTGCGCTTCGAATTCATTCGCGCCCGCTTGCGCGAGTTCAATCCCCTTGCTCCCGTTTTCCGTACTCGCTTGCATGCCCGCTGCTGGCGCGATTACCGCACCGGCGCCCCCATTCCCAGCCTCGACGGCCAGCGCGTAGCGGCCTTTTGTGGCCTCGGCAATCCGCAGAATTTTTGGGGCACGCTCGAAGCGCTGGGGCTCAACGTTGTTTTCCGGTGGACGTTCGAAGACCACCATCCCTACAAACCCTTCGAGCTGCACCGCATCGCCGCCCAGGCGCGCATGCATGGAGCCGGCCTCCTCGTTACCACCGAGAAAGATCGCATCAATTGTCCCAGCCATCTCGAAAGGGTCATTGCGCCCCTTACTCTGGCCTGGCTCGAGATCGAGCTCGAGCTGGAAGAGGAAGCAGCCTTCTTCCAGGTTCTCGAACAGGTATTGCGCAAGCGCCGCCCGGCCGGCCTCGCTTCCTGAATTTCCCGCCGGCCCGTCTGCTATCGTGACGATTTCACGCCTGTAATGCAATTTTCAAATCTGGAAATCCCCTGCGAGCAGTTCGTTCTCGATAACGGCCTCAACGTCGTTGTTCATGAAGATCACAAAACGCCGATCGTCGCCTTGAATCTTTGGTATCACGTTGGCTCGAAAAACGAAAAACCTCGTAAGACCGGCTTCGCCCACCTGTTTGAGCACTTGATGTTCGGCGGCAGCGAGCACCTGCCGGGAAGTTATATCGAGGCCATGGAGCGCATCGGCGCCACCGATCTGAACGGCACAACCAGTGAAGATCGTACCAATTATTTCGAAAACGTCCCTTCGTCCGCGCTCGATTACGCGCTTTTTGCCGAATCGGACCGAATGGGCTTTTTTCACAGCACCATCAGCCAGGAACTTCTCGACCTGCAGCGCGGCGTGGTACAGAACGAGAAACGCCAGGGCGATAACCAGCCCTACGCCATCGTCGAAGATCTAGTGGTGGGTTCCACCTACCCATCCGAACATCCTTATGCGCACACCGTGATTGGATCGATGGAAGATCTCGATTCCGCCACGCTCGGCGACGTGCGCGAGTGGTTCAAGACCTACTACACACCCTCGAATGCGGTGCTCGTGGTAGCGGGCGACATCACGGCCCATGAGGCACACCGCAAAGTGCAGCGCTATTTCAGCGAGATCGCTCCCGGCCCGCCGGTCGCCCATCAGCGCGCCTGGGTTGCCAAGATGACCGGCGAGCATCGCGAAAGCGTCGAGGATCGCGTGCCCCACGCGAGAATTTACAAAATCTGGAACGTGCCTGGTTACGGCACGGCCGCCGCTAGCCATCTCCGTTTTGCCGGTGGCATTCTCTCGAGCGGCAAGAATTCCCGGCTCTACAAACGCCTGGTCTACGACGACCAGATCGCTACCCAGGTCTCCGCCTATCTCGACGAGCGCGAGATCGGCAGCCAGTTCGTCGCCGTTGCCACTGCGCGCCAGGGTCAGGACCTGCGCAAGGTGGAGAAAGCGCTTGACGAAGAACTCGCCCGTTTTCTCGACGAGGGACCCACCGCCCGGGAACTCGATCGCATCAAGGCGCAGTCCTATGCCGGCTTCGTGCGCGGCATCGAGCGTATTGGAGGTTTTGGTGGCAAGTCCGATATTCTCGCTACCAGCCTGACTTACTCAGGTTCACCGCACGCCTACAAACAACGGCTCCAAATTCTCGAAACGATCGCCGCCGGCGATCTTCGCGAATCCGCGCGCGCCTGGCTCTCGGACGGCGTTTATGCGCTCGAAGTCCTTCCTTTCTCCGCGGCCAAACAGTCTCCGCCCGAGGCGGAACGCACCACTCCTCCCGAGCTCGGCCGCCCGCACGAATTGAAGCTCCCGGCCATTCACCAGGACCGTCTGCCCAATGGACTCCGCATTCTCCTGGCAGAGCGCCACGAAGTTCCGCTGGTCAATTTCTGGCTTGAAGTAGACGCCGGCTTTGCCGCCGATCAGTTAGTCCGCCCAGGCACTGCCAAGCTCACTTCCGCTCTCCTCACAGGCGGCACCGGGCGCCGCACCGCGCTCGAGATCAGCGATGAATTGCAGATGCTGGGCGCGCAGCTTTCGAGCGGCTGCAATCTCGACATTTCAACTGTCTACCTATCGTCGCTGAACAACACGCTCGACGATGCGCTGAACCTCTACGCCGACGTGATCCGCAATCCCGTCTTTCCGGAAGCCGATTTTGAACGCCAAAAGCAGCAGCAGCTCGCCTCCATCGCCAACGAGAAGGTAACGCCTCTGCATATGGGCCTTCGCGCCCTGCCGCCCATCCTGTTCGGTGCAAATCACGCCTACGCCGTTCCGCTCACCGGCTCGGGAACCGAAGAGAGTGTTCACCAGATGACTCGGGAAGACACCGCCCGCTTCCATGCCGCCTGGTTCAAACCCAATAACGCCACTCTCATCGTGGTCGGTGATACCACCCTCGCGGAGATCCGCCCTAAACTCGAAAGATTCTTCGGCGATTGGAGCGCGGGCGACGCCCCGGTCAAGAATTTGAGCCTCGTTCCGCCCCCTGCGAAGCCGGTGATCTATCTCGTCGACAAGCCCGGCGCGCTTCATTCGGTCGTCATTGCCGGCACCCTCGCCGAACCCGCCAAGGCCTCCGGCGAGATCGCCATCGAGACCATGAACAACATCTTCGGCGGCACCTTCGGCGCGCGGCTGAACATGAACCTGCGCGAAGACAAGCACTGGTCCTATGGCGCGGGCTCGGTGCTCTATAGCGCTCGCGCCCAGCGGCCATTTCTCGCCTACGCGTCTGTGCAGGGAGACAAAACCGCGGCCTCCATCGCCGAAATGCTGAGCGAATTGCAAGGCATGACCGGCTCGAAGCCGGTAAGCGTCGCCGAATTGGACAAAGTCAAGCAGCAGCAGATTTTCGAGCTGCCGGGCTCGCACGAAACCATGAATTGCGTCGGTACCATGCTGGGCGACCTGCTGCAGCTCGGCTTGCCGCTCGATTTTTATGACAGTTACGTGAGCCGGGTACTGGCGCTGAAAATTCCCGAGATCGAATCCGCCGCCCAATCGCTCCTCAATCCCGCGCACATGATCTGGATGGTCGTCGGCGACCGCGCAGAGCTGGAACCCGCGCTCCGAGCGCTCGAGATCGCCGAGATTGTCATGGTGCAGGCCTGATTTTTCAAACCGAGCCCGCGACCGTTCTTCACCTCATCTCAGAGCCATACTCGCGCAAGCCACAACCCGTACAGCCACAGTTCATCCTGTATATCCAGATGACAAGGTGTTAGGGCAGCCCGGATTTGCCGGCAGATGGTATGCCGTCTCCAAACGGATTAATCTATTGCCTTACTAAGCATTACTTCTTTGATGCGTTGCTAGTAACAAGACATTCTCTTGACAAACGACATCCTTGCTGGCATTATCGAGCGGTACAGCGTTTCACTTGTGGTAGTCTCGCTGCAATCTTTCTTGCCGTCGCGCGAGAAATCTTCTCTATCAGACTAATCCGAACCCAAGCGTGGATATTAGGTAGCACGCCGTTGACTAAGAACGGAACTCTGCGATGCAATGATCAAGTTTCAAGCCAGCCCACACGCTTATTCAGATAAAACCACTTCCAGTTATCGTGGAGTATTTTGATGTCATATCGGAGCCCCCGTAATCCAGAAATAAGCCAAGTCATATCATGGTGAGCCGTTGTCGCGGTTTGTCTGTTCACGCTTGCCTCTTTGCCCCTCGGCGCGCAGAACTGCGTTCCAGAGACTCATCTAACGGACACTTCTTTCGGCTCAGCCCTTTTCGGATGCGGTCAAGCCTTTTGCTACCCAAATACCGAAGAGGTGGACCATAACAATGCGATCGCGCCAACACCCAGTGTCATAGACGTGACTAGGGTTGTGACGGACTTAGTCAATTCCGACGGCTCCCTAACTAATGCCCAGGCGGCGATCTCGATTGCCAAGATTTTAGAATTGGGGCAAGACAATTTCGTCGTGGGCGCGAACAGCTTCAAACGGAATTGATCGCCGCGGCGAAGTCATTCGGGACCAATCATGTTCATATAGTAGCCCACGGTAATGGCGGCGACTGGGAAAGAACTATGTTGAGTTCCTTTACTGACTCAACCGGCTACTCAGTAGGTGTCCTATCGCTAACTACGATTTCAACCCCCTTCAGCGGAACGGCATTGGGCGACATCTAAAAAGGAAAATGCAGTCAAATATGTTTCGTTGTCAGCCAATGCCGATGGTAACGGCGATTGGGCTATTAGTTCGGCGGAATCGAATGGCTTCTCTGGCCGCTACTACGCATTCCAGTTACTCGCGCGGGAGGACAGGGTCATTATTTGCAGCGTAGACGTTAGTTCGGGGGCTGTCCAACCGGTAAGCTCGTGTGGGCGCCAAAGTACGAATCCGCTCCGTGT
>DASYAX010000053.1:0-1792 GCA_036501045.1 Bryobacteraceae bacterium
CTCACATTGGCCGGCCTTGGCTGACCTTCAAGCCAAAATGGCAGCTCACTGTCGCCGCTCATGGGCAACGCGCCGCCGGTAGAGGAAACAGCTTCCACGCCCGGGATGTTGCGCAGCGTGTCGTCCAGCTGGCGAATCGCGATGCGGCTCGTTGCCGCATTTTCGCCCAGAGAAGGCGACATGGAAACCGCCAAGGTCAAGACGCCGCGGGAATTAAATCCTGGATTGACGCTCCACAGGTCAACCAAGCTGCGAATCATCAACCCGGCGCCGATCAGCAGGATCAGTGCCATGGCCATTTCGATCACGACAAATACACCTTGGGCCCGGTGCTTCGCACCGCTGGCGCCGCGGCCGCTTTCTTTCAACGTTTCTTGCAAATTTGGCCGCGCTGTTTTCAAGGCCGGTGCCAGCCCGAAAATCACTCCCGCCGCAATGGAGGCGAGCAACGTGAAGATGAGTACGCGTCCATCGAGTCCGACGTCCTGAGCGCGCGGCAGAGTTTCCGGCAGAGTGCGCAACGCCGCTTGAGTGCCCCACGCCGCCAACCACAGGCCCAGCGCGCCGCCAGCCAAGCCGAGCAGAATGCTTTCCGTAAGCAACTGACGAATCACGCGAGATTGGCTCGCGCCCAGCGCAGCGCGGATCGCAAATTCCCGCGCGCGCGTGGTCGACCGAGCGAGTTGCAAATTGGCAACGTTGACGCAGGCGATGAGCAAAACAAAACCGACGGCGCCCAGCAATACCAGCAGGAACGGCTGTACATCGCCGACGATATCCTTCTTCAGTGGCACCAGGCCAATGCCCGCACCTTTATCGGCATTCGGATACGTCTGCGCCAGGTTACTCGCGATCTGACTCATGTCTGCCTGGGCCGCTGCCAGAGATACGCCCGGCTTCAGACGGCCTACCGCGCGCATACCTTCGTGCACGTCACGATCGTAAAAAAGGGGATCCTTGTCCTGTCCGACGGGAACGAAGACATCCTTGATTCCGAAGTTCGTGGATTCCATCCGGAAACTCGCGGGCACCACTCCAACCACGGTGTAGCCGGTGCCATTCATGACGATTCTCTTGCCGACGATGTCCGGCGTGGAGCCGAATTTGCTTTCCCACAAACCGGCGCTGACGAGAGCAACGGGTGCGGCCCCGAGGCGATCTTCGTCGGTATGAAAGAATCGACCGCGAGCCGGATTTACGCCCAGAATCTCGAAAAATCCCGCCGAAATCATGCCCACACGGACACGCTCGGCCTCACCGCTGCCAGTGATGTTGAAATCGTCGCTGCGATAAGCCGCAATCGAGGTAAAGCTAGTGTTCGTGCGCTGCCAATCGAGAAAATTTGGATAGGAAATTGACGAGCTCTCGAAGCTGGCCGATTTCTCGGAAAGAATCACGAGGCGGTCTGGTTGCGCATAAGGCAGCGGTCGGAGCAGCACACCATTGACGACGGAAAAAAGTGCAGTATTTGCGCCGATGCCGAGGGCGAGCGTAAGAATAGCAATCGCGGTGAAGCTGGGGCTCTTGATTAACATGCGCACTGCATATTTAAGATCTTGAATCAGGCTTCCCATTTTTCTGAACTCCTCTGAACACACCCGTCTTGCGGCGTCGAATTGCCTTTTTCCAACGCTGGACGATTTAGGTTTTCAGAAGCCGTCTAGACGGTCGCTGTGCGCGTGCCCAAGGTTTCTTCGACGATGCGGCCGTCGAAGAGGTGAATGGTCCGGTCCGCGATGCTGGCGTAACGCGGGTCGTGCGTAACCATGCAGATCGTGGCGCCCTCGCGGTG
>DASYAX010000054.1:0-26308 GCA_036501045.1 Bryobacteraceae bacterium
GCTTTGAGCGGCGGCAACCCGCGCGGTTGATTCAGCTTGACCTGCACGCGCCGGTACTTGCCATCGCGTTCGCGATTCTTCGGCGAGTAACCCAATATATATTCGTTCCGTAATTCGATTCCGATCTTCGCCGCTATGTCGGGAAGCTCGGCCACATTCTCCACCGCGTATTCCCGGCCGCCCGTCTGCTCGGCCAGCTCGTTCAACAGACTAGGTCCGGATGCTTCTTCAGGCGTCCGCCCGCGATTGCCCATCGATTCGAAAATTCCAATCGCGAAGATCTGGACGTCCGCCTCGCGCACGGCGTTCTTGATTTCCGTTTCCGTATAGCGGCTGCTGTTGTCCCCTCCATCGGAGATGATGAGCAGCGCCTTGCGCGGATTGTGCGCCTTTTTCATCTCGTGCATCGCCAGATAAACGCTGTCGAGCAGCGCGGTCCGTCCCTTCGATTGTGTGAAGGTCAGCGTGCTCTGAATCTTGTCCGTGTCGGTAGTGAATGGAACAGTCAGCTCTGGTCGGTCGTTGAACTGCACGAGAAAGAATTCATCGGATGGATTGGCGGTCTTGAAGAACTCCGCGGCCGCCTGCCGCGATTTCTGCAGCTTCGAGCCCATGCTCCCGCTGGTATCGAATACCAAGCCGATGGAGATAGGAGCGTCTTCGCTCGAAAACTGCGTTATTTCCTGTTCCACCTTGTCTTCGAACAACCGGAAGTGCTCCTTCTCGAGGCCGGTAACAAATCGATTGAGTGGGTCCGTCACGGTTACATTGATCAGCACCACCGTCCGGTCCACCCGTATATCTACGGACCGGTTCGCTGGGGCGGTATTAGCCGAAAGAGGCCGTCTGCTGATCGATTCATCCTGCTGTCCCGCTGAAGCCGAGACCACACAGCATCCCAGCACAGCGGCAACCGTGAGCCAATGGCGCGAGGAAGTGCGTCCATGGCGGACGCTGGCCGGAAAAATGCGAGACAGATTGCGCGTCCGCATACGAATTACCGCTTTCTGACTCGATGATAGCATCGCGAGAACCGCGCCAAAACTCGCCTGAATGAGGGCAAAATCGGCACGGATCTGGCCCGCTAACGCTGGATTCGCGCCGATCCTCCTTTGGCGGTCGCGCGCACCTGCTCGAGCGAAGCCATGGTCGTGTCGCCGGGGAAAGTGGTGATCAGAGCGCCATGCGCCCAGCCAAGCTTGACGGCCTCTTCATTAGATTCGCCCGTAAGCAGGCCGTAAAAGAATCCAGCCGCGAAACCATCCCCGCCCCCTACCCGGTCATAGACGTCGAGCTCAGCGGTAGGGGCGACGTGAGTCGAGCCGTTGATCCATGCCACCGCGCTCCAGCTATGGCGGTTGGTCGAGTGCACTTCACGCAGCGTGGTTGCCACCACTTTGACTTGCGGATGCTTCTCTCGCACTTCATCGATCATGCCGAAAAACGCGCTCGGGTCCAACTTCGATTTGGCAGCCACTTCGGGGCCGGGAATACCGAGTCCTTTCTGCATGTCTTCTTCGTTGCCCACCAGCACGTCGACGTTCTTCACAATGCGATCGATCACCTCGACAGCCTTCTTGGCGCCCCCGATCACATTCCATAGCTTTTCCCGGAAATTCAAATCGAACGAAATGACCGCTCCCGCCGCCTTCGCCGCCTGCATGCCTTCGATGATTACCTCGGAGGTGGTCGGCGAAAGCGCCGCGAAAATTCCGCCGCTGTGAAACCAGCGCACTCCGCCCGCAAAGATGGTTTTCCAATCGAAATCCCCCGGCTTCAATTGGCCGGCCGCTTCGTTGGCGCGGTTGTAAAAGACCACCGGTGGACGAATTCCTTGTCCCCGATCGCTATACACCGTCGCGATGTTCGGGCCGGCTACGCCATCATGCTTGAAGTGCTTGTAGAAAGGTGTCACGCCCATCGCCCTGACCCGCTCCGCGACCAAATCGCCGAACGGGTAATCGACCATGGCGCTCGCGACGCCAGTTTTCAAACGAAAGCAATCGGACAAATTGGCGGCCACGTTGAATTCACCACCGCTTACGTGAATGCGGCATTCCGATGCTTTCCGGAAAGGTATGATTCCCGGGTCCAGGCGGCAAATCAGGCCGCCGATCGAAACAAAATCCAGCGCGCCGTCCTGCCGGATATCGAAACCGTAATTCATATTCTGCTCCGTCTCTGATCTGTTCTAGGCGTTATAAGAGCCGGAGGCCACCCGCCCGCCCCGGCCCGTCCAGTTGGTATGAAAAAATTGCCCGCGCGGTTTGTCGGTTCGCTCGTAGGTATGCGCGCCGAAGAAGTCGCGCTGCGCTTGCAAGAGATTGGCCGGCAAACGCTCGGTGCGATAACCATCGTAAAAAGCCAAGGCTGTCGAAAACGCGGGCGTCGGCACTCCAAATCCTACCGCGCGAATAATGGCCTTTCTCCACGATGCGTTGTAGTTATTTAGCACACCGCTGAAGAAATCGTTCATCAGCAGGTTGCTGAGCTTCGGATTTTTGTCGTACGCTTCCTTGATCTTTCCCAGGAAGCGGCTGCGTATAATGCATCCCCCGCGCCACATCAAAGCGATACCGCCCATATTCAGGTTCCAGCCTTCTTCCTTCCCCGCCTCGCGCAGTAGCATGTAGCCCTGCGTGTAGGAAATCATCTTGGAACAGTAGAGCGCGCGCCGCACGTCCTCTATGAAGGACTTCCGATCAACGGAGTCTACACTGTGTGCGGGCCCGGTCAATACCTTCGACAGCGCCAACCGCTCATCCTTTAGCGCCGAAAGGCAGCGCGCAAACACGGCCTCTCCAATCAAAGTGACCGGCATGCCCAAATCCAGGGCGCTGATGCCTGTCCATTTGCCAGTTCCTTTTTGGCCGGCCGTATCCAGGATCTTGTCAATCAGCGGCGCCCCGTCATCGTCCTTCTTAGTAAAGATCTCCGCCGTGATTTCGATCAGAAAACTATCCAGCTCGCCCTTGTTCCAATCATTGAAAATTTCATGAAGCTCATCCGCGCTTAGCTTCAGGCCTTTTTCGAGCAAATCGTAGGCTTCGCAAATCAATTGCATGTCGCCGTATTCGATGCCGTTGTGAACCATCTTCACGTAATGGCCGGCGCCGTTTTCTCCCACCCAATCGCAGCAGGGCGAGCCGTCCTCGACTTTGGCGGCAATGGACTGAAAAATCTCCTTTACATGGGGCCAAGCCTCGGGATTACCGCCCGGCATAATCGACGGGCCGTATCGCGCGCCTTCTTCGCCGCCCGATACACCGGCGCCAATGTAGAGAATCCCTTTCTCGTTCAGACTTTTGGTGCGGCGATTGGTGTCGGGGTAATGTGAGTTTCCACCATCGATGACGATGTCCCCTTTTTCCAGATGCGGAACCAATTGATCGATCATGTGATCGACCGTGTCTCCAGCCTTCACCATCATCATCACCCGGCGCGGCTTCTTCAGGGCCTGGATCAGTTCCTCGATCGAATGGGCGCCCACCACCTGCGTACCCTTCGCTTCATCCGCGAGAAAGTCATCCACTTTGGAAACGGTTCGATTGAACACCGCCACTCGATAACCGTGGTCGTTCATATTCAGAACCAGGTTCTGGCCCATCACGGCCAGACCGATCAGTCCGATATCACAACTTTCGTTTTGCATAGGTTTGTCTACTTGGGCTCCGGTACCTTCGGCAGTGTATAGACGCTTTCAAGCGCCTCCTGATACTCGGCGGATAAGGCCTTAATTCCGGCGAACTCAGTCTTCACCTGCGCCAGATAGTCCGGACGAGTCGCCAGATCGTACAGAAGCGCGGACATGGCGCGCGCATCGGTGACAAAGCCGTTGTGTCCGACGGGAGCCAGGGCATCTGTCTCCATTTCATAGGTGTGGTTGGCGAAATTCGAAGTCTTCGCGGCGAAACCGATGCCGGGAATCTCGCTCGAAACGCTGCCTGTCTCCTCGTACCCTTCCGGCTTCCCAGGCGCGGCCAGCACGCCGGTGGCGCCGTACATTTTCATATACGCGAACGCCGGCTCGGCAAGTGTCGCCACCGAAATGCCATCGCGGTCCTTTCCATAAAGTTCGATCTTAACTTTCGTCCCCGTTGAGAGAGCCGCCGCTTTTGCGGCGTTGTCCACAAATTCCTGCACCTGGCGCAAGTAAACCGCGTCAGGATAGCGAACGTAAAAGTCCGCCACGGCCCGGTCGGGAACCACGTTCGGAGCCGCGCCGCCCTCTGTAATGATGCCCTGGATGCGCGCTTCAGGCCGGATATTACTGCGCACGCTGTCGATATTCTCAAACAGATGAATGACGCCTTCGAGCGCATTGCGCCCGGCCCAGGCGGTCATCTGGTGCGCGGGCGCGCCGCTGAAGATGTATTTCATTCCGTTGATGTTCAAACAGCACGTTCCGAAGCCGGGCGCCGGGCGAACCGTTCTGCTGACGGAGTGACTGCGCACCAGCACGTCCATTCTTCGAAATACGCCGGCCTCGAACATTACCGTTTTCGCCACCGGCGGCATCATCTCTTCGCCGGGCGTGCCAAATACCGTCACTGTGCCGGGGATTCGCTTTCGGTCCAGATACTCGGCTACCGCGATGGCGGCAGCCATCCCGATCGGACCCTGAGTACTGTGCTGATCGCCATGGAATGGGCCTTTCGTTCCGCGAAGCGCATCGTATTCGAGGATTACACCCAAATGTGGGCCGCCCGCCGGTCCGCTTTTTCGCTTGTATTTCCCGATGAAGGCAGTCCGCAACCCCGCGATGCCGACCTCGGTTTCAAAACCGTGTTTTTGGAGACATTCCGTCAACCGGCGAACCGCGCGCTGCTCCTCGAAGCCGATTTCGGGATCGCGCGTGATCTCGTCGCCGAGAGCGAGCATCTCGGAATCCATCAATTCTTTGGCTCGCGCCACGACCGTATCGCGATCGGCGTCGGGAGCCGTCAAACGCGCTACCAGACCGGGAACATCCAGCGACCTTTCGAGCGCATCCATTTTGCGCAGGACATCGCCCGAGGCTTGACGCTCGGTCGGCGTCTCCTGCGCAAGAAGCGCGATGGCCGCCAGAAAAACGGTCAGAAGTTTCCTCATTTGTCGGAGATTTGATGATATCTCCTAGGAGCTTCAACCGCTCTCCATGGCTTCTTTCAATCGCAGATAGCCGGCGCGGCTTACCGGTATCTGCGAACCGTCCGCCATCACCGCTAATCGCGTGTCCTTGGTATACGGCTCGATCTTCGCGACGCGTTCCAGGTTGATCAGAAACGAACGATGCACGCGCACAAACTGCTTCGAATCGAGCGATTCCTGGAGACTCGAAATGGTCTGCTGCTTCAAATAGCTTTTCCCGCCGCTGTGCAGCGCGATGTAGTCGTCTTGCGCTTCCGCATAGTCGAGCTGGCTGAGCGGAATGATGTGGACGCGCGCGCCGTCCTTCACCACGATTCTTTCGGCGCGGCGTTCGGGACCTTGCGCGGCGTTCTTCAGTTCAACGGGCGAAATGACGCGGCCGGTCTCGCCCAGCCGCCGGCGCACCCGCTCGAGCGCCGTCTGAAAACGGCCCAGATCGAAGGGCTTGAGCAGGTAATCGACAGCCGCGCCGTCGAACGCCTTGATCGCATATTGATCGTAGGCGGTTACAAAAACGACCGCCAGATCGCGCTCGACCAGTTCCAATACTTCAAAGCCGTCGAGCTTCGGCATCTGGATGTCGAGGAACAGCAGATCGGGCTTCAACTCGCCAATCGCCTTCACGGCATCGAATCCATTGCCGCACTCCGCGACAATCTCGATATCGTCTTCGCGGCCGATATATTCGCGCAGGATTTGTCTCGCCAATTCTTCGTCATCGACCACAATGGCGCGGATTTTCATTCGAGCACCGTACTCCTCGCTCCGGATTTTCCACCGCAGGGCATGGACAGCACCACGCGATAAAGTCCCGGCTCCACCTGGACATCCAGCTTGGCGGCGCTTCCGTAGCGCGCCTTGAGGCGATTACGGACATTGACCAGGCCGAAGCCGCTTTTCTTTTGCGCGGGAGCGTCCGGATCGAACGGATTCTCGACGGTGAAGCGCAGCCGATCCTGGTGCACATGCGCGCTCATGGCGATTTCTCCACCGTCGGTGAGCGTGGCAATCCCGTGCTTGATGGCGTTTTCGACCAGCGGCTGAACCAGCAGGGGCGGCACTTCGCAATCCGTGCAGGCGGGCTCGAAATCCTGTTTGATGCGCAAGCGCTGGCCGAAGCGCACCTGCTCGACATCCAGGTAGGTGCTGGTTAGCGCCAGTTCTTCGCCGAACGGAATTGTCACGCGCTCACCCAAGCGCAGCGAATTCCGCAAAAAATCCGACAGGCGAACACACATCTCCCTGGCTTTCGCCGGATCGATGCTTGTGAGCGCACTGATGGAGTTGAGGCTGTTGAACAGAAAGTGCGGATTGACTTGCGCCTTGAGGGCCTTCAACTCGGCCTCGCGAGAGAGCACCTCTGCTTGCCGCGAAGATTCGACCGCGAGCAGAACATAATGCAGCGCGATCGACAGCAGATAGAACAGAAAAACCATGCCGGCAAGCACCGGTAGAGCGGGATGGATTCTGCGTTCGAGGCCGGCATGAAATTTGCCGAGCAGCATCAGCAGAAAGGGAACAAGGGCGAGCACGATGGCGCTAGCGCAAATGGCCGCCAGCAAGTGATTCGACAATAGCTTCCAGGGAGATGCCCGGTTCAAAGGCAAAAACCGGCACGAATACCACGGCGAAAGACAAACCAAAGCCAGCAAGAGGGTGATGGGAACAGTAAGCCCGATGGTTTCCATCCACTTCAGGCGGCCGGAAACGCTCAACATGAAGCCGAGCATGGCGCCCAGGGGGATCCATGCCGCTACATAGGCCAGTAACGTGCTTTTACTCTGGAAGAGAGGATGCATTTCAAAGAAATCTAATCCTCAATCTCTACCGAGCCAAACACCGACGCGCCGGTAATGATCAGCACCGGCGCGTCCATGCCGGTGTTCGGCGGGATCGTCTTATCCTCATAATTGCCGAGGATGGCGGAGCCCATCACGGTAACTCGCCAAGTCTCCGGAACCCTGATTTTGACTTGCCCGAATACGGCCGTAGCATCGAGCGTGACCGACTTGTCGGGCGCGGAAATTCGAGCGCGCCGCAGGTCCACCTCGATGGTGCCAAACACACTGACCACTTCGCCGCCGCGAAACATAGCGCTGTCCAGCTTGCGTTTCGCGGAACCAAAGATCACCATATCCTGCAGCGTGTTTTCGTCGCCGACGCGCTGGCGCGGTGTAAAACCCAACGCGGGCTTGAATGAAGCGTTTGGATCCAGCACTTTTATCAGCATTGCCGTTCCGAAAACGATCAGCAGCAACGCGATCGGCCAGCTTTCGTCATTGGCTCGTATGTGGATAATATTCAGGTTGAGCAGCAGGAAGAACGTGCCGAAACATATTAGGCCGATGCCTAATACTCTTCCGCTCACGTTTCGGGGATTCGACAGCCGCAGCACACCCAGCGCGATCAATAACAAGGGCGAATAACTCCAGACGTCGTGAATCGGAAGCAGGCCAAGGTTGCCGAGAAAGAGAAGTGTTCCGGCGACGATCAGGAGGATAGCAAGCGACAGCAGCCTGCTCCTGCGGCAGTCTTCTCTCATCTGGAGCTCGGGCCGGGAATCAATTCGGCAAGCCCCACGAGGATGACCGCCATGGGCCAGAGATTCTGAATCCGATCCAGCGAAAGAAGGCCAAAATGATCTCCAGCGATCAGAATTAATCCAGTCACCATCAATACCAGCGGAAGCGCCATGCCTTCCCAATTTCTACGTCCGGAACCCAACTCGTTGGAACTCATTGTCTTACCTCAGTTTCGATGGTAGGCGCAAGAGACCGGTTTTTCACGCCGAAATCGGCGAGCGACGGTCCGCTACCGGTGAATGCCGGAATATAGAGGCATGATTCACGCCGCCCTTTTGGTGTTGGCCTGGGCACAACAACCATCCGGCACAACCGCCAGCCTGCGGGGGCTCGATGCGGTCTCGCCGCAAGTGGTCTGGGCGAGCGGAACCAAAGGAACGTACCTGGTTACGACCGACGGCGGATCTCATTGGCGTTCCGGTATTGTGCCTGGGGCGGAATCACTCGATTTCCGCGACGTGGAAGCGTTCGATGCGAATACCGCTTACTTGCTTTTGAGCGGCATGGACGCCGCTTCCCGTTTGTATCGAACGGACGATGGAGGCGGTCATTGGCAACTGCTGTTCACGAATCCCGACGCGAACGGTTTCCTCGATGCGCTGGCGTTTTGGGACCGGCGGCATGGCATCATTCTCGGCGATCCGGTGGACGGTCATTTCGCGATATTCACAACAGAGGATGGCGGGACATTGTGGCAGCGCCGGCAGACGCCGCTTGCGCTTCGCGAAGAAGGAGCGTTCGCGGCGAGCGGCACTTGTCTGATTACGCAGGGACGGCGGAACGCCTGGTTCGCCACAGGCGGTCCCGGCGCGGCGCGCGTGTTTCGCAGTTCCGATCGCGGCAAATCGTGGAAGGTGTCGCCAACGCCTTTGAGCGGCGGCGTGAAATCGGCCGGCATTTTCTCGCTGGCGTTTTCAGATGCTCGGCATGGCATCGCCGTAGGTGGCGATTATCAGGATCCACGCGCCGGCATACACACCATTGCGCTTACCACCGATGCTGGTAAAACCTGGGCGGCGCCGGACGGCGGCGCGCTCCGCGGCTATCGCTCGGCCGTGGTGTTTGTTGGTAGTGACCGGGTGATTGCCGTGGGTAGCTCCGGTTCCGACATCTCCCGTGACGGCGGGCAACATTGGCAAGCTATCTCGGACGTTGGATTCAATGCCGTCGCAGCCGCCGGCAACAACGTTTGGGCCGCTGGAGCGAAGGGAATCATCACGAAGTTGACATCGGAGGTTCCGTGAAGCTGTGGATGAGTCTCGCGGCATTGCTGTTGTGCGTAGCGTTGGCGTTTCCGTATTGGCTCCAGCGCAGGCATTCTCCTGCTGCGCTTAGCGCCTCGCTCGCTCCGATTAAAATCATGGCAAACGGCTATGACCATGCCGTGGTCACGATCCGCTCCGATGAGCCTCCTATGATCTCGTTTGCCGGCGAGCGACAGGGCGCGGAGTTATGCGACGGTTGGCGACCCCCATGAGCACAGCGGCGCCTTCCGGAGACGTCAAGCTCAGAGCGCCCAGAAGGACGTCGCGCCGCCGGACTTGAGGGTACGCCGTCATGTGCCATCTTTCCAGAACAACTCTGCATCGGAGCGGCGGACATAGTTCGCATCCAATGCGGCCGGATCCTGCCAGCCCGCTGGACCATCGGTCTCGGCGCAATAAGCGACCGCGGCGGCCAGCGGGCGCAGTGCGCCTTCCTGCGAAACACGCTCGTATTCCGGCTTCTCGAATTTCTCGAGCCAGGCCGCCAACGGTAGGACGACCTCTGGAACTATGATGCGCAGATTTGCATCGTATACGGCTGTGTAGACTTCGCCGCGGCGCGCATCGATCAGCGGCGCACGTAACGGCAAACTGCCAAACCAACTGAGCGCCCGCAAATTCGAGATGCCTATCGCCGGTTTGCTCAATGCCTCGGCCAGTCCTTTGATGGCCGATAACCCCACGCGGATACCGGTGAATGAACCCGGCCCGTTGGCGGCAGCGAAGCAGTCGATCTCTTTCAAATTCGTGCCGGTCTCACGAAGCAGTTCCTCGATGGCCGGGAAGATTAAATGCGCGAAGCCTTCCGGCGCCCGCAGAGTGACTTCGGAAATCGTTGCGCCGTCTTTTCGCACGGCCAAGCTGCCCAATTCCGAGGTCGTGTCCAACGCCAGAATGGTCACGGCGTGAGGCGGTAGACTTTGTCCAACTCGTAGGCCTTGCCGAAGGCGTTGATGGCGAGCACGCGAAGGTTCAAATCCGAACCCGGATTGGCGAGCTCCGCAGGCAGCGTGAACGTGCCATTCGCACCGAGCGCCAGCACGCGCGGTCCGGCGCCACCGGCTACGACTTCGCCCCACCAGACGTATTGCATGGACCGGCTCGCGCGGTTCGCTCGCGTGATCTTGACTTTGAACGGCGTAGGAATTCGCGTGCTGACGGCATCGCCTGGAGGATCCACGAGCTCGAAGGGAGCTTTGGCCGGGTCGGTTTCGACCTCTTGCACGGGCGGGTCCTGCGATTCGAAATAGTAATAACGCAGCATCGATTCCTTGTGGCCCTCGCGCGGCACTTCGAGCACCCAATCGTGCGCGTTGTCGGGAGTCGGGCGGCTGAAAACCTCGCCCCGGTAGTCTTTGAGCGGTATTTCCTCGCCGCTGATTGGATTCACCCAGTCCGGGTTGTACTTGTGCTTCGGCAGATTGATTTCGACGATGCCCGGTGATTGCGCGTAGGCCAGATACTCGACTTCATCTAGTCCGATGGCGCGCGCGCCGTCGACATCGAAATAAGGTTCCAGCTCCCAATGGCGGGTATCGGCGAGGACTCTCGCCCAGGTCTGGATGGCCTTCACATTCGCCTCGTTCCGCAGACTCTCATAGGAGACGCTGGGATATTCGCCGTTGGTGGCGGCGTTCCAGAGCTCGTGCCGGAAGGAATCGGGATCGGTCGCGTTGATGACGTGAATTTCGGGTTGTTGGGTGAACTGGTGCTCGACAGCGGCGAATTGGGGATCTGGCGAAGCTTCGATCAGGTAGTTCATCCAGCCGTCGGGAAGCAGCGGCGAAGAGCTAACGCGCGCGTCGGTCGAGCGCGGATGTTGGAAGCCATCGTATTTCTGCAAAAGCGCGCCGAAATCCTTGAGGAGCGAGCGCGAACCGGGGACATCCTCGAAATGCTCTATGCCTTGCCAGGTCACATTGAGCCCGCCGTAGCGAGCGACCAGGTAACGAAAGAGCGGATCGAGCTGCTCGCGATTGTTCAGTGCGCCGGAATGGACGAAGGCATCGCCGGCCAGCAAAAGATCGACGGTGAAGCCCTTTTGGGCAGCCGGCAGAATTCTGTCGTCGAGAGCGGCGAAGTAAGAAGGATTCGGCTCGGCATCGGCGGTGAGCGGCTTGTCCGCGGCGGTGAGGGTCAGCAGCGTGCCGCGAATGTGTGTAAAACCGTCGTGTTTGCGGGCGTCGAGCCAGGTCTCGAAATTCGCCGGATCGATTTGGAGGAACGGTGCGGCGGCGGATAGCCACAGGTGCGGTTTTTTGTTGCTGGAGCGCCAATGCCGCAGATTGGCCACGTTGACCATGCCGGAGGCGTCGCTTTCGGCGACGTTAAAGGTGTGCTCCTGGTTGTCATAACGCGCGATGGAACTAGTAACTTTGTAGGTCCAAGTGCCGGCCTCGATGGGCGTGAAGCGCACCCGCAACGTGCGGTCCGCGCCCGCAAATTCGCGCATCAGGTAAGTAACGTGATTGGGTGAGCGAAATTCGACGTTGAGCAATTCGTTCCGATAGGGCGACGAAGAGGGCGGAAGCTCGCTCGGCTGATAGGGGAAGGCAAGCTCACAGGGAAGATAATTGCGCGCGCCTTCGGAACAAGAAGGAAGCGATGCCCCTTCACCGGAAAGAGCGGTTAGGGCAGTCAGGCAGGTAAGGGCCAGGCAACAGAGGCCCGGACAGAGCATATATTTCAGCATATCGTGAGGATTTTCAAAGGCTCGCGCTGGCACTCCCGCTTGTTTGCTGCTAAAAATGAGCCGGGAATGAAACAAAAAGGGTGATATTTGTCACTTAAACTTAGGAGGCGGTACTGCGCTAACTTGTCACCGATCTGAAACGTCTCTACAATTGAGTGGACGACTGATAGGTCGACCTGGTTTGTCGATAAGAACGAGGTTGCTTATGGACATCGTTGGGGATAGAAAGTTTGTCGAGGTTCCTGGCGGTAAGACGCATGAACTTCCGCCGCTGCTGGTCAAGACGGCGCCAGACGTAAAGCGGCTCGACAAGATGATGGGGATTGCGGCCGAGATCATCGAGCAGGAAGACATGATTCCGCCGGTTAGCGGCGATGCGATCGCCGCGGAAGAAGTGGTGGAGCGCCGCAAACTGGACCTGGCGTTGAATCTGGTGGATCAATACCTGGGTCTGCTGTGCCACTGGCATTGGGGCGATGCGGTGGTCGAGTGGATCCGGCAATGCGAAATCACTTTCGGCGCGCGGCTGGAGCTTCGTAATCTGCTGCGCAGCGACGTATGGCCGCACGCCGGACGTAGCAGCTTCGTGACGCTTCTCGAAGACAAAGCGATTCAAACGGAAGGCGTGTCACTCAACAAGGCGGTCGGCCTCCGGCTCGCGTTCCGGCAGATGCCGCCCATTCGCTGTTGCTCCGACCAATTTTTGTTCTATTTGAACAGCTCAGTTGCCCAGAGCGCCTACAAGACGTGGCTCGATATGACGCCGAGCCCGATTTCTTCGCTACCGCCGGAACGCTTTCAGTTCGAAATCGTGAACATGTCGCTCGACGTGCATTAAACGGGCTTTTCCCCTTCTTCCTGGCTCTTTACGAAATCGAGGATATCGAAGCGCTTTATCTCGCGATCGGGGAAAAAGCTATTCACGGCTTCCTGCTCGTCATCGAAGATGCGGAAGACCGTGCTCAGCTTGGTGAGAACGAGCAGCTCCATGTTGCGCTTTGAGAGATGCAGCAGCCGGAGCGCGCCGCCAGCGGCCTCAACGACCGAATGACAGGTAACCAACGCGCCTAAGCCCGAGCTGTCGATATAGGGGACATCTTTCAGGTTCAGAATGAACTTATTTTCGCCGCCGAGATTGTTAAAGCGGTCGCGAAGAGCGGATACGCCGTCACCGAGGACCAAACGTCCTTCTACATCGAGAATGACGATGCCCTCAGCCTCTCTTTGATGCAACTCAATTGACATGCGATCTTCTCAATATAACTTGACGGCGCAAGGTAAAGTAGAGTTTTGCGATTCAGTACGGAAGGGAAATTGGCTTGCTGTTGCATTCTCTAGCCGCGCTTCTGCAAACGCGTGTTCCGGATCTGCCGGAGCATCGGATCGCGAACATCTTCAAGCCGCTGGCTACGCCCGCGCAGTCGGAATTTACGATCGCGATGCTGGTGCTTGCGATCACGGCGGCCATCTTTGTGGTGGTGGCGAGTTTAATCGTCTATACGCTGTGGCGTTTCCGCCGTAAGCCGGGCGACGACTCGCAGCAGGAACCGCCGCAGGTTTACGGCAGTAATCAGATCGAAGTGGCGTGGACGGTGATTCCGATCTTGATTGTTTTTGTACTGATCGGCGTTTCAGCGCGCGTGATTGCGGGAGTGGAGAATGCGAGTCCGCCTCCCGCGGCGTTGAAAGTAACCGTCATCGGACACCAGTGGTGGTGGGAAATCCATTATCCGGACTACGGCATCGTGACGGCGAACGAGATTCACGTTCCGGCTTCACGCGACGGCAAGATGGCGACGTATCTGCAGCTTGAGAGCATGGATGTCATTCACAGTTTCTGGGTCCCGCAGCTTGCGGGCAAGACGGACCTGATACCGAATCGTACGAACTATACGTGGATCGATCCGCGGGAGCCGGGAATCTATCTGGGAAATTGCGCCGAGTATTGCGGAACGCAGCATGCGAACATGCTGCTGCGCGTGGTGGCGCAAGAGCCGCAAGATTTCAAGGAATGGGCCGCGGAACAACAGAAGGACGCGGCGAACGCCGCACCATTGAGCAAGGCGCAGGCGCTGTTTCAATCGCTTTCCTGCGTGAGCTGCCACAGAGTGAAGGGGACGCCGGCGGCGGGTAAGTTCGGGCCGGATCTTACTCACCTGATGAGCCGGCAAACGCTGGGCGCGGGCGTGATGACGAACACTCCTGAGCATCTGCGCGCGTGGGTGGACGATCCGCAAGGGCCGAAACCCGGCTGCCTGATGCCGAGCCTGAAATTGACCGGCAGCGAACTTTCGGAAGTGGTGGCGTATTTGCAGTCGCTGAAGTAGACGGGAATCAGATGGCTTCAATTGAGTATCCGTTAAAACATCCAAGAGTGAGCGCGGGAGAGTTTTCCTTTTCCGAAACTCTTTACCGTTGGGTCGCGACGGTTGACCACAAGCGGTTGGGGCTGATGTACGTCGCGAGCGCCCTACTGTTTATGGTGGTTGCCGGGCTAATGGCTTCGGTGATGCGGCTGCAATTGGCGTTTCCGAATGGGCACGTTGTCGGGCCGGAGACTTTCAACCGGTTATTCACCATGCACGGGACAACCATGGTGTTTCTGGTAGGAATGCCGATGGTGGCGGGTCTTTCGAATTACCTGGTGCCGCTGATGATCGGCGCGCGAGACATGGCGTTCCCGCGGCTGAATGCTTTCGGCTTTTGGATCTTTCTTTTCGGCGGGCTGCTGCTGTACTTCAGCTACATCGGCGGCAACGGCTTATCAGGAGCGGGGTCGGCGCCGGATGTGGGCTGGTTCGCCTACGCGCCGCTAACGGGGAAAGCATTTTCGCGCGGCGCCAGCACGGACTTCTGGATTCTGGGAATTTTGACAGCCGGTATAGGCAGCGTCGCTAGCGCGATCAACGTGATCGTGACCACCATCTGCATGCGCTGCCCCGGGATGACGCTCAGCCGCATGCCGATGTTTGTGTGGGTGATGCTTATCGATTCGTGGATGATCGTCATCGCGCTGCCTCCGCTGTCGGCGGCGCAAATCATGCTGCTGATCGACCGTTTCCTCGGAGGGAACTTCTTTAACACGCAATCGGGTGGCTCGGCGGTGCTGTGGCAGCATTTTTTCTGGATCTTCGGCCATCCGGAAGTTTATATTTTGATCTTTCCGGCGTTTGCCATTTTGTCGGAAGTCATTCCGGTTTTCTCGCGCAAGCCCATTTTTGGCCGGCCCGCGATGGTGGGCGCGGTGGTGGCCATCGGGTTCATCAGCTTTGGCGTTTGGGCGCATCATATGTTTGCCGTCGGGATGACTTCGTGGTCGAACACGTTCTTTGCCGCGTCTTCCATGCTGGTGGGTGTTCCGACGGGCATCAAAATATTCAATTGGACCGCGACGATGTATGGCGGCAAGCTGCGTTTCACGACGCCGATGCTTTTCTGCTGCGCATTCCTGCTGCAATTTCTGGTGGCGGGCCTTACGGGGATCATGCTCGCGGTTGCGCCGCTCGATTGGCAGCTTCACGACTCCTATTTTGTGGTTGCGCACTTTCATTTCACGCTCGTGGGCGGCATGCTGTTCGGGTTGTTTGCGGGAATGTATTACTGGTTCCCGAAGGTTAGCGGTAGGCTGCTGAACGAAACCATCGGCAAGTGGCACTTTTGGCTATTTGTGATTGGCTTCAACGTTACCTTTATTCCGCAGCACTTTCTCGGAATGCTCGGCATGCCAAGGCGAATTTACACGTACGCGCCGGGCCGCGGATGGGAGCTTTGGAACCTGATGTCTTCGCTGGGAGTGGTTGTTCAACTGGCGGCCATGTCGTGTTTTCTATGGAATGTGATTCATTCCGCTATTGCGGGCGAACCGGCAGGTGACGATCCATGGGATGGATGGACGCTCGAATGGGCCACCACATCGCCGCCGCCCGAATACAATTTTGAGAAATTGCCGGTTGTTCGCAGCAGCCGGCCCTTATGGGACCTGAAGCATCCGCAGGATCCGGATTGGAAGTACGAGCAATAGATGGCGGAGCAGAACACGCTGGCGATCGACGCGCTGACCCTGGAACGGGAGTGGAAACTCCCCGACCGCGGAACGATCGGCGTTGTCTTTTTGATCCTCACTGAATCGGCGCTATTCACGATCTTCGTCGTCGCTTATCTGGTCTACATCGGCAAGAGCCTGACGGGCCCGTATCCGAAGGACGTGCTGGAGTTGCCGATTCTGGCATCGATTTGTTTGCTTTCGAGCAGTCTGACGATCGTGTTCGCCGAGCATGCACTGAAGAAGAATCATCTCGGGCGGTTCAAGCTCTGGTGGATCGCGACGATTTGTTTGGGGCTGGAATTTCTAACATCGACCGGACTCGAGTGGAAGAAACTGATTTACCACGATCACTTGACGGTCGGCACGAATTTGTTCGGAACCACGTTCTATTCGCTGGTGGGGCTGCACGCAAGCCACGTCATCGTCGGCATGTCCTTTCTGCTGCTGGTGCTCATCGTGACCTTGCTCGGTTTCCCGATTCAGACTCAATTGCGCCGCGTGATGTTTCTTTCGTGGTACTGGCATTTTGTGGATGCCGTCTGGGTGGTGGTTTTCACAGTGGTCTATATCGTCGGTAGATAGAGGATCTATGGCGGAAGAGAGACATCACGGCGAAGCGGGAGAGCGGAGCGAAGAATCGCACATCGAAATGCCCGCGCCCACCTTCTGGCCGATGGTATTTGCGTTCGGGATCGCGCTTCTGCTTGCCGGCATGGTGACAAACTTTGTGGTGAGCATCGTGGGCCTGATCATCGCGGGGCGCGCGGCGGTTGGTTGGTGGCACGATGTCATTCCGAAGGAAAGTCACGAGGAAATGGCCATCGATCTCGAACTGCGTCCGGCGCCGATTCTGGTAGAAGCGCGTTCGGTAGTGCGGCTCAAGATTGGCGAAGGACGCCATCGCGTTCGCATTCCGGAAGAGATACATCCGTATTCGGCGGGTTTCTGGGGCGGCTTGGCGGGCGGCGCGGCGATGGCGGGGTTGGCTTGTTTGTACGGCTTAATTGCGCAGCACAGCATTTGGTATCCGGTCAACCTGTTGGCGGCGGCGGTGATTCCTGATCTAGGCAATGCCACGCTCCAGCAGTTGCGATCCTTCAACGAGCTTGCCTTCTTTGCCGCGTTAATCGGACACGGCTGCATTTCCATACTGGTCGGGGTGGTGTACGCGGTGATGCTGCCGATGTTTCCGAAATACGCGCCGTTCTGGGCCGGGATTTTGATGCCGCTGTTTTGGAGCGGACTGGTGGCGACGACCTTGAACATCGTGAATCCGGCGATGAATGCGCGGATCAGTTGGCCGTGGTTTGTGGCGTGCCAGCTTGGCTTCGGGTTAGTAGGCGGATACGTGATCGCGCGCAGCACCAGTATCAGGACGATGCAATCGTGGTCGCTCGCGGAACGCGCGTTTCTCGAAACGCCGGGCGGCAAGGACGAAAAGTAAATGCCGATTGCGCGGGTCATCGCGGCTTGCCTGGGATTGCTTTGCGCAGCGGCGTGCGAGCCCTGGGGGAAGCCAGGACCGGAACCGGCGCCCGCTTTGAAGGTGACGGATTTTAAGACGTTGTTCAGCGAGAATTGTTCGGGCTGTCATGGCGTAGATGGAAAGAAAGGGCCAGGGCGCATTTTGAACGATCCTTTGTATCTGGCAGTCATTCCGAAGGACGCGCTGCAGCACGTGATTGAACAAGGGCGGCCGGGAACGGCCATGCCTCCGTGGGTGCTCTCGCAAGGCGGGCCGCTAACGAGCGAGCAGATTACCGCATTGGTCAACGGGATCGAGCAGAATTGGGCGAAGGCGGTGAGCTTGCCGCGCGCGACGCCTTCCTACACGAGTGGAGGTTTGGCCGGCGACGATGCGCGCGGCAAGAAGCTGTTTTTGCGAGACTGCTTCGCGTGCCATTTTAAGGGCGGAATTGCCGGTCCTGTTACCGATCCGAATTATCTGGCGTTGGTCAGCGATCAGAACCTGCGGACGTCGATTATCGTGGGCCGTCCAGACCTCGGGATGCCCGACTATCGCATTCTGAATGCCGGGCATGCGTTAAACGATCAGGACGTCGCCGATCTGGTGACTTATCTGGCGTCTCTGCGGCCAGCGAATGGAGCTAAACAATAATGAACACGACAATGAGCACAACTGGAACTGAGAGTAAAGATCCGACACGGCGGAACTGGCTTTTCGCAACAGGCGTGGCGCTGAACGTAGTGGCGGGGGTGGCGCTGGCCGTGCCGTTGATCGGGTTTGTCTTTTCAAGCTTCATGGAGAAGAAAGATCCGCGCGATTGGATCTCCCTGGGCCCGCTCGAGGGTTTCCCGGAAAAGACGACGCGCATTGCGACGTACCGCAATCCGTACACGCGCCCGTGGGATGGCATGACGGCGGACATACCGTGCTGGGTAAGACGAATCGAGGGGCGGCGTTTTCAGGTTTTCGCTATCAACTGTACGCATCTGGGATGTCCGGTGCGCTGGTTCCAGGAATCCGGTCTGTTCCTGTGTCCGTGCCATGGCGGCGCTTATTACGAAGACGGCGAGAGAGCCGCCGGTCCGCCACCGCGCGGACTATTTCAATACGATTCGAAAGTGGAGAAGGGTCAATTGTGGGTGAAGGGCGGGCAAATGCCTACGCTCTCGAATCCCGTGTGAGCAGGGCATGGTGATCAAGTCACTCAGGAAAGCCGCGGTTTGGCTGGATAACCGGCTGCACCTCACCGCACTCTATGCATCGACGGCGGGCCATGAAGTGCCGGCAAGCGCGGGCAGTTGGTTCTATGTGTTCGGCAGCGCGACGCTGCTGTGCTTTGTTATCCAAATCATCACCGGCGCTTGCCTCGCATTTGTCTACATTCCTTCGACGAACGAAGCCTGGACGAGCCTGCAGTATTTGAATCACGCGCAGTTCTGGGGCTGGTATTTGCGGGCGGTGCATAACTGGGGATCGAACTTCATGGTGGCGATCATGACGCTGCACATGATTCAGGTCTTTCTGTTTGGCGCTTACAAATATCCGCGCGAGCTGACCTGGGTCAGCGGGATTTTCCTGCTGTTATGCACGCTGGCGATGGCGTTCACCGGGCAGGTAATGCGCTTCGATCAGGACGCCTATTGGGGCTTGACTATCGGCGCTTCGATTACCGGGAGGGTGCCGCTCATAGGAGCGCAATTAGTGCATTTGCTGCTGGCCGGGCCTATCATAGCCGGCGAGACACTCTCGCGATTTTTCACACTGCACGTGTTTGTCATTCCAGGATTGATCATTGCGATCGTCAGCATGCATTTGCGGCTGGTGTTGACGAAAGGGATTAACGAATATCCAAAGCCGGGACATCCGGTTCACAAGGCAACCTACGACGCGCACTACGCGGAGATTCTGCGGAAGGAAGGCGTGCCCTTCGTACCGCACGCCATCGGCAAAGACCTGATCTTCGCGGCGATCGTGATTGTAGGAATTCTGGGCTGCGCGCTGGTGTTCGGGCCGAAGGGGCCGGGTGGACCACCGAATCCAACGCTAGTGGACACGAATCCGCGGCCCGATTTCTATTTCCTTTCGATCTTCGCGGCGCTGGCGCTGCTGCCTGATTGGATGGAAGTGTTGATTCTTTTTGTGGCGCCGGCGCTGCTGATCGGAGGTCTGCTGGCGCTTCCTTTCATCTCGGGAACGGGAGAGAAGAGCGCGCTGCGAAGGCCGGTGGCGGTTCTGTTGGTGATTTTCACCATGTTGGTGATTGGCGTGCTGACCTACATGGGTCAAACATCGCCGTGGTCACCGAAGATGTCCGCCTGGAGCGGAGATGCGGTTCCGCCGCAATATGTGCGAGGGCGCACGCCGCTCGAGATGCACGGCGCATTGGTATTTCAAAATAAGCAGTGCCGGAATTGCCATTCGCTCGGCGGCGAAGGCGGGCAGAGAGGACCGGCGCTCGACGCGGTGGCGACGCGGCTCACGAAAGAGGAGATGGTCCGGCAGGTGATTCAGGGCGGCGGAAACATGCCTGCTTATGGAAAGAAGTTGAGTCCGGCGGAAGTAGAAGCGCTGGTTTCGTTCATGAGCACGCTGCGGCCGCCGAGTTCACCGGCGGTGCGGCCCTCGAGTAAGCCGGCCAACAAGCTGCCGCGAAATATGGCTGCTTTACAGCCGCCAGCGCAGCATTAACGTGGAGTCGATTGCCAGCGCCGCCTTGACATCCTGGACGCTCGACTGGCGCGCGACCGCGGTGCTAGCCGGTACGGCGGTCGTCTATCTGCGCGGATGGCTGCGTGGCCGCAGACTCATAAAGGGCGAACGCGACCATCAGCGGCTGGGCGCGTTTCTGGCCGGGATCGCGGTGCTGTTTCTCGCACTCGAATCGCCGCTAGATGCGTTCGACAGCCTGTTCCTTTCGGCGCACATGACGCAGCATTTGCTGCTGATGATGGTAGCTCCGCCGTTGGTGCTGTTTGGGCATCCCATTCTGCCGTTGTTGCGCGGTTTGCCGAAGCGGTTCGTGAAAGAAGGGCTGGGACCGTTTCTGACCTGGCCTACTTTACGGAAGATCGCCAGCTTGGCCACTTCGCCGGTGGCCGCGTGGCTGGTGTTTGCCAGCAGCACAATTCTGTGGCATCTGCCCAAGTTCTATGAGCTAGCGCTCAGCTCACCGGCGTGGCATGGCGTTCAGCACGCTTCTTTCTTTTGGAGCGGCATTCTTTTCTGGTGGCCGATCATTCAGCCGGGACCTGGGAAGCCGCGCTGGCCGAAATGGGTCGCTATTCCGTACCTGTTGTTTGCGGATATCGTCAACACGGCGCTTTCGGCGTTCTTCGTGTTTTCAGGAACGCTGCTTTACCCTAGCTACTCCGCGGTGCGGGCAAGTGGATTGAGCGCGCAAGACGACCAAATTCTTGCGGGTTTGATCATGTGGGTGCCGGGATCGATAGTGTATTTGGTTCCTGCATTCGTTTTGATGATGCGGGTGCTCGGTGGGACAGGGATTCGGCGAGCCGTGCGCGTGATGCGGGTAAAGAGACCGCCGCCGCGAGCGAATAGAGCGTTGTGGCAACTGACGCCACGGATGCGGCGCGTGGCGCAAGCTGCGATGCTGCTGCTGGCATTGGCGGTAATGGCTGATGGGTTTTTCGGATCGCAAGTGACCGCGCTGAACATGGCCGGCGTACTTCCGTGGATTCATTGGCGAGGCCTTTCGGTGCTGGCGCTGCTGATGATTGGCAATCTATTCTGCATGACATGTCCATTCACGCTGGTGCGGGACTTTGGCCGGAAAGTGCTGCCGGCGAAGCTGCGTTGGCCGCGGCCACTGCGCACAAAATGGCTGCCGGTGGCATTATTTGCCATTTATCTTTGGGCGTACGAGGCGTTTGGTTTGTGGAACAGTCCGTGGCTGACCGCGTGGATCATTGCCGGCTATTTCGCGACGGCTTTGGCGGTTGACGGAATCTTTCGAGGGGCGAGTTTCTGCAAGTACGTCTGCCCGATCGGGCAGTTTCATTTTGTCAGCTCGCTGGTCTCGCCGCGAGAAGTGGCGGTGCGGAGTGCAGCCGTTTGCCAGAGCTGCCGGACGCATGATTGCATTCGCGGCAACGAGCACGCGCGGGGATGCGAGTTGTATCTTTTCCAGCCCAAGAAGGCGGGCAACCTGGATTGCACATTCTGTCTGGATTGCGTGAAGGCGTGTCCGCATGACAACGTCGGTCTGCTTCCGGTGCTTCCGGCGCAGACGCTTGTTACCGATGTCTACCGGTCTTCGCTGGGCCGGTTGTCGAAGCGAACGGATATGGCGGCTTTGGTCTTACTTTTTGTGTTCGGCGCGTTCGTGAATGCGGCCGGTATGGTTGCGCCCGTAATGGCTTGGGAACATGGGTGGCATAGCCGGCTAGGGATCGATTCGATGCCGCTGATTGTTGGCATATTTGTGTTCGCTGGCGCGCTGCTGTTACCGGCGGCCGCCGTGACGTGCTGCGGCTTGCTTACTAGGCAGAGGATGGATGCGCTGCGGCGATTTGTGTTTACGCTGGTACCCATCGGATTTGCGATGTGGGCGGCGCATCTGCTGTTTCATCTGGCGGCCAGTTGGGGAATCGCGTCGATAGAGCCAGCGCAGATCCTGTTGCTCGATGCCGGATTGTTGTTGACTCTTTATCTGGGTTGGCGAGTTGCGGGTGACGCGCTGCGGAATGCGGCTCCCTGGGCAGTTATGGCTTGCTCGTTGTACGGAGCGGGGATCTGGATTTTATTTCAACCGATGCAGATGCGCGGGATGATGCCTTGAAAATGCGATGCCTAGTGGTGACGTTAGCGGCGGTCGGCGCGCTGCTGGCTGATGGGGGCAAGATGCAGTTTCGCGAGCAAGCCGGCCCATTCGAGATCACCCTTTTCAGCTCGCCGGAGCAGCCGCGCGTGGGCAACACGGACTTGAGCGTGATGCTGCAGAAGGCCGCAGGGCAATCGACGATCCTCGATGCTGAGGTGAAGTTGCATCTGATAAAGACGGAGACGGGGACGATTACTGAAATCGTGGTTCCGGCCACGCACGCGCGAGCGACTAACAAACTGTTGTATGCCGCCGCGGTGAAACTGCCGTCGGCGGGAAGGTGGCGCATTGAGGTGCTGGTGAATGAAGGAGGTAACAGCGCCGAAGTTTCCGGAAATCTGAACGTGCTGCCGCCGCAAGCGCCCTTGGCAGTTTATTGGCCCTATTTCGCTTTGGTTCCGCTGGTGGCGCTGTTGTTTGCGGCTAACCAGTGGCTGCGGCGGAATCGGCGAGCACGGCCATAGCGGCGTTGCGGCCATTGATGGCGATGACGCTGCCGCCGGGATGCGTCGAAGCGCCACAAAGATAAAGACCGGGCATGGGTGTTCGAGAGGACAGACGGTTGCTCCACATGAAGGGCGGCAGGCATTCACCCTGGAAAATATGACCGCCGGTGAGCCCGACTTTTTTTTCGATGTCGGGGGGCCCGAGCGCTTCAGCGTCGATTACGGCGCCGGGTATGTTGCTGCAGAAGCGGGCGAGCGCATTGAGCGCCAATTTCTTGGCGGCTTCGCGATGTTGATCCCAGTCGCCCGCAGCGAATTTGTAAGGAACGTATTGCGAGAAGACGCTCATGGTGTGCGTGCCGGCGGGCGCAACGCTCGTGTCATGAACGCTCTGGAAATAGAGCTCCGTCCAAAGAGATTCGGGCAGGCGGCCCTGACGCGCGGCCGAGTAGCCAGCTTTCCATTGCTGTTTGCTTAGCGGCGTGTTGACTTGCGCGAAGTGATGCGGCTCCCAGATGCCGGGACGTGCGCGGAAATTAGGCAGCTCCCGGAGCCAGACATTGAGCTTGAGCGTGCAGCCTTCGATGGGAATGGACTCGACTTGTTTGCGCCAGGCGGCGTCGGCGTCGCGGCCCAGCAGGCGCAGGGTGGTTCGTGGATCGGCGTTCGAGATAATGACTGGCGCGCAAATGAGTTCGCCGCTTTCGAGGATGACGCCTTCGTCCGTGAGAATCTGGGCAACCGGCAGACCACTCGCAATGACGGCCCCGGCCTCTTGCGCGGCGTCGGCCAGAAAGAAGGAGACCATGCCCATGCCGCCTTTGACGTAGCCCCAAGAACCCGGCAAACCGCCGAGCCGGCCAGAAGAGTGGTGAAAACGAATCGAGGCAGTGCCAGGATCGAATGGACTGGCGTTTGTGCCGATGACGCCTTGCCCGAGCAGGGCGATCTGAAGACGTTCGTCAAGAAGATAGCGCTCGACGAATTCGGCCATTGACCAGGTGAAGAGCAGATTGCGCGCTTCGTCGTCGTTGCCTAAGCGATCTTCGATTTGTTCGCGAGTGGGCGGCTCTCCGATCCAGAAATCTCTTTCGTCAGGCGGACGGATGGCGTTGCGCGTTCGTGTTATGACGTCACTCATGGCGCGCCAGCCAGCCACGTCGCGCGGCGATATGCGCGCGATTTCGCCTTGGCAGCGGACGTCGTCATCGTAGAGTTGAACGCTGCCACCATCTTCGAAAGGAACGAAGAGGCCGTTGCTCGCGGGCGTCCAAGCATAGCCGCGAGCGGGAAGGCCAAGCTCTTCGATCACCAGGGGATGGAGAAGACCGGCGAGATAGGCGCAGGGCGACATGCGGACTCCGGCCCATGGCTCTTCGATTGTGCAAGCGCCGCCGATACGCTCATGGCTTTCGAGCACTAATACGCGTTTTCCAGCGCGGGCGAGGTAGGCGGCGCAGGCGAGGCCATTGTGGCCGGCGCCCACAATCAAAGCATCCCACTCTTCCGCGGCAAGTTCGTGGACCGGAGCGGGTAAGCCGAGAAGTCCCAGCGAGGAAACGGCAGAGCGAGAGTGCATTTATTGCGCTGCTGCTTTTGCGGCGCTCCTCCTGGTGCCGTTCTTTGAGGGATCCTCGGCATCGAATTCGATCCACTCGATGCAGGTTTGCGTGCTGGAGTGATTTGCCGAAGTTCTCCACGCGCCCTCGACCCCCTTTACCGATTCGAGTTTAGCCAGCGCGATGCAGCGCCAATTAGCCGCCGACCCCACGGGCTCGAGGCCGCGAGTGCTCTTTCCGCCAAACTGGTAGCAGAGCACTTGCAGCCGTCCTTCTTTGTTGCGCCCGAGCACATGCGGGCAAAATAATCGCTCGAAGCCGTCGTAGAAGGCCGCAATGGGCCTCTTCTCCAGCACAGCAGCACGAATGAGATCGTAGATTTCCTGCTGCGACTGCGGCATGTCAGGCCGTGCGCTGCGCTTCGACCTTAGCCTCGTCCGAAATAGCGGCCTGGGCAGCAGCCAGACGGGCGATGGGCACCCGATAGGGAGAGCAGGAGACGTAATTCATGCCCGTGCGATAACAGAATTCGACCGAGCTCGGTTCGCCGCCATGCTCGCCGCAGATACCGATTTCGAGATCCGGACGGGTTTTCCGGCCGAGCTTGACTGCGAGCTCGACTACTTTGCCGACACCTTCCTGATCGAGCACCGCGAAGGGATCCGCTTTGAAGATTTTGAGAGTTTCGTATTGCTTCGAAAACTTCGTGTAGTCATCGCGCGAAAGCCCCATAGTAGTCTGGGTGAGATCGTTGGTGCCGAAGCTGAAAAACTCGGCTTCTTTGGCGACTTCGTCAGCGGTAATGGCGGCGCGCGGGATTTCGATCATGGTGCCGACATAATATTTGAGATTCTTCAAGCCCGCCGAGGACAAAACTTCTTCCGCGACCTTGACCACGATGGCCTTCTGATTTTCGAGTTCTTTGACGCTGCCGACCAGCGGGATCATGACTTCCGGAATGACCTTGACACCTTTCTTGGCGACCAGTACGGCCGCTTCGAAGATGGCGCGCGCTTGCATCTCGGTGATTTCGGGATAGGTGATGCCGAGGCGGCAGCCGCGATGACCGAGCATCGGGTTGAATTCGTGCAGCTCTTCGACGCGATGAAGGAGTTCGGGTAAGTATTTCTTCAGCTCGCCAACGCTAACGCGGTAGGTAGCGGCCATCTCCTTCTTTTCTTTCGAAGAAGCGTGTGGAAGCTTGGCGATATCGACCATCAGGTTCTCGCGCTTCGGCAAAAACTCGTGGAGCGGCGGATCGAGAGTGCGGATAACGACCGGGAAGCCGTCCATGGCTTGAAAGAGTCCGGCGAAATCTTTGCGCTGCATCGGCAATAGCTTTTGCAGTGCTTTTTTGCGGGTCTTCTCGTCGCGGGCGAGGATCATCGCCTGCATGTGAGCGATGCGGTCTTCGGCGAAGAACATATGCTCGGTTCGGCACAGGCCGATACCTTCGGCGCCGAAAAGGCGAGCTTGCTTGGCATCGCGAGGGATGTCGGCATTGGCGCGCACGCCGAAGCTGCCGCGGAACTCGTCGGCCCATTCCATGAAAGCGGCGAAGTAGTGGGATTTCGGATCGGGCTCGCTGGTCTTACACTGGCCCAGATACACTTCGCCGAGCGTGCCGTCGAGAGAAATCCATTCGCCTTCCTTGATTACGAGCTTGTTGCCTTCGAACAAGATCGTCGCCTGTTTTTTGGTCTCGTCGACGGAAACGGAAGCCGCACCCACCACGCAAGGACGGCCCATGCCGCGCGCGACCACAGCGGCGTGACTGGTGAGACCGCCGACCGCCGTTAGAATTCCCTTCGAGACGTCCATACCGTGGATGTCGTCGGGAGTCGTTTCTTTGCGAACAAGGATCACCGGGCCGCTGGCAGCCAAGTGAACGGCGTCTTCCGAAGAGAATGCCGCGCGACCCACAGCAGCGCCCGGCGAGGCGGGGAGACCGGCGGCAATCTTCTGTAATCCCTTGCGCATGGCGGGATCGAGAACGGGATGGAGCAATTGATCGAGCTGGTTGGGCGCGACGCGCTGCACGGCTTCTTTTTTGGTGATGAGGCGCTCTTCCACCATGTCGACGGCGACGCGAACGGCCGCTGGACCGGTGCGCTTGCCGTTGCGGGTTTGTAGCATGTACAGTTTGCCTTCTTCGATGGTGAATTCGAAATCCTGTACGTCGCGATAGTGCTTTTCGAGACTGGCGGTGATCTCGCGGAGCTGATGGTAGGCTTCCGGCATTACCTGCTCGAGCTCGGCGATGGGCTGAGGAGTGCGGATG
>DASYAX010000055.1:0-38735 GCA_036501045.1 Bryobacteraceae bacterium
ACATTCCTTGATACCGATGCGCGCCGTGACGGCAATTTCAAAACTCGGCTTCTGATGCCAACGGCGGATCGTCAGTGGGCCGCGATTGAGCGGCTGGCCATACAAAGCGCGCGTGATGGCAAGCGCCTGGGTCAATTTACCCGGCCCGTTTGTCAGACCTGGCGGCGGTCCGTTCCAACCCCGGCGTTCGCGCATTTCCGCCAAACCGCATAGTGGCTCCAGGGCGCGCACCAGCACACAGCCCGGCGTTCCTTCGCGATCGGCGACCACATTCAGACACTCGTGCATGCCGTAGATGAGATAGACGTAGGCGCGTCCCGCCGGCCCAAATATGACCTTGGTGCGCGGAGTCAGGCCGCGCGCCGCGTGCGCCGCCAAATCATCCAATCCCAGATAGGCCTCCGTTTCCACTAGCATGCCGGCGGTTTGGCCGTGCACCACAACACAAGCAAGTAAGTCCGGAGCCAGTTCTCGCGCCGGACGCTCGAAAAAGCTCAGCTCCACCGGCTCGGTTTCGCGCAACAAAGTGCGCAAAGACCAGGGGGATTTGTCAAGAAGCGGCACTCCAAGTAAGCTAGAACATTAGCATGCGACTCTTCACCGCTATCGATTTGCCGCCGGAAACGCGGTTGCGTCTCGAGCGGCTTCTCAGCGCTCTTCGGCCGGAAGCGCTGATCAAATGGAGTCCGCTCGATAATCTCCACATCACCACGAAGTTCATTGGCGAGTGGCCGGAGAGCAGACTGGAAGAACTTCACTCAGTGTTGGCGGGACTGACACCCCGCGAACCCTTCGAAATCACCTTGCGAGAACTCGGTTGGTTTCCGAATGAGCGCTCGCCGCGCGTCCTTTCTGTAGGAGTCGACGCCGGCGACTCGCTGCATGAACTGGCGAAGGAGACCGAGGCGCGGCTTCAGACACTCGGCATTGCAGTAAACGAGCATCCGTTTTCGCCGCACCTGACGCTCGCGCGGATCATGGGTCCGGTTCCGCTGGCGCGGCTGCGGCAGCGGGTAACCGGTTTGAATTCTGCCGGCCTTGGCAGTTTTCGGGTCACATACTTCAGCCTGTTCCGGAGCGATCCGGGCTCGAACGCCAGCATCTACCGCAAGCTGCGCGATTATCGTTTTGAAGCAGCGTTGGCGGCGCCCTAGTGACATTGATCTGGATTTCTACTTTGCTCGCCTATTTCTTGGGCGGGCTCCCCTTCGGTTATTGGTTCGTGCGGCTCTCTTCGGGCCAGGACATTCGAACCATGGGCAGCGGAAATATCGGGGCGACTAACGTGCATCGCACGGCCGGGAAAAAAGCCGGGCTGATCGTGCTTTTTCTCGATATTCTGAAAGGTTTTCTGGCCGTTTGGATAGCGTCGCTCCTTACCCACGGCAACGTCCTTGCACTCGCCTTGGCCGCGGCGGCGGCGATGCTTGGACATTGCTATCCGCTTCTTCTCCGCTTCAAAGGCGGTAAGGCGGTGGCCTGTTTCATCGGAGCCTTCGCCTTCATCACTCCTCTTCCACTGCTGGCAACGACGCTCGTGTTTGTCGCCGTCGTGGCGCTGAGCAAGTACATTTCGCTCGGGTCTATTCTGGGCGCGCTGGTGTTTCCGCTGCTGGTTTGGCTCCTTCAGCGGCCACCGCGCGATATTCTGCTGGCATCGATTTTTGCCGCCGCTCTCATCATCTACCGGCACCAAGGCAATATTTCTCGTTTGCGGCGCGGGAAAGAACCAACGTTTTCGCTGAAGGGCAAAGCGGCGTGAATCGGCTGGCGATACTCGGCGCGGGCAGTTGGGGAACCGCCTTATCGATTGCACTGGCGCAGCGCTTTGCCAGCGTCCGGGTGTGGGCGCGCGATCCGGCGAAAGCATACGAGATCGCGGAACTGCGCGAAAATCGGCCCTATTTACCCCACTTCGATCTGCCGGCGCAAGTGGCGGTCTCGCACGATTTGGCGGCGACGCTTGAAAACGCGGACGTGGTGCTCAGTGCGATTCCCTCCGCTCATCTACGGACCATCTGGCAAATCGCCGCGCCGTACGTCCCACCAGGAGCGGCCATCGTCAGTGCGACCAAAGGCATAGAAGAAGGTACGCTGTGCCGGATGTCGCAAGTGGTTCAAGAAGCCTGCCCCGATTCCAAAATCGCCGTGCTCTCGGGGCCAACCTTTGCGCAGGAAATAGCAGCGGGCGAGCCTGCCGCAGTGGTGATTGCTTCGGCAAATAGCGACGTAGCCAATCAAATCCAGCGCGCCTTCGCGACGCCCACTCTGCGCTTATACGCCAGCCAGGATGTGATTGGTGTGGAACTCGGCGCGGCATTGAAGAACGTAATCGCCATCGGCGCCGGCATTTGCCGCGGCCTGGGGCTGGGTAGCAATAGCGTCGCGGCACTGGTCACGCGCGGCCTGGCGGAGATTACCCGGCTCGCTCTTGTAATGGGCGGCTGCCAACGCACCTTGAGCGGCCTGGCTGGCCTGGGTGACCTGGTGCTCACCGCCACCGGCAACCTCTCGCGGAACCGCGCGCTCGGCATGCAACTGGGCCAGGGACATAAGCTTTCCGAGATTCTAGCGTCAACCACCATGGTGGCCGAAGGAGTTTCTACCTGCCTCGCGGCACATCAACTCGGAACAGCCCAAGGGGTGGATCTGCCGATCATTTACAAGATGTACCAGGTGCTGTACGAAGAAAAAGATCCGCGCACAGCGATTCGCGAGCTCATGGAGCGGCCGCTTACAAGCGAGTAGCCGGCGATTCGATCTGCGCCCGGTAGTCAAGCCACATGAAGTAGCCGATCATGGTTTTGGCATCGTGGATCTTCCCCGTACGAATCCATTCGCCAACTTCCTGCTTCGAAAACCAGCGCATTTCAATACGCTCATCTTCCATCGGCTCTTGCTTGCCCTCGGTCAGATCGGTTGCCAAAAAAACATTCATTCTCTCGGCGACATAGCCGGGACTCGCCCAAAACTCCGCGAGCTTCCTCCAAGTTTTGGCTTGATAGCCCGTTTCCTCGCGCAACTCGCGGCGAGCGGCATCGAGGGACGATTCTCCCGCGTCGATCCGACCGGCGGGCAGTTCCCAAAGTTCCTGTTCCGCGGGAAGGCGGAATTGTTTCACCAAAAGGATGCGGTCATTTTCATCGATCGCCATCATGACCGCCGATCCGGGATGACGAACGATAGAGCGGTGAATCTCAAAGCCGCCCGGATCGTGCGCCACTTCGTCGACAACGGTGAATAGCTTGTTCTTGAGTACTTCTTTTGAAGAAACGATCTTCATGTATCTAATCAAGCACACGCCCTTCCGTTCTTTAGCGGACAGGTCAAGACGGCAACGCCACCTGTCGTTTCTGCAGAAAGCGGCGGACGGCGGGGTTGCGCTCGAGCCCGATCGCTATTTCATAAGCGTGCCGGGCTTCGCGGTGGCCGCCTGCGCTGGCCTGCGGCTCCGCGCGTGCCGCCCAATAAGGTTGATATTCGGCGAGCCTTGGACCGCCGCTCCGGAAATTTTACGCTGCGAACGCGCGCGGCTATGCGTCAGTCCTCTCTGAGCGCGACCATTGGTTCGACACGAGCTGCGCGGCGAGCGGGAATCCAGCAAGCGAATAGACCCGTCAACAGAACTAGCAATGCCGCGGCGGCGTAAAAGAACATGTCGCCTGGCGCCGCACCCAAGAGCAGATGCCGAACGAGCCGCTGGCCGACGGTCGCGAGGAGGAGACCGGCTAATATGGCAACCAGGATAAGGGATATTTCTTCCCAGACGATCATGGCCCGGATTTCCCGCGCTTTGGCGCCAAGCGCCATCCGGATGCCAATTTCCTTAGTGCGGCGCGAAACCGCAAACGCCAGCGTCCCGTAAACACCCATCGCGCTCAGTAAGACTGCCAAACCCGCCACATAGGAGACAAACGTCGCGCTCAGGCGTAAAGGCTGAAACGCTCCATTTAGCTGCAGTGGAAGAGTGATGATTTCAGCGATGGGAACGTCCGGATCTACGCGATGAACTTCGCGTACCAGCGATGAAAGCATAGCCGCCGGGTCGCCATGCACGCGCACGCAAAGGCGCGCATCCACCGCTAACGGATTTTGCCAGTAAGGAACATAAACATAGGGTTCGGGATGATATGCCCGAGTTTGCAGGCGAACATCTTCAACCAGACCAATCACGCGATAGGCTTTACTGTTGACCAGGAGAATTTCCCCAATAGCGTTCTCGTGTGGCCACAAGCGCTGCGCGAGAGTTTGATTGACGATTGCGACGCGGGGCGAATCGAGATCGTCACGCACATCGAATTCGCGCCCGCGCAGAACAGGCGTGCGTAGCGTTGCGAAATAACGAGGACCGATGTCGCCATGTTGGCGACTACTGCCTGCCGCTTTAGATCGGACCACGCCGGCAGCGCAACCTCTGCCTGTCCGCCTAAGAGCACGACGCCCGTGCCGATCATGCTGGCCGACTCCACACCAGGTAGCGATCGAAGCCGGCGAATCACCGTGCGTTGAAACTGCTGTGCGCGCTGCGGCGGGTACTTCAGCAACCCCGGGCGAAGCCGCATCAGAGCGACGTGCGACGGTTCGAAGCTGATTCCGCGCGCCAGCATGTGGGTGCTCGCCAACAGCAGAGTTGCGATTGCCAAAAGCGCCACGGCAAATGCAGCTTGCGTGCCAACCAGCCAGTGTGAGAGCCGGGAACCTGCGCTCAGTGAAGGCGCATGGCTCTTCAAGCCTTCGCCGGGCCCATGCCGGCTTGACCGAATCGCGGGAATCAGACCAAAGCAAAATCCGGCAATTACGGATATTGTCAGCACGGCTAGCAACACAGCAGGCTGTGGGCCGAAGTCGTAATAGATCGGATGCCCTTCTGCGTCCATCGAATAGAACATGGAACGGACGGCACCCGTGAGACCAAGGGAAATAAACGTGCCTAGAACCCCTCCCATCGCTGCGAGCAAGACGGATTCAGTGATTAACTGCCGCACCAATCGAAGACGGGCCGCGCCCAGCGATGCCCGGATGGCAAACTCGCGCTCGCGTGCGACCCCGCGGGCCGTGAGCAAACTGGCGAGATTCGTACAACACACGATCAGCAGAACAGCAGCTACCAGAAACAGTAGTCTGACGAACCTGGCATGCGATTCGTGGTTGTGGTTATTGGCCCCGCGTAGCGGAAGCACGGTGAGACCCGTGTTATCGCTCTCCGGCGCCTTGCCCCAGTTCAGCGGAACCAGAGTTCTCATCTCGGCCTTTGCTTCCTCGATACTGCGCCCCGGCGCCAGACGGCCAACCATGGAAAGCGTGGTGCAGCTATCATCGCGGAGAGCGTCGCAATATCGATAGCCCACGTGTAGCATCATCGTGGGAATATAGATCTCGCTCGGTATTTCCAGCATTCCTCGAAAAGTGGCGGGCGCCACTCCGATTACGGTAAAGGAGCTGCCATTAATCTTGATAGCCGCCCCGAGCGCGTCCGCGGAGGAACCGAACCAGTTGCGCCAAAGATCGTAAGCGAGTATCGCAACATGATCACGATCCGGCACGCTGTCCTCGTCCGGGCGAAAGAACCGGCCTAGTGCCGCCTTCACACCGAGCAATGGAAACAAATTGGCGCTGACGGCCGCGCCGTTGATCTCTCGCGCATGATTGCCAGCAGATACAAACAGGGGTGCGGTGGAATAGTGAGCAGCCAGCCCTTGGAGCGTGGTGTTGCGATCGCGAAAACGAAGATAGTCGCGGTAGGAGATCCAGCCGAGAAAGGTTCCATGGTGCCGCGTAGGCGCAACGGCAACCAGTTGCTCTGGCCGGTCAACGGGGAGACGCCGGAAAAAGAAGGTATTTGCCAGGTTGAAGACCGTTGAGATCGTACCGGCCGTGAGCGCCAGCGTAACGAGCGCGACAAGGGCGAAAATTGGGCTGCGGCGCAGACCGCGAATGGCGAAGCGCACATCTTGCAACGTAGTTTCGAGAAGAGAGATGCCGCGCGCCTGGCGGCATTTTTCCTTTACTTCATCGAGACCGCCGAAATTCAGCCGGGCGCGCCTTACTGCCGCCTCGTGGGTCAGACCCGCCTGTTCATACGCTTTGACCTGTTCTTCCAGATGAAACCGCAGCTCTTCATCCAGTTCGCCTTCTGGAGTTTCGCGACGAAAGATAGCGCGAAGACGAAAAAACAGATCCCTCCACATCACCCGCTAACCATTTCCTTACTATGTTGCTTCTACAGGAGAGAATACATCCCTTCTTATCGAAGCGCAAGGGGAAACGGCTGCGAGTTTTTGGCGGCCGGAACTGCGCATTCACCGGTCCCCCGCGCGGGTTCGCCGAACGAAGCTTCAACAGGCTCCAAAAGCCCGTTACGATCGCTTCAGAAAGGAAATTTAATGCTTCCTGCCGCTACGGTATCCACTGTAAAACCTGTAAAACCCTACAAGGGTTTGGGAATGGAGGGCGCGGTCGCCAAATGGTACGCGAACCTTACCGGAAAATCCCTCGATGACTTCAAAGCGCTCGCAAGGCGCGTCGCCGACCGGCTTCCCGCCCGGAGCAGCATACTCGAAGTTGCGCCCGGACCCGGATATTTCGCCATCGAACTTGCCAAACTCGGCGACTATCAAATCACCGGACTGGATATCAGCCAAACGTTTGTTGAAATTGCCAGCGCGAATGCCGCGAAGGCGAAGGTGCGGATCGACTTTCGCCGGGGCAACGCCTCCCAAATGCCGTTCGACGATGACACGTTCGATTTTCTCGTATGCTGCGCCGCGTTCAAGAATTTCACCGAACCGCTTCGCGCTATCGAGGAGATGTATCGCGTTCTCAGGTCCGGCGGCCAAGCGCTCATTATCGATCTACGGCGGGATGCCTCCATGGAATCGATTCACCACGCCATAGATGGCATGCATCTTGGCGTCGCAAACAGCATCGTGACCAAACTGACCTTTCGATTCATGCTGCTCAAGCGAGCCTACACGAAGCGCGATTTTGAAGAATTTGCCGCAAAAACAAAATTTCGCGAGGCGGACATTCGGGAGGATCGGATCCGGCTGGAGGTCTTCCTATCCAAAGAGCGTCCTCAAAATACTAACGCTGCGCCGGTTCCAAAAAGCTGTTAAGGTCGGCTTCGTTCACGTGCGGCTCGCCGGGAGCCACTTGGTCCAGTTTGCCCGCCGTCATCCAGCTCTCCAGTTCTTCCACCAGGCCGTACAGATGTTGAAACGAATCCACCACAAAAAGCAGCGGCTGATAGTGATCGATCTCGAAGCATTGATTCACTACCCATTCAAGCTGTAGAGGATAGCGCTGCACTTGGCGCGACTCCATCGAATGGGCGAGCTCCCCATAAGAACTGAGTAGCCCGCTGCCGTACGCTTTGAGCCCGCCGGAACGGTGACGCATCAAGCCAAACTCGACCGTGAACCAAAAAAAACGCGCCATCGCGCGAATAATGCTAGTCAATTTTTCCACGCCCGGGCCGAGGTGCGCCGCCGTATGAGCGCACTCGCCAAAGCGTACCAGCGTTTCCGCGAAATGCGGATCGGTATGCATCGGCACATGGCCGGCGATGTCGTGGAAGATATCGGGCTCGGGAAGATAGTCCAGACAGTCGGAGCTGCGGATGCTGACGGTAGTTGGAAACTCGCGATTGCGTAAGCAGTCGAAGAACAGAAAAGCGGGAAGGTAGCCGCTCACCGCCTTCGCGCGAAAACCAGTAAGCGGGCGAAGAAAACGGTTGACGTCCTCGAGCCTCGGAATATGCTCCGGATCGAGACACAACGACCCAATGCCTTCAAGGAAGCGTGGATTCGCATAGCGCTGCCACTCGGGGAGCATGCGAGCGTACAAGCGGCGCCAAGCTTCGTGGTTTTCGTCCGAGTACGATTCGTAGGGCTGCGTGATGAATAGCTGCCGCTCAGTTTCGACCACCATCCAATTGTACACCACTTTGTAGTGGTGCTATATCTAGAGATTCCCGCGCCGCGCTTGCTCCCGCTCAATGGCCTCAAACAGCGCCTTGAAGTTCCCTTTACCGAAACTGCGGCTGCCTTTGCGCTGGATGATTTCGAAGAAGACGGTGGGGCGATCTTCGACGGGCTTCGTAAAGATCTGCAGCATGTAACCTTCGTCGTCCCGATCGACCAGGATGCCCAACTTAGCGAGCGCTTCCAGCGGCTCGTCAATCTTGCCGACACGCGCCGTAAGATCCTCGTAGTAGGTGCTGGGCACCTGCAGAAACTCGATGCCCTGATCGCGCAGCTTGGTCACGGCCTCAATGATGTCGTCCGCCGCCATGGCGATGTGCTGCACACCCGGACCGCCATAAAACTCCAAATACTCTTCGATCTGCGACCGGCGCTTACCGTGCGCGGGCTCGTTCAAGGGAAAGCGGATCTTCTCATTCCCGCTGGTCATCACTTTCGACATCAAGGCCGAGTATTCGGTGGAGATGTCTTTATCGTCAAAATGCCGGAACATGCGAAAGCCCATCACGCGTTCATAAAACTCGACCCAGGTGTTCATCTGCCCGCAGCCGACATTTCCCACCACATGATCGATATAGCGAAGACCAGTGGGACGCGCAATACGGTCCGGCGGCGGAGTCTCGATAAAGCCCGGCAGAAAAACTCCTTGGTAAGCGCCGCGCTCGACAAACGTATGAATAGTATCGCCGTAAAGCCGGATGGCGGAGAGACGCGCTTCGCCCTGCACGTCTTTCAGCCGGACAGGAGCCTGCGCGCTGATGGCGCCGCGCGCGGTGGTTTGTTCCCAGGCCGCTTGCGCATCATCCACCCACAGGGCGATCGATTTCACCCCGTCGCCGTGCCGCGAAACATGCGCGGCCAAATCGCTCGTGCCCGCTAGCGGCGTAGTCAGCACAAAGCGAATTTTGTTCTGCTGAAGGACATAGGAAACCCGGTCGCGCGTGCCGGTTTCGGGGCCGCAATACGCCACCAGTGTGAAGCCCAAAGCGGCACGGTAAAAGAAAGCGGACTGCTTGGCATTTCCTACGTAGAACTCTATATGGTCCGTCCCGCGAATAGGAAGAAAGTCGGCTTCGGACAAAGCCGCCGTGTCCGGCTTCTCAGTCAACTGTGGCATAGGAATTGGCCTCCATCTCCTGGCGCACGCGTGTGAGCGCCTCTATAAAAAACTCATTTTCTTCCGGCGTCCCAACGGAAATCCGCAGGCACTGCGGCAACCCGGTAGCGCCTAACGGCCGCACGATCACTCCGCTCTGTAATAGCCCTTGAAATACCTGCCCGGCTTGCTGCTCATTGCCCAGTGCGATCATCACGAAGTTTCCCGCCGATGACACGGTTTCAAAGCCCATGCCGCGCAAATTGCGAGTGAGATAGACCAGGCCGCTTGTGTTGTTGGCAACCGACCGCACAAGGAACTCGCGATCGTCCAGCGCGCCCAAAGCAGCGGCCTCGGCCGGCCCGCTCGGCTCGAACGGAAGTTTCACTTTCAGCAAGACAGAAATGAGGTCCTCGTGCGCGAATCCGTATCCCACGCGCGCCGCCGCCAGACCATAGGCCTTCGAAAACGTGCGCAGAGTGATCACATTGTCGAAGCGATAGCGCAGCGAGTCGGGATACGAGGCTTCGGCGGCTGCAAATTCGTAATAGGCTTCATCCAAGATGATCAGTACGCGCTGCGGCACGCGGCGATGGAACCGTTCGAACGCATCGCGCGTAAAGAATGAACCCGTGGGATTGTTCGGGTTCGCCAGATAAATGAGCTTGGTGCGGGGGCTAATGGCGTCGGCTAACGCCGGAAGATCGTAACGCCAATTCTTGTAGGGAACGGTGTGATACGCCACTCCTCGCCCGTGCGCCAGCACTTGAAAGCCCTGAAAAGCGGCATGCGTGGTGAGGACTTCATCGTCGTCGCCCAGAAATGTGCGGACGATATTCGCCATGATGCTTTCGCTTCCCGCACCGGCGATGACATTCTCAATTTTCATGCCGAACCGCTCCGCCAGGCTGGCACGTAGCGTGAGGCCGCCGGCTGGATACCGCGACATTCCCGCTAAGGCGCCGCGAGCACGCTCCAGAGCCAGCGGCGAAACGCCCAGCGGGTTCTCATTCGAGGCCAGTTTCACCACCCGGTCCAAACCGGTTCGCTCCTTCACTTGTTCGGTGCTTAAGCCAGGCTCATATGCCTTCAAGGCCAAGATGTGCGGCGGGACCAGGATCCCGGAACCGGCTCTCTGCATATCCTTCGTCGCCATTCGATATATTTATAGTATATTTCATTTGTACCGTGCCACGAACAAAGCAAAACGATAAAGGCACTTTGGCCGACCGCGCCTACGCAATACTGAAGCACGGCATTCTTCACGGTGAATTTCCGGAAGGCGGCTTTCTGAATGAAGCCGCGATTCTCGGGCGCTATGTCATCGGCCGGACACCGTTCCGCGAAGCCTGCAATCGATTGCACAACGAGCAGCTTCTCGAAGCCGTGCCGCGGCGCGGCTACTTTGTCCCGGAACTGAGTTTCCGCGGCGTTCGTGACCTGCTCGAAACGCGTATCGTTCTGGAAGGCATCGCGGCGGAACTCGCGGCCTCACGGGCCGAGCCGGCGGAGATCGATGAGCTCGAAGCCTGCTACCGGGAAGCGCTGGCGGCCGCGCGTGGCGCGAAAAGCCTCGACCGGTTGATTGAATCGAACCAGCGATTCCATCTGCAGATCGCCAAAATGTCTCACAACCGCGAATTCGAAAACTTGCTGCGGGGCGTGCTCGAGCGCTCGATTCGCCTGGTATATCTGGCCGCTAGCGGTTCCAAACAGGTCCCGAAAGACATCGAAACGTTGCTCGAACCCATCGTCGACGCCATTCGCAAGAAGAACCCCGCGGCCGCGCGCAAAGCAGTCACAGCCGACATCGCCCACGGACAATTGAACGCCCTGGGACGCGACTTCTGGGATGAGGCATCCAGTGGTACACTGCCGAGCGTCGCGGGAAAACAGAAACCATCAAGGAGGTAGTGATGCCGGTTTATCGTCAATTGGGAGAGATTCCTTCCAAGCGTCATAAGGTCTTCCGCAGGCCCTCCGGTGAGCTTTACGGCGAGGAACTGATCGGAAACATGGGTTTCACCGGCCCCTCGTCGTTGATGTATCACGTGCATCGGCCAACCGCGGTGCGCGCTCTGAAGGTTATTAAACAGGTGAAGTGGCAGGCCGCTGCACCAGAGCCGCTAAGACATCGCCACTTTCGCACGCGGCAGCTTGATCAGGCGGGCGACGCCATCGTCGACCGCTCGCCGCTCTTGTTCAATAACGATGTCTCGCTCGAAATGGTTCGCCCCGCCGAACAGATTTCGAGCTTCTATCGCAACGCGCAAGGCGATGAAATCGTGTTTATCAGCGAGGGTGAGGGCGCGCTCGAATCGCCCTTCGGCGGCCTCGCTTTTCACTCCGGTGATTATCTCGTAATACCCCGCGGCATTCTGCATCGCTATCGCTTTACTTCCGAAAAGCGGCTGCTGCTGACTATTGAAAGCGCGGGATACGTACGCACACCGAAGCGCTACCGCAATGCGTTCGGCCAGTTGATGGAATCAAGTCCGTATTCCGAGCGCGACATGCGCGGCCCGCAAACGCTCGAAACTCACGATGAGAAAGGCGAGTTCAAGCTCATCGTGAAGAAGGCCAACACGTTCACCGAAATGGTTCTGGCCTACCATCCGTTCGATGCAGTTGGTTGGGACGGGTTCTATTACCCGTGGGCAATCAATATTCACGATTTCGAACCGCGCGTGGGCCGCTTCCATCTGCCGCCGCCGACTCACCAGACCTTTGAAGGCGACGGCTTCGTGGTCTGCTCGTTCTGTCCCCGGCCCTACGATTTCGATCCCGATGCAGTGCCTGCGCCCTACAGCCATTCGAACGTTATGTCCGATGAAGTTTTGTATTACGCCAACTCGGAGTTTATGAGCCGCACCGGGATCGAGTACGGCTCGGTGACTCTGCATCCCGATGGCTTAGCCCATGGGCCGCAACCTGGCCGCACGGAAGCATCCATCGGGCAAAAGGAAACCGGCGAACTGGCGGTTATGATCGACACGTTCCGAGGGCTTCAGGTCAGCGAGGAGGCGACCGGAATCGAAGATCGCGACTATTATCTGTCGTGGCTGGACCGATCCTCATGATTGACGAAACGCACGATCCCACTTTGCGGAGCTGGGTGGAATCGGCCAATCACCCAGACTGCGATTTTCCCCTACAGAATTTACCGTTGGGAGTTTTCGATCATCCTCTGGGCGCGGGCCCGCGCCTCGGCGTAGCGATCGGAGATCTTATTCTCGATCTGCGTCCCTGGCTCGAAGGCGAAAATCTGAACGGCTACCTCGAACTGAGCGCCATCCAACGGCGCGATTTACGGCGCGAGATCAGTCGCGCCCTCCGCCGCGATGCCCGCCGGCGCAAATTGGTTCCCCAGACGGAATGCCAAATGCAATTGCCCGCCGCGATCGGCGATTACACAGACTTCTATGCCTCCATCCACCACGCCACCAACGTCGGCGCAATGTTCCGTCCGAACAATCCGCTGCTGCCGAATTACAAGCATGTCCCGATCGCCTACCATGGCCGCGCTTCGTCGATTGTCGTCAGTGGCACTCCGGTACGCCGCCCTCTGGGCCAATTAGGCGAAGGCCAATTCGGAGCCACAAAAGAACTCGATTATGAAATCGAGCTGGGCGCTTTTTTAGGTCCGGGCAACAAGCTGGGAGATCCGATTCCGATTCAAGAGGCGGAAGATCATCTGGCCGGCGTTTGTTTGTTGAACGATTGGAGCGCGCGCGATATCCAAAGGTGGGAGTATCAGCCGCTCGGCCCGTTCCTTGCGAAAAACTTCGCGACGTCGCTGTCGCCCTGGATGGTCACGGTAGAGGCCCTGGAGCCCTTCCGCACATCCGCGCCCGCGCACGACGCGCCGGTTCTCCCCTACCTGCAAGCGCCCGAACTCAGCGCGTTCGACATCACTCTCGAGGTTTGGCTTCGAGCGTCCGGAACAGATCAGCCCGAGCACGTCAGCACTGCCTCTTTCAAAGACATGTATTGGACGCTCGCGCAAATGATCGCTCATCACGCGTCGAACGGCTGCCGGTTGCGAGCGGGCGACTTGATCGGCAGTGGCACTGTTTCCGGACCGGCAATAGAGAATCGCGGCTGTTTGCTCGAATGGATTGCGATCGGCAGCCGCCGCGGCTACCTCGAAGATGGCGACGAAGTGATTTTCGAAGCTCATTGCCGCCGCCAGGAATTCCGCCAGATCGGCTTCGGAGAGTGCCGGGGTGTCGTATTGCCGGCAAAAATCGGCGCCGAACGATAATTCCTTCCTCAATCTTCTAAAAAGGACGCCATTATGCCATAATTGCCCCAAACGGAGGCGTCGATGTCTGCCCCGACGATCGCCAACCAACCTCGCATTCGAATTTTTGTCAGTTATTCGACTGCGGATACCGGGCTCGTAGAAGCCTTGGTTCGACACATCGAACGCGATGGGATTTCGTGCTTCTTGGCGCCCCGGGATATTTCGCCACAACCGTCCTGGGAACCCGTCCTCGAAGACCGTTTTTCGCGCGCCGATCTCTTTCTCCTCGTTTATACGGCCGACGCCGGCGAATCTTCGTATGTGCAAGCCGAAGTAGAAAAAGCGACCAAGGCCAAAAAAGAAATCTGGACCATCCAAGAACCGGCCGCGAAGATCACAAAGTTTTTTAAAGACCGCGACTTCATGCACCGGCACTTGTTCCCTCTCTACCGGGGCGAGGAAGCGGACTGCTTCGCCGAGGTCTTGAGCGAAATCCAACGGGTTTGGCCGGCGCCGGGCCGCGTCTCCGTAAGCATCCTGCGCGACAACTGCCCCTATCCGGGCCCCGTTCCGTTTCGCGCCGGAAGCGAGGACGTTTTTTTCGGACGCCGCACGGCGCTCAACCGCTTGCAGATCGCGATAGACCATAAACATGTACTGCTCATGTACGGACCGTCCGCCGTTGGCAAAACATCTCTACTCACTGTCGGTTTGAAGGGAGTCCTACCAGCCAACTGCTTTTATCCCAAGCCGATCGAAGGCGTCACCGCCGCCGGCTTAATCCGTGGGTTGTTGAAAGAGTTGTCCGGCCAAATGGCCCCACCTTCGTCGCAGGCTCGAGAGGAAGATGCACTGAACCGAATCCTGTCGTTCATCCAGCGAGGGCGTTCCAACCGGTACGTGTTCTGTTTCGATCAAATGGAGAATCTTTTCACCGGGAACCCGCGCGAGATTGACGCATTTTTCGAGGCCCTTGGAACCATTTTGAATGGCAGCCAGCGGCCGGTCACCATTCTCATCTCCTTTCGCAAGGAATCTCTGTCGGAGGTACAGGAGTACGTTGACAAATACTTCCCCGACAATTGGGACAGCCTGATCCTGAGCAACTTGTCGGGCGAAGAAGCCGAACAGTGCATCATCGAACCGGCGGCGCGGCGCAACGTGGCGTTCGATCCGGAACTGGCGCGGGCACTGATCAAGGCATTGGAAAAAGATTCGGAGACTGGCGGCGCCGCCGTCAACGCAATGGACATACAGAAAGTCTGCGTAAGCCTATGGCGGCAGGTCGCGGAGTTGGCGGAAGCGGACAAGACGCCAAAATGGAGGCTCGATGGCCACACGCTGGCGCGGCTGCTCAACACCGCTGGCGATCCGCAATCGAAACGCGAACCGTTTCGTCGAAGATGTTCTGCGAACGTTCTTACGGGAAAAGATAGAAGAGATCTCGAAGAGTCTTCCCTTGCATGTTGCGGGACCTGACCCGCAAGCCTACGTGGAGCTTTCGCTCCTGGCGTTTGTGGGACCCGCAAACGAACGTCTGCGACTGCAGGAAACACGCACGAACCGCGGACAGCCGTGCGTGGGCCGGTTGGAATTAAGTGTCGTGAAAGAGCTCGTCACAAGCGGGCTGCTCCAACGCTGTGGCGAAAACGAGTATGAGCTGGCGCACGATGCGCTCGCCCTGGAGATTGCCAAACGCAGCGAAACCTGGGACACGGCTTTTGCCGTAAAGAGTCTCAACGCCGTCCTGACACGCGAGGTTAGTGCTCAAAAAGCAGCTCAGATCGGCTTCAATTGCCATGCGGAGCTATTGGCCAAGCTCGAACCCGTTCGCAGGAGCAACTATCCCCTTCAAGCCGCGGAAACCGAGTTCCTCGTGCGCTGCGCACTTGGCAACCGGCCAGGAAACGTTCGGAACGCAATTATTTCGCTGAGCGCGTGGGCGGAGATGCTGGGCAAAGAGTCGCCTGGCCGTCTGCTCCAGGTATTTCAGGATGGTCTCGCGGACGTGTCTGACCAGACCGTGCAACTCGACGTTTTGCGCCTGCTTTGCCAGCCGGCAATTGCCAATGCAATCGCGGACGACCTCGAACCGATTGGCGCTCGCCTGACCGAGCTCTGCCTTCACAGCACGAGCCTTGAAGTGCGTGCGAACGCATGCTCGGCGCTGGCGGCGCTGGGCTATGAGCCGGGAATCGCCGGGCTATTTACCGCGCTGAACGAGCTGCGAAGCCGTGCCGCTGCGCGAACTGCCATCGCCTTCGTCCGGCACGCGTTCGATATGACGGCGGAGCCCAGCCGTTTAAAGAAAGAAGAAGAGCCGGTAGAAGACGCGCGCCAATTATTCCAATTGCATTGGAACTCGTTCGGACTCTGGAACCAACTGACCGTTTTTTTATGCCTGCTGAATTGGCGCTGGCGCCGGGCATATGGCTGGATTTTGTATATCGTCGGAATCACCACACCGCTTACGGCTCTGGGAGCCCTCTTGCCGTTCATCCCGTTAGCACATTTCGGAGCCTCGCTCACGCCAGAAAATACCGGCTCTGCAATCGCTGTCGGGGGAATCGTCTGGGGCCTCGGAGTGAGCCTTAGCGTTCTGCTCTACAGCGTAGTCTGGCGGGGCGGCCTGATCCGGAAAGGTGCACGCGACACAACCAGCATAATGCTATCCGCATCGCTGGGTGGCGCGCTCGCAGGCTTGCTGAACTCAGCTGGGATTACGCTCGCTCTTGTCTCTTCGGGATTATACAAAGCAGGCTGGCTCACCAGCGAAAATCCTACCGCTAGCGAACGGCTGCAGCAGGTTTTCCTGTGGTCCGGGACGCGGCATGGCTGGATCGCGCCTTTGTTCGGCGCCGCTCTCGGATTGGCAACTGGGTGGAGTCTCGCACGCATCCTGGGCGATTCTCGAGAACGCTGGATCGGCGGCAACACTCCGCTGGCGCACGGCCAAACCAGCAAGACGCTGCTTGGAATCACCGGCCGCGTCCTTCGCGAGTCCTGGCGCAACGCGCTATGGATCGCAATCGGAGCACTGGCAGTTTATTTCATCATCCGACCGGGCGAGGGCGTCGATCCACTACCGGCGAAATGGGCGCGGCCGGCCGGTTTCGCGGTCATTCTTCTGGGCGGAAGCCTCGCCCAGGAGATCGGTTTCCTGTTTGCGCTGCTGAGCGTGAAGTTTGGAGTGAACCTCAGAGAAAACCGCTATTTCCTGCGGGCCGCGGGAGCGCAGCGTACACCATAGCGCGGGCCGCGATCGTGCGCATCATGGCAATGAAAATGCGATATACACATCGCCCAATTCGCCGCGTAATTTTCCGCCGCCTGTCGCGCTAATTACGACATACTGCTTCCCGCCCACCATGTAAGTCGACGGCGGAGCAAAGCCTCCAAACGGCAGCTTGGATTGCCATAGTTCTTCGCCCGTCTTGCTATTGAACGCTCGGATTTTCAAGTCCAGCGTTCCGGCGCAGAAAACAAGGCCACCGGCCGTGACAATCGGTCCGCCGAAGTTTTCCGTGCCGGTCTTCGGAATCCCCTGCTTCGTCAGTTCGTCATACTCGCCCAAAGGAACGCGCCACGCAATTTTGCCGGTATTCAAGTTGATCGCATTCAGCGTGCCCCAGGGCGGCTTCACGCCCGGATGCCCATCTCGGTCGAGTAGTGTGTGATAGCCGTCGAACTTGTATTCGTAGCGCGGCCCGGCCTCGGTGTCGATCGTCGCTTTTGCCAGATCGCGCTCCTCTAGAAAATCAAGCAAGGCACTCATTTTGCCCGCTGGTACTTCCACCGCCGGCATCGCCCCTTTGCCGTTGCGCATGACGCTGGTAAGTTGCGAATCCCGCAATCGTCCCGGAACCGTGAACAGTGGCGGAGCCATGCCCGCCCCATCACGCTCGGCCCCATGACACGGGCCGCAGTATCGTAGATAGGTCAAGTTGCCGTCAGTAAAGGGCGCTTTGCGCTTTGGCAGCAAGCGCACACGTGAAATTTTCACCACCCACGGCAGCTTGTTCGCGCTCACGTAGAAGAGTGAGGACGTCGGATCGAACGCCGCGCCAGTCCACTCCGCGCCGCCCAGCATGCCATAAAATACCAGCGGTTTCCCATCATTAAACGGCCGGAACCAGCCGAATTCCGCGCCCGCGAGTTCGTCCAGCACAAACGCATGGGCTTGCGGTGACAAATCTGTCACGTCGTTTAACGAGAACTCTTGTGGCGCGAACGGCTGCGGCAGTTGTAGATCTGGCTGCCATGCTGCGGTCTCTTCACCTTCGAGAATCGATGCCGGGGCGCGCCGCAGCCGGAATGGAAATAGCGGCTTGCCGGTCAGCCGGTCTAACAGCAATGTGTTGCCGATTTTTGTTACTTGCGCAATGGCGTCGTAGCGCCGCCCTCCCCGCGTCACGGTCACTAAGTTCGGAGGCGCCGGAATATCCAGGTCCCAGATGTCATGCCGTATTTCCTGAAAGTGCCAAAGCCGCGTACCCGTATCGGCCTTCAGCGCTACCACGCAATCGGAGAACAAATTGTCGCCGGGATGATGCATCCCCAAATAGTTTGGATGCGGCGAGCCCGCCGATACGTACACAATTCCTCGCTGCTCATCGAGCGCCATGCCGCCCCAACTATTCGCTCCATAAGCGCCCGTCCAGACGCCTCCGCTGGTCCAAGTCTCGTGACCGAATTCTCCGGGTTGCGGAATCAAATGAAACGTCCATTCCGCTGCGCCGGTTTCGATGTCAAAGGCTCGAACCTCATTCCAGCAGGCGAGAATAATTAGCTTTCGATAACTGACCGGCGCTACCACCGCGCGGGCCCGGACGCGCCCATTCTGTCCAAAAGTCGTCACGGGTCGCCCGTCTTTCGGGTTCAACGCATAAAACCAATCCCCTGAAGGAAAAAATAGGCGCGCACCGGTCTTACCGTCGCCCGGCCAATATTCCAATCCGCGAAACGCCGGATGCCCCTCGGGTTTAAACCGCCACTTCTCTTTGCCGGTCGCACCATCGATCGCGACGATGTAGTTCCCGGCAGTAGGCGCATAAATGGTCCCATTCGCAACGACCGGATTACATTCGATATTGCCCTTGCCATCGGCCGAGTGATAAACCCACGCCACCCGAAGGCGCGCCACATTATCCGTATCGATTTGCTTGAGACTTGAATATCGGGTGCCCGCGCTATCGCCGTACGAGCGATACCAGGTCGTGTACTCCCGCGTCTCTGTGCTCAGGGAAGGAGTCAACTCGCTGGTCTTCGCTGCGGAAATGGTCTTATATTCCGCTTGCCGCGCCCGGCAAATGGAGACAGCAGCCAGCAAGACCGCGAAATTAAATAAACGCCAATATTGTCGCGACGCTCCGTACGAACAACTCCTGCGACCCATGTGTCTCAGCCTCCATCGGCAAGATCTTCAGCGGAACTCCCGCGCGATTCAGTCTCGCCGTGAAGGGAAGAAGATTCTCCGCAGGCGGTACTCGTGGATCGTGCGTCTCATATGCCGCCATCCATCGCGTTGACCCGAATGCCGTTCGAATGCGCTCATCGTCCAACCGCTCCACTCTACGCAGCGGATCGTCTTCGGCCGTTGCCTTCAGAAACGCTCGGTCAGCCTCAGGATCTCCCGGACATCCCGATTTCGGCTCGAAATGATACGCCTCGGCGATCGTCTTCACGCGATTCACGCCACCCGGACACTTATATTCGCTCTCAAGCGACAAACATGGCGCCAGCATTATCGCGCTTTCAAATTTCGCTCTTGTCCCGAGCAACAGATTCACGAGAATCAGATTGCCCGCCGACACCGCTACCGCATGCACGCGGCGCAGCCCGTGCTCGCTCGAGAGCCATCCGAGAAACGCTGCTGTGGTCGCTTGCGTGTCGCGATTACCCCACATCCCGTTGCCGTGCCGCGCCGCGCTATTCGATTGCGCCACCACATAGCCGGCATCGAGCAATGCGTTCATTAATCGTGTAGCGCCAGGTTGCGTCTCCCAACTCGACGACGTCTCGTTGACCCATTCCCCCGCCCCGTGCAACGTTAAAACGGCTTGGCCGTTGCTGTGTCCGTGTGGAAATTTGACGAAGCACCACTCGCCCGCGACCTGTGTCCGAAGCACTTGGCTCTCCGTTGCTCGCGCCTTAAAGGCCGTGGCGGCCAAGCCGAGCGTCCATTGCCGCCGCGTCAATAACTCCATCGCTCCCTCTTAGCCGGCAAGAAACACACTGCTAGCGCGCCGGCCGCGGCCAATACGCTCACGAAGACCAGTACCGGCCCATAGCTTCCCGCCCTGCTGTAAAGCACTCCCGCCAATAGCGGACAAACCGTTTGCGCGATCGAATCCGCCGGCAGTAATATCCCCATCACGCGCGCCAGCGAATGCGTGCCGAACAAATCAGCGGCCATAAGCGGAATCAGCATGTAATCCGCGCCCAAGCCAAATCCGAATACGCCTCCGAACAACAACGGCACACCGGGCCGTCGCGCAAAAAATAGCAACGGAAGCGACAACGCAATGAGCAGGTAGGCGGCCGTCATTACGTATTTTTTGGTCATCCAGTCCGCCATCCAGCCCATCACCATCCGCCCTGCCAAACTCGAAATCAACATCACAAACGTCGTATTGGCCGCAATATCCGCGGTTAGTCCAGCATCCAAAAACAGCAGCTTCATATGCTGATTAATCGAACCGATTGAGCCAATACTTGCGAAACTGCCAAAAGCCAGTAACCAGAACGGAGCGGCAAGAAGAATTATGGATAAGGGCAGCGGCGCGTGCCGGGTCGTCTCGCTCTCGCCATAAGGCAATAGACCACGGTCTTCGGGACGGTTCCGCACCACCGCAAGCACCAATGGGATCAGAACCAGCAGCCCTAATCCCATCGTGAGCAAGGCACCCCGCCAGCCAATCGTCCGTATCAACGGCAACGCTACATATTTCTGCGAAATGGCGCCGCCCAGGCCAAGCCCCAGATACGCCAGTGCCATCGCCGTTCCCCGCCGTTTTACAAACCAGCGTGAGATCAACACTTGGTGCGGAATCGGCCCTGCACACAGATAACCGGTCATGAACAGCATCCACATCGCGACATAAAAAACGATGTTGCCGCGCATCGATGCAAAACCCACCAACGAAGCGGAAAGCAGAACAATGCCTGTCAACAGCAACCGCTTTGGGCTGAACCGCGGAATGATCAATCCGCCCACCGGCAGCGCCACGATCGTCGCGATGCCAATACCGCTCGTTACTTCGATGCGTGTCCAGCCGAAGGCTCTTTGAAAGTGATCGTAGAAAAAAGGAAGCCCATAAAACGGAACACCCACCGTCAACAGCAGAGTCAGGAAAGCCGCTGCGGCAATCCACCAGCCGTAGAAGACCCGGCTCATGCGTCGATGTTCACGCGGCGTAATCCGGTCGTCTTGGCAGCCCGTGCCAGTGGCTGGTAAGAATGGCTGGCCGCGTACTCGGCATCATAGCCCGGCAGATGCTGCAACTGCGCACTCACTTCTGCAACAATCGGCCCGCGATAGGACGCCTTCTTCAGCAATCGAAAATACGCTTCGTAGTCGACGCCGCCATCTCCAACTAGCAAAAAATGCGGATGGTCCGCGGGGCCCTTCGCGTCCTTGACGTGAATGAATCGCGTGTCGTGAATGAGCGGCTCTAGCGTCCCGGCCAGCGGCAGTCCTGCTGCTTGAAAATGGCTGTAATCGTAAGTCAGCTTCAAATTCGGAACATTCACCTGGTGATACAGCCACAAAAGTTTCTCCGGCGTGTCTACTGCCGCCGCCGCGTGCGCTTTCACGCAGAGCAGAAAATCGTGGTCTTTCGCCACCCCTGCCCACACGTTGAGGCGCTCTGCTAATTGCCGTTTTGAATCGTTCCAATCCTTCGCCTTCCCACCTGCCACCGTTTCAATGAGGGGCCGGCCAGGAGCAAGCGCTCGGCCCAATGCCGCGGCTCTTTTTAGGCGCTCGATTCCCGTCTGCCTCGGCATCTCGTGCTCCGCTAGCGAAAGCTGCTCCATCAAGGCGAGTAAGCCCAGACGATTCTCTGCGAGGCCGCTCTTGATTTTGCGCCGGGCATCGTCCGCCAAACTCTCCGGCGGTGTCCAACCCGGCATGAGGCACATTTCCACGCCGTCATAGCCGATTCGCGAACAGATTCGCAATGCCTGGTCAATCGGAACGTTTTTCATTCCGTAGAGGCTGAACCCGAGCGATACGCCGCCCAAACTCGCTGCGACGGCGGGCAGTGCTGCCGGCAGCACTAGCAGAGCTTCGCGTCGTGTCATATCTCCTCGAATCAGGCGCGCGAATAGCGCAGTCCTACGGCGCGCGCTTCCCGCTCGGCTTGTGCATGCAGCATCTTCATGAACTCTCGCATGTAACGGTGTTGATCGTGCCAGGTGCGTCCGCTCACCATGTTTCCGTCGATGACGCAGCCGTCATCCACAAAGGTTCCGCCGCAAAGCTCCACGTCCAGGCGGCATTTCGGTACGGTGGCGAGTCTTTTGCCGTTAATTACGTTGGCCGTCGCCACAATTTCTGCCCCATGACATACCACCGCCACCGGCTTCTGCTCGCTGAAGAAGTGCCGCACGATTTTTATCAAATCCGGGTCGTAGCGTATGTATTCCGGGGCCCGTCCACCAGTCAAAAACAGCCCGGTAAATTGTGTCGGATCTATATCGCGAAATGCGGCCTCGGCTTTCAGGTGATAGCTTGGGCCTTCTCGGGTGATATCCCAACCCGGAACGATTTCGTGCATCACCAGGTGGTAGATTCGCGCCTCAGGCCCAGCTACCACGGCTTCAAAATCGTCTTCCCTCACCCGGTAGAGCGGATACAGGGTGTCGATCGCCTCGGCGGCATCGCCAATCGGGATCAGCACGCGGCCATTCATCGTCTTTCAGTTCTCCTTCAAAGATGGTTCGCGCATCCTATCGGCGAAGCGCTTCGCTAACGATTGTACGGAAGCCCTTGCCGCGTGTCAATCGATGGTTCGAATCTTCAACGCCGGCTGAAGCAGGATTTTTTTGAATTTTCGCTTGGGATGCAAGAATCGCTTCAGCAGAAGATTGGCCGCCGTGCGCCCTAGCTCGTAGCTCGGTTGCACGACGGTTGAGATCGGCGGCTCAAATACATCCAGCCATTCCGCGTCATCGGAACTCATGATTTCCATTTCGCTGGGACAGGCGATCCGGCGTTCTCGCAACACCTGCAAAATGCCCGTCACCAGTAGCAAATTATCGGCAAAAATGGCCGTCACGCGAGGCGCTAGCGTCAACAACTCCCTGGTCGCCTCGCGCGCGCCCGCCGCCGAAAGTGCTGTACTCCGCTGATATTCTTCCGGCGCCGGCAGCCCGCCGGCATGCAGCGCCTGTCTCCATCCCGCCAGCCGGTTTTCCTGCACGCTCGTCGAGGAAGCCACCGTCAGCAGCCCTACTCGCTTGTGTCCGCGGCCAATCAGATGCTCCACCCCCATGCGCGTTCCGGCCAGGATGTCAGTCGCTGCCACGTCGCCCTCCAATTTCTCCGGTAACCGCCCCACAAAGACGACTGGCTTCTCCTGTTGCAGGTATTTCTTGAGCTCGGCGTCTTCGCCCCGGTTCTGAAAAATCAGCACGCCGTCCACCAGACGCGCCCGGAATGCCTGCAGATATTGAGATTGGCGAGCCACTTCGTTATAGGTCTGTCCCAGCAGCAGAGCATAATCCTCCCCGCTCAGCACGTCTTCCACCCCGCGCACCACCTGCGCATAAAACGGATCCGGCGTCGCAAACGAAGGAATCAACATCCCCACCGTCCGGCTCGATCCAAGCTGAACGCTGCGCGCCAAATGATTAATTTGGTAATCGAGAGCCGCCGCCGCGTCCTGCACCCGGTTCGTCAATTCGTCGCTGACAAACTTCGACTTGTTCAGTACCGCCGATACCGTGGCGATCGAGACGCCCGCTCGCTTCGCTACATCGTAAATGGTTGCCATGGATCAGCGGTTCTGGCGCGGCGGCGGCACGCGCAGGCTTCATGCCACTTGGTTCTCACTAGATTGTAATTGTAGTTGACAGCTAGCGGATTTTTGCGGTAGTCTCGTCTAGCGAAGTGCTTCGCTAAATACTTTTCTGCGGGTCGGTCCGCCTCCCGCCGAACCTGCTGCTGAGGTCTGACCATGATTCGTCGGTTCCATGCCATTCTCTTTCTGTTCTGCTCACTCGCTGCGCTGCTCTCCGCGCAAACGAGTACCGCCACACTTGAAGGGCACGTCAAAGATCCTAGCGGGGCCTCCGTTGAAGGCGTAACCATCCGCGCCGTCAATTCCCAAACCGGTGCCGCCAACCAGGTCTCCACCAACCAGGAGGGTCACTTCGTCATTCCCTACCTCTTGCCTGGCCAATACACCATCAGCGCCGAGCATCCGGGCTTTCGGCGCTTCGAACAAAGTGGAATTAAGCTCGACGTACAACAGGTCCTTTCCTTCGACATTCCACTAGCCCTCGGAAATGTCAACGCCACCGTCGAGGTCGTTGGCGCGCCCCCGCCGCTCGCCACCTCCGCTTCCGTCATCAGCACAACCATCGATAACAAGAAGGTCCTCGACCTTCCCCTGAACGGCCGCGTCAGCCTCGGTCTATCGCTTCTGGTTCCGGGCGTCATCCCGGCTGGCGGCAACGCCGGTAGCTCCATCGGCATTGTGAATGGCACGGCGTATCCCCATTCCTTCACGCCTTGGATTTCAGGCAGCCGCAACGCCACGAGCGATGTTCTGATGGATGGCATTCCGCTCGGTCTGCCCAATACGAACGGCGGAACTCTGGCGATGGGCGTCTCCGGACCCACCGTCGACGCAGTTCAAGAATTCGCCGTCATCACCAACGCTCCTCCTGCCGAGTACGGTCGCACGGGTGGCGGCATCATCAATATCGCGAGCAAGGGCGGCACCAATGGGCTGCACGGCAGCCTTTACGAGTTCCTTCGCAACAGCGATCTAGATGCCAATAACTTCTTCAGCAATCGAGCTGGCGTCGCACGCCCCATCTTTCAGCGAAATCAGTTCGGAGGGTCTGTCGGCGGCCCGGTTTTGATTCCGAAGATCTATGACGGGCGCAATCGCACATTCTTTTTCTTTGATACCGAGACGACCTACGCCCGCATCCCGGATGTCTTCACTACCACCGTTCCCCTGGATTCCTGGAAACAAGGCAATTTCTCTACTCTCAAGACTTCATCGGGTGCACCCATTACTATCTACGATCCGCGGACCGTGGCGCTAAATGCCGCCGGCGTCTATACCCGTTCGGCCTTCGCGGGAAATCAGGTCCCTGTAAGCCGCTTGGATCCCGTGGCGCTAAATTTGATGAAATACTTCCCCGAGCCCAACACCTCGCCCGCGAATGTTTATACGCAGGTAAACAATTGGACGGAAGCGTCCAAGGATGACGCCAATTCCACGGACTTCGGCATCCGCCTGGACCACAGCTTCAACGATGCTTGGCGCACCTTTGTTCGCTACACCCAAGGCTCGCAAACCACCGCGCCCCATAATTTCTTTGACAGCCCGGCCACGCCCCAGGGCCGCGGTACGCAGATCTTCGCCCGTCATGCCTTCGTTTGGAATAACATCTATGCGCTGAATCCCACCACCATCTTGGAGTTTCGCTATGGCCTTTCACGCTTCGCCTTGAAGATTGCGCCGCTCTCCGCCGGTTTCGATCCAAGCACCCTCGGCCTACCCACTTATCTCGACAATCAGGCGAGTTTGAACGACACCCGTTTCCCGCGCTTCGACATAAACGGACTCACCTCGCTTGGCCAGATGACTGGCGCCGGCATCGCCTTCGTGCCGACCACCCACAACGTACTTGTATCAATGACGAAAGTTCTCAACAAACACACCATCAAAACGGGCTTCGAGTATCGAAAACTCTTCTTGAATTTCTGGCAGGAAAGCGTCCCAGCCGGCCAATTCTCGTTTGATAGCACTTGGACACAGCAAATTCCCACCCAATCTTCTTCCGTTGCCGGTTTCGGCCTCGCCTCGCTCTTATTGGGTCTGCCGACCAGCGGAACGCAAACCAATAATCCCTACGTTTCGACCGCGAGCAGTTACTATGCCGGATACCTGGAAGACGACTACCGTCTCAACAGCCGCGTTACGTTCAATATGGGCCTCCGCTACGACGTCGACACGCCCCGAACCGAACGCCACAATCAGCTCTCTTATTTCAACGGCTATGTTCCATCGCCTCTTGCCGGACAAGTGCCTGCCTTTCCCAACCTGCTAGGTGAAATGGATTTCGCCCAGCCAGGAGCGCGGCAACAGGGTCCGACGGATTGGAACAATGTCAGCCCGCGCTTCGGTTTTGCCATCCGGCTCAACGACAAAACCGTCTTCCGCGGCGCGTATGCGTTTCTTTACGGTCCGTCGCTGCTGCAGGCCGGCTATACCGGCACCACCGGATTTCAGAGCTCTACCAGCATGATTGTTTCGCTCGATACCCGCACGCCTCTGAATTATCTGAGCAATCCTTTTCCCTACGGATTCAATCCCGCTCTGGGGGCGGCTTCCGGTCCGAATAGCGGGGCTCTGACCAACATCGGTCTGGCCATCAATGGCAATTGGTTTTTGTCCAACAAGTCGCCCGAAATTCAGGAATGGAATGCCAACCTCCAACGCCAACTGCCTGGGCAATTTGTTCTCGAACTCGGCTATGTCGCAAACAAAGGCAATGCTCTCGACGAAGGTGAGACTCTGGCCTATGATCAATTGCCCGATAGCGCTCTGGCGCTCGGATCTCACTTGAATGATCTGGTGGCGAATCCGTTCTATGGCGTCATCACCAATCCGAACTCGCCTCTTAGCCAAGCCACCGTACAGCGGCGCTATCTTCTGGCTCCCTATCCCCAATACACCGGCTTGGGCGTCAATAATGTGCCGCTCGGCAATTCCATTTATCATTCATTCATCGCGCAACTCGAGCGTAGGTTTGCTAATGGCTTCGGCATTCTCGCCAGTTATACCGGCGGCAAACTCATCGATGATAGTGGCTTTGCTTCCACCCTCGATGCCGGCGGCGCCACTTCGAAGCAGGACGTTTATAACCAGAAAGCGGACCGTTCTGTCTCGGCTCAAGATATCTCCAGCCGCTTCGTCGCGAGCGTAAACTACGAACTGCCTTTCGGCCATGGCAAGCCGTTTCTTTCGTCGCTGCCCCGTTTCGCCAATGCCATCCTCGGCGGCTGGCAGGCCAATGCCATTGTGACGGTGCAGGACGGCCTTCCCGTCCTCATGACTCAAGCCGTAAACCAAACTGGAATCGGAAATTCCTCGCAACGGCCCAACGTAAATGGCCAGGACCCCAATCTCGCCTCGCGGAATATCAATGAATGGTTCAATACTTCGGTGTTTTCCGTTGCGCCCGCTTACACCTTCGGCAATGCGCCGCGAACTCTGCCAAACGTCCGCCAGCCGGGCCTCGATACGGCCGACCTGTCTCTGTTCAAGAGTTTCAGCATCAAGGAGCGGGCCACTCTCACCTTCCGGGCAGAAGCGTTTAACGCCCTGAACAAGACGCAATTCGGCCCGGCAGCTTCGACAGTCGGCAATAGCAACCTCGGCGTAATCAGCTCTACCGCCGCCGACCCGCGCGATATACAATTTGCTTTAAAACTGATTTTCTGATCGCGCGCAGCTCTCGTTAGCGCGGAAAAATAAACGGCCGCCGGTCTCTGACCTTCTTCTCTTGACATAGGAAACTCTTCGTAGTAATGTCTTCCTAGATGCCGGCTCCCGCACATCCGCCCCGTCCCACTGATGCCGAACTCGAAATATTAACCGCGCTATGGAGTATTGGCCCCGCCACGGTCCGGCAGGTCCATGAACTCATCAGCCGGCGGCGCCCGGCGCAATACAGCACGATTCTCAAATTCATGCAGATCATGGCGGATAAGGGCCTTCTGCTTCGCGACGAGAAGCAGCGCGCCCATGTCTATCAAGCGGCGCGCCCGCGTGAATGGACCCAACAACAACTGGCTGGCCATCTGCTCGAACGTGCCTTCAGCGGTTCGGCCAGAGCGCTGCTGGTCGGCGCCCTATCGGCCAGGAAAACAACAAAAGCCGAACTGGCCCAACTTCGCAAACTTCTGGACGAGTACGACAAGGGGACGAAATGAGGCTGCTCAATCTCGCCGTCAGAACACCATTTTCGGAGGCGCTGAGCTGGACATTGTTCCACTCGCTGTGGGAGGGCATCCTGATCGCGGTCGCTCTCGCGGCATTGCTGCCTTTGGTTCGCTCACCGCGCGTCCGCTATCTGGCCGGATGCGTGGCATTGTTCGCGATGCTCGCGAGCGTAGCGATCACACTGCTGCAATTTCTGCCCGGCGCCGATAGCAACGCGCGAACGCTGATCAAAGCGGCGCTCCCACCCTTGAGAGAACTGCCCGCCGCGAACGAGAGCGGCCGCCACTTTCCAGACTTCGTCACGCTGATTCCGTGGCTCGCCCCCGCGTGGCTGATCGGCGTCTGCCTCTTTTACCTGCGCTACGCCCTGAGTTGGCTGTCGTCCTATCGATTGCGGCGTCGCGCTGTCTGTAGCGCACCGGACTCCTGGCAGCGCGCCCTCACGCGTCTGGCTTCCCAGTTGAAAGTTTCGCGACCCGTGGTGCTGCTCGAATCGTTGCTCGCCGATACGCCAGTGGTGCTTGGGCACTTTCGTCCGGTGGTCCTGGTGCCGCTCGGTTTTTTGACCGGCTTGCCGCCGGATCACGTGGAAGCCGTTCTCCTACACGAGTTGGCGCATATTAGCCGCTCCGACTATCTCATGAACGTTTGCCAGCGGCTCATTGAGGGTCTGCTTTTCTATCACCCGGCTGTGTGGTGGATCTCGCGCGTGATCCGCACCGAGCGGGAAAACTGCTGTGACGACATGGTGGTGATGTTGAAGGGCGATGCTCGCGGTTATGCGGCCGCGCTCACCGCGCTCGAACGAAATCGTCTGGAACAACAATGGCCCACGCGCCAGCAGGCCGTGGCCGCAACAGGAGGAAATCTTATGAAACGCGTCAAGCGTCTGCTCTATCCGAAAGGCCCAACCGGAATCTGGGCGCCCGCTCTCGCGGCGCTAGTCTTGCTGGCCAGTACCGCCATGGCACTGGTTGCGTGGCAGTTAAACCCGAACCCTGCTTCACAGCAAACCGACAACCAGCTCAATAGTCCCTGGCAGAAGTGGCTCAACGAGGATGTGGTCTACATCATTTCGGAGCAAGAGAAGACCGCCTTCGAAGCTCTAAATACGGACGAGGAACGCCAACACTTCGTCGAGCAGTTCTGGGCGCGTCGCGATCCCACGCCGGGAACGCCCGAGAACGAGTTCAAGGAAGAGCACTATCGCCGAATCGCCTACGCCAATGCGCATTATACGCGGCATCCTCCCGGCTGGAAGACCGATCGCGGCCGCATCTATATACTCTATGGGCCGCCGGACGAAATCGATTCTCACCCCTCTGGAGGCACCTACGAACGCCCCGCTTCGGAAGGCGGCGGCTCTGCTCTCACTTATCCGTTTGAAGACTGGCGCTACAGCCATTTTGAGAACACCGGCAGCATGACCATCGAATTTGTCGACCCCACGATGTCCGGCGAATTCCGGATGACTTTGGATCCGAACGAAAAGTATAAAAAGCCCTGATCACCGGAGAAGCATCGCTTGATCTCAAACCGTAAGGCAGCCGCCGCATAGGAATGCGCTCGCGCGATAAACTGCTGGCAGTCGTGAATCATCCAATCGGCAGTATTTGGCTGCAGAACGCGCTCCGGGATTTTCGTTACGGTCTCCGCGTTTTGTGGAAAGATCGCCTCTTTACCACTACTGCGGTGTTGACGCTTGCGCTTGGCATCGGCGCAAACACCACCATGTTCTCCGTAATCAACTCGGTCTTACTGCGGCCGCTGCCCGGTTATCGGACGGACCGACTGGTTCGTATCAACAATCGAGATCCGCGCTATGCGGCCGGATTTATCCCGCCGTCTCTTTACCTGGAATTGCGCGCGCACAATGCCAGTTTCGAGTCGATTGCGGGTCTCCAGTTTTGTCCGTTTAATCTAACCGGCATAGGGGAGCCGGAGCAAATGACCGGGCCATGTACGACCGCCAATTGGTTCGCTCTGCAGCATGCGCGAGCGTTTCTTGGCCGAACATTCGCCCCCGATGAAGACCAGCCCGGCAATGCCAGAGTTGTGGTACTTTCCTACGCGTTCTGGCGTAGAAAGTTCAACGGCAATCCGAATGTGATCGGACGTCCCATTCCATTGAATGGCGTGCCATGGACAATTATCGGCGTCATGCCCGCTTCTTTTAAGCCGCTCGGCGTCTCTGGCGACCCGCCCATTTTCACGCCGGACGTGATCACGGAGAATCCCGCCGGTTTGATTGTGATGGCAAGACTCAAGCCGTCAGTCAGTATCGCTGTGGCGCAAGCGGAAGTAAAGGGAATTGGAGACAGATTGGTCCATGCGAAGCCGGGAATGTGGAAAGGAACTTATCTCAGTCTTACATCCGTGCTTGAAGAACTCACCGGCGCGCAGCGGCCCTTGCTTCTTCTCTTGATGGGCGCCGTTTCTTTCGTGCTTCTGATCGCCTGCGCCAACGTAGCGAACTTGCTGCTGGCCCGCTCGAAGGCAAGGCAGCACGAACTGAACATACGCATCGCGCTGGGAGCATCTCGAAGCCGCATCGTTCAATTCCTGCTGACGGAAGTTTTGCTGCTATGTTCTGCCGCCAGCTTGCTGGCCGTGGGCATCGCTTATCTGGGAATCTTGGTTCTGCGGCCGTTATTAGCCTATCTTCCGCGCGCCGATGAGATCACGGTCGATGGCAGGGTCTTTGCCTGGGCATTAGCTATGGGGTGGCTGGCCGCATTGCTGGCGGGCGCCGTCCCGGCGTTACGTTCCGCGGAGACCCGTGCCACGGCCGGAATGAGTTCCCGCGCAACACTGCGCTGGCAAACCTCCTTATTAACAACTGAAGTTGCTCTGGCTCTCGTGCTGCTGGTGGGCGCCGGGCTCTTGATCAGAACGTTCGTCAATTTGCGGCGAGCCCGGCTGGGCTACGCCCCCCGGAACGTGCTCACCTGTTTCTTGGCTTTGCCCGCCGAGCGATCGGACCGGGGCTCGGCAGAATTGCTTTACGACCGGATTCGCGAGCGCCTGGCATCCTTGCCGGGCGTGCAATCGGTGGCTACCGCGACCAGCACCCCGGCTGGCGGCGTCGATATGTCGGTGGAAGTCGAGCCCGAAGGCCATGCCGCCAGAAAAGGAGCCGTCACCGCGACTGTTGACATGATCAGCCCGCGATACTTCCGTACCATGGGCATTGCCCTCAAGGCTGGGCGATCGTTCACTCCAGCAGATCGGTACGGCGGGCCACCCGTCGTTATCATTAGCGACTCGATCGCGCGGAAATACTTTGGCGGACAAGCGCTGGGGCGCCGCCTGCACATTCCGGCGGTTAACTTTGCGCTGACCGACGCCAAGGAGGTTTGGGCCGAAGTAGTCGGCGTAGTCGAGAGCGTGGCCGTAACGTCGGTCGGCGAAACCACGGCCGAGCACATTTACTTGCCCGAAGCGCAGAGCCCGGTACGCTTCACCATGATATTGCTGCGCACCGGGCGTGATGCCGTCTCATTCGGTCCCGCGTTGCGGCGTGCCGTTTACGCGGAGTCGCCTCTCACTCCCCTCGACGAGGTGAAGTCGATGGAGGAGCGCACCGCTTATCTCACCGCAGCACCGCGTCGGGCTATGTGGCTCTTAGGGCTGTTCGCGGGTATTGCCGGTATTCTCTCCGCGATCGGTATTTATGCGGTCTCGGCTTATCTTTCGGCTCAGCGAGCAAGGGAATTTGCTATTCGGATGGCGCTGGGTGCTGGCGTCCCGTCACTGGCCGGTGCCGTCTGCCGGAAACCGCTGGGTTCGATCCTGGCAGGGATTGCGCTCGGAACGCTGAGCGCGTTTGCACTTACGCGCTTGTTAAAGTCGTTGCTATTTGGCGTAGGAAACGTCGACTTTTCCACTTACGCGTGCGCAGCGATTGTCCTACTGGCCTGCGGCCTGATCGCGCTGCTCAGACCTGCGCTTCGTACTATCACGATGGATGTCGCCAAGGCTTTGAGGCAAGAATAAAGAGCTTGAAAACCACTGCCTCATGTCTCCATATTGGACAAGATCGCCTGCCCTACCCGCTCAGCCGGGAACGGCACCTGTTCGCTGATCTGAATTCCGAAGCCCTCCAAACCAACCACTTTACGCGGATGGTTCGTCAGCAAATGAATCGTGGTTAGCCCTAAATCCGAAAGGATTTGAGCGCCTAATCCGATTTCATGCTGCAACGGAGGATGGCGCTCGGCGGGGATTAAATTCGATTGATTCCGGTCGTGGCCGATCAACTCGTGAACACCGTCGCGCCAGGCGGCATGCAACCCGGGGCCGGTTTGGTGTAGATAAATGAACACCCCGCAATCGGCGCGCGCGATGGCGTCGAGCGCGGCGGAAACCAGGTGATGGCAATCGCACTCGAGCGATTGGAAGATATCGCCATACACGCAATGCGAATGCACGCGTACCAGAACGTCGCTCTTGCCCGCGATGTCGCCGTGCACCAGCACCAGGTGCGCTTCGTTATCCAGACGGCTGACATAGCGAATGGTCTCGAAGTCGCCGTAGGGCGTCCGGAGCCGGCCCGTCGCATCGCGCTGCACAACTTTTTCGTTTTGCACCCGGTAGCGGATGAGATCGGCCACCGAGATCATCTTGAAGCCATAGCGCTGGCAAAATTCCACCAATTGCGGCACTCGCGCCATGCTTCCGTCCTCGTTCATGATTTCGCAGATCACCCCGCCGGGCGTAAGTCCGGCGAGACGAGCAAGATCGACCGCGGCCTCGGTTTGCCCGGAACGAACCAGCACGCCGCCGGGACGCGCGCGCAGCGGAAATACATGGCCGGGACGGGCTAGATCTTGCGGTCGTGTTTTTGGATCCATGGCCACCCGGATGGTGCGGGCTCGATCGTAAGCCGATATGCCGGTCGTCACGCCTTCGGCCGCATCGATCGCCTCACAAAAAGCGGTACCGAAACGCGCCGTATTCACCGGCGACATCGGTTGTAGATCGAGCCGTTCACAGATGGCAGCATCGAGTGAGAGACAAATCAGGCCGCGGCCGTATGTGGCCATGAAGTTGATCGCTTCCGGAGAAATTTTTTCGGCGGCAATGGTGAGATCGCCTTCGTTTTCGCGGTCTTCGTCATCCACCACAACGAGAATCTTGCCTTGGCGGAAATCTTCGATCGCGTCCGGAATGGAAGCAAAAATCATGCCTAACGAGTGGAAGCGGTTAAGGCGATGCCCGCCTTGATTTGCCAGGGCTTGGCCGGTTTGATGGCCTCATTGACGGCTTGGATGTTCTTCACGCCTTTATCGTTCAGCCAGTCTTCGAGCGCCTTCAGGCCTTGTTTTGCATAAACCGGCATACCTTCTTTCCAAGTAGCCCGCCCGCACAAAACGCCCGAATAATCCGTACCAGCTTCCGCGGCCATGTTCAAGGACTCGACGAACTGCGCATTTCCGACACCGGCGCTCAAATAGATGAACGGCTTTTGCGCGATTTCGGCGGCCTGGCGATACAAATCGAGCGCCTCTTTTCGCGTCTGTGCAACCGGACCTTTGAAAACGCTGCTGCCTTCCACGAATTCGGAGTTTACCGGCACTTCCACTTTGAGCACGTCGACGTTGTACTGCGGTTTACCAAACTCCTCCATCGAGCCCATGACGACTTGCGGCTTTTTCTTGGCGTATTCGAAGCCTTTTTCATCGCCGCCTGCCGGGTCATATCCGACGAACTCGCAAAAAAACGGAATCTGATGAAACTCACACTCCGCGCCGATGCGCTCAATGAAGGCTTTCTTGATGTCATTCACCTCCGCTTTGTCGAAAGGCGAATAATAGAGCAGAATCTTAACGGCATCGGCGCGCATGTCCTTGATGCGCTTCACTGAAATGTGCGGCAGCAAATCGGGCAGGCGGCCGGGCTTGGTATTGTCATAACCGCTCTCCTCATAGGCCAAAAGCAGGCCCGCATTGCTCGCGCGCGCCTTCGCAGCCGGAATTCCAAACTCCGGATCGAGCAGAATCGCGCTCGCGTAAGGAGTCAAAACCTTGGAAACGGCCACTTTGAATTCGGCCATCATGTCGTCGTTGACTTGTTCCTGAGGAACGCCTTTGGCGGACGCAATGGACTTTCTCAGACTGCCGCGCTGATCCATGGCGGCCGCGGCAATGACTCCGTTTTTGTTCGACAGGGCGTTGAGGTGCTTGATTTTTCCTTCGGATAGCTGCATTTTGATCTAACTCCGCACACCGCTAGTATGGCAAACCGGCCGCCTTGGAAGCGCGCCGCCAATAGGTCTTGGCCCGCGCTGCATCCTTCAGAATCTGCGCCTTCAACGCTTCCGCATCGGGAAAGGTACGCTCTGTCCGGATGAAATGGCGGAAGCTGACCTCGATCTCCTCAGGAGACCGCCCATCGAAGGGATCCAGCAGAAACGTCTCGACCGTTAATTCGCTTCCTCCAAACGTCGGCCGCACGCCGGCGTTGGTAATCGAATGCCAGCGCCGCCCCGTCGCGGAATCGAGCGTCTCGGTCACATAGACACCGCGCGGTACCAGCTCACCTTCGCGAGGCCGCCGGTTCAGCGTGGGGACCGTCTTCTTGGAACCGATCCCTTCACCGCCGATTACGGGGCCGGCCAACGAGAAGCAACGGCCCAACATCCGCCCGGCCAATGCAACTTTCCCTTCGGACAAATATCGCCGGATCAAAGAGCTTGAAACCGTCCGTCCCCGATAACGAACTGGTTCGATGAAGTGCGTCGTGAAATCGTACTGGGCGCTTAGTTCTTCGAGCGTTTTCGATGTGCCGCTCTGGCGGAATCCAAAACGGAAATTCTCGCCCACGAAAATCGCTTTCGCGCCTAGCGCGTTGACCAGGATTTGCGAAACGAACTCCTGCGGGCTAAAGCGCGCTAGAGCCTGATTGAAGGGGAGCACCAGGATGTGTTCCGCACCCGCCAAAGCGAGCCGATCGAGTCTTTCCTCCAAAGTACAAATGGTCTGCGGCACACGTTGCGGCGCCACGAACACCGCCGGATGCGGATGAAACGTCAACACCGCCGGCGTCAGACGTCTCGTACAGGCATGCAAACGCGACGCCTCGAGAAGCGCCTGATGACCGATATGCACGCCGTCGAAATTTCCAATAGACAAGGCGCAGGGTCCGAACTGGCCGTGAGCGTCTTCCAGAGAGAAAAAAACCCGCGTGTTCATCCAGTGGCCCGCCCGATCGGAATCTCCAGCCCGTCATACGCGATCTGTACATTGGCCGGCAGCCGCGCCTCTACTGTTGCATGAAGAAGATCGTGTGAAATGTGTGTAAAAAAAGCTCTCTTTGGCTTAAGCGCCTCGACGGTTCGGAGCGATTCTTCCACCGTTGAATGGGTGGGGTGGGGATTGTGGCGCAATGCGTCGAGGAACAACACGTCCAACCCGGCGAGCTTTTCCAGACTCTCCGGTGGAATTTCGCTGTGGTCCGTCAGATAGGCACAATCTCCAAACCGGAACCCATGCGCGGTACCCTTTCCGTGGGCCACACGAATGGGATAAATCGCTATATCCTCGATCGTCAGCGGCTCCTGATCGAAGACATGCATACTGAGCCGCGGCCTGCTTGATTGCGAGGGTGCACTTTCAAAAACATATTGAAATGTACGTTGAATGACCGCCAGTGTTTCAGCCGAAGCGTAGATAGGAATATCTTTCTTTTGTATGAAGTTAAATGGACGTACATCATCCAATCCCAGAATATGATCGGCATGTGAATGGGTAAATAAAATGGCGTCCAAACGGTCGATGCCGAAACGCAGAGCCTGACACCGGAAATCGGGAGTCGCATCGATCAGAAGCCGCTTGTCGCCGAGCCGCAACAGTACGGAAGGGCGCAGCCGCTTGTCGCGCGGATCGGCGGACGTGCACACCTTGCAGTGGCAGCCGATCATTGGCACGCCTACGCTGGTTCCGGACCCGAGCACGAGAATCGAAGCCGGCTCGAAGTCTGCGGGCATCTTACTCCGTCTTGGTTCCCTTCCCACCGTCGGGAGTGATGATCAGCGGACGATCGTCTTTTTCGCCGGCAATGGGCTTTTTCTTGGACTCCTCCGCCGCCTGCACGTAGCGGAAGCGAAGTTCGGTGAGCCCGTTCTCGATGAGCCGCTGTTCTTCGGTACTCAGGTTTCCGTGAGTCTTCTCCTGCAGCATGCCCAACATGTCGATGGAATGGCGGGCGAGGGGTAGGTTGGGTTCCGCGTCCTCTTCGTCCTTCTCTCCCAGCCGCAGCAAACCAAGCTGCATTTGCGTTTGCATGAGAATGGATTCGACCAGGAAGGAAAAACTGGCGGGAGGCAGCGGGAAATCGTCGGGTATCGAGGTCTTTTCGGACATACGAACACCATATTATGCGAGCGTATTGTGCGAGGATCAGCCATGGCGGATCGTTTTGCCCAAGCGGGCGAAAAATTTGGCGAACTGGTACGGGTGATGGCGCGATTGCGAGCGCCGGGCGGCTGCCCCTGGGATCGCAAACAGACCTTTGACACCATCAAGGCCTATTTGTTGGAAGAAAGCTACGAAGTGATGGACGCCATTGACCGGCGCGATTGGCGGGGCCTCGAAGAAGAGCTGGGCGATCTGCTGCTGCAGCCGGTTTTCCTCGCTGAAATGGCCGCCGAGCAAGGACTCTTCGGCGTGGCCGATTCTCTGGATGCCATTAACGAGAAGTTGGTGCGGCGGCATCCGCACGTCTTTGGCGATGTGCAGGCGGATACGCCGGAAGAGGTCAAACTCCGCTGGGATGAGATAAAGAAGCAGGAAAAAGCGGAACAGGGAGCGGTTCCGGCTGCGTCCACCCTCGATAGCGTGCCCGGTAACCTGCCGGCTTTGGTCGAAGCGGAGAAAATCAGCCACAAAGCAGCCGGACTTGGTTTCGAATGGCCCGATATTCGGGGCGTACTCGAAAAATTACAGGAGGAAGCGGCGGAACTCGCCGGTGCTCGCGAGACGGCTGACGCGGAGCACATCGAGCATGAGTTGGGAGATCTGCTGTTCACCGTCGTCAACCTCGCGCGCTTCTTGAAAGTCGATCCCGAACAGGCGTTGCGCAAGACCAGCGCACGGTTTCGAAAACGGTTCGCGCATGTCGAGCGCGGCGTGGCGGCGGGCAGTGGATTTCCGGCGACGCCTCTTGAGCGAATGGAGGAATTGTGGCAGGAAGCGAAGCGTTCAGTGGGATGACTGCATGCTGGCGGCAACCTTCTCCACCTCGCGCATGACTCGCAGCGTATTGCTCCAATAAATCTTCTTGATGTCGGCCGGTGTGTAGCCTTTTTCGAGCAGCGCGCGTGTGAGGTTCGGAAATTTCGAGACGTCGTCGAGGCCGATCGGCGTGCATTCGATCCCGTCGAAATCGCTGCCGATGCCTACCGCACCGATACCTCCTATTTGCCTGGCGTGATCGATATGAGCTACCACGTCGGCCAAGGTGGCGCGCACGGGCGGGGAGCCCTTGGGTGCGGTCTTCTCCGCGTCGGCGGACTTTTGCGAGGCGAATCCGCAATTGAAATTGATTTGGATTACACCGCCTCTTTGAGCAAGCGCCTTAATCATGTCGTCGGTCATATTGCGCGGAACATCGGTCACCGCGCGGCAGGAGGAGTGCGAAGCGATCAACGGCGCCTGGCTGGTTTCGAGAGCATCGTAGAAAGTTTTGTCGGCGGTGTGCGAAATATCGACCATCATCCCGAGGCGATTCATCTCGTGGACCAGATCCTTGCCTAATGGCGTGAGGCCGTTGTGATGCGTGATCTTTGGATTGTTAATGTCGCCGGAAGAATCCGCCCAATCGTTGGTGTTGAAGTGGGTCAGCGTCATATAGCGAACGCCAAGCCGGTAATAATCGCGCAGCAGGCGCGGGCTGTCTTCAATGGCGTGACCGCCCTCGAGACCCATCAGAGCGGCGATCTTGTGATGCTTGTGCGCGTTCTCCACATCGGCGGCCGTGAGCGCGAGACTAAAGGTATCGGGATAACGCTCGATAATGTCGTGCCGGGCGGTGTCGATCATCTGCAGCGCGCGATTGGCGGCGTGATTTCCGTCGACGTATTTGGCATCCACAAAGACCGATAGAAAGATGGCGCCCACGCCGCCCTCTTTGAGGCGCGGAATATCGGTCTGATTTTTCGGTGAGTTGCCGATATCGGCTCCGTCAATCGTAAAGCTCGGAATGTCGTTGTGGGTATCGATAAGAATTGCTTCTTTCGTGATCGCTTTGACCTCCGCCTCGATCTTCTTGGAATCGGCGGCATGCGCGGCAACACTCGTAAGCAGCACCAGAAGTGCAGTCTGAATTTTTCTCATCGTTAACTGTTCAGAATACAATTAAGACAGATGCGACGAACCCTCGCGACGACGTGTGCCATTCTGCTTGGGATTATTCTGCTCGTTTCGGGCGGCTGGAAAGTGCTGAGTCCATTTAAGGCGGGCGAACTGTTGGAGCAGGCGCAAGTCCCGGCTGGCTTAGGCGTGCTGGGAGCCGCCGCACTCGGCACGATCGAACTATTCGCCGCGTTCCTACTGTTTCATCCAAGATTCCGGCGCTGGGGCGGGCTGCTTGGTAGCGCGCTGCTGATTTTCTTTATCGCTTGGATCGGCTATTACTATCCAGTGCTGGTAGGCCATGAGTGCAGTTGTTTTCCGCTCATTAAACGAACCGTCGGACCGGGATTCTTTATTGGCGACGGCGTGATGCTGCTGATGGGTTTGGCCGCCTTCGGCTGGTCGCCGAGGGTGCCGAACTTCCGCGTTCCCGCGGTGGCGTTCACGGCCTTGGTAACCCTCGCGGGCATCAGTTTCGGCGCGAATGCCATTGAACGAGGCCATGCGCAAGTGCCCGTCCCGGTGATCGTGGATGGCAAGCCTCAGAATCTCGCCACAGGCGACGTATTCCTGTTTTTCTACGACCCTTCCTGCATGCACTGCGACAAAGCCGCGCGCTTTATGGCGACGCTCAACTGGGGCAATACTCGCATCGTCGCGATTCCCACCGTGAATCCGCAGTGGGCGCAAAGCTTTCTGCACGACACCAAGCTCAAAGCTTCAACGAGCCTGCAACTCGACCAGCTTAAGAAGGCCTTTCCTTTTATCGACCCGCCATTCGGTGTCGCGCTCGATGACGGCCGGGTGAAGGAGACATTCGGACAAGCCCAGTTTTATCCGCCGCTGCCGGAAGCCGCGCTACGGAAG
>DASYAX010000056.1:0-4071 GCA_036501045.1 Bryobacteraceae bacterium
ATTTCGAATTGGACTGATAGGTCGTATACGGGAATGCATCTAGGTGCCCTGCGGGTGACGCGTGAAACCTACCACGCGATCTCGAACCAAACACCGCGCCCCAATCACGCTCTTCAGCCGGCGAGAATAAGAGTGCATGACTTCCTTCAGAACGGCAACGTCCTGACCTTCAACAACGGCGATCCGATTTTGTATGGTCCGGGGGCCCGGGGTATTTTCGAAATGCTTCAACAGATCGCGCAGAGAGGGAAGCTCGCCAATCCCAACACCATGGAGGTATGGGCGTCTGTTGCGCGTCGGCCGATTGAGACCGTTTCAAAAGCCCAACTGGATTTCTGCCGGAAGGGTCAACAACTAGTGGGTGGCAAACCCCACGAATTGGCAGTTGACTCAGTAGGACGATATTTCTCGCGAACTGGCGACTAATAGAGCGCACGGAGGCGATAGCGGGCCTGTCACCAACCATGTCGTGTGCGAAACGAAAAAAGCGTTCTTCACGGTCGCCGCGACGACTTGAACCGCCGCGTGACGGTCTTAGACCCTCGCCGCGCGAATCATCCGCTGGCCCGGATCAGGAACGGCAAGTCGGCTTTAGTCCGCCAATTTGTTCACTTTGCTTTCAATTTGATGTATCACGCACGGCGCTTTCTTTGACACTCGTTGGCTGCGCGCGGCGGCGGGAAAGGGCGGGGAGTTTATGAAGATCGATCACAAATGACGCGACCCCGATGATTCCAGCAGTCACATACTTCACCCCGAAACGCTCGGCGAGCCTCGGTGATTGATGGGATAGCAATGCGTTCGCGCTAACGTCGATGGGACCTGTGATGGCGTTTCGGACCAACTGTTCGAGGCGGCGCTTTCTTTCCACGGCTGCGGTGACAGCAGGCGCTGCGATCCTGCTGCCCCCGCGCTCAGGATGTGCGGTGGATACGATCGATCCACGGGTAGCCGACCTCGTAGCCACCACGATCGGGATCGACACTCATAATCACATCGACGTTCCCCTCACCGCTGCTGAAATGCCCGGGCCGGACATCGATCTGGCAGGCGAGATGAAGCGGTCGGCCTCTCGGCCATTTGCATGACCTTTGCGACCGACTACCAACCCGGCGATGCTTACGACCGCTTTCTGAAAGGGCTGGCATCTATGGATCGGCAGTTGGAGCGCAACGGCATGAAGCGTTCACTCACTCCGGCTGACGTCCGTACTTCCCATAAGAATGGCCAGCCAACGGTCATCCAGGCAGTCGAAGGCGGCCACTTCCTTCAAGGCCATCTTGAGCGGGTCGCGGAAGCCTATCAACGAGGTCTGCGGCATTTTGGGCTGCTTCACGACAGCGACGCCTCCGTGCCGTTGGGCGATGTTTACACCAACGCTCCGCGTTATGGCGGATTGACCTCATTTGGCGCAGCCATCATCAAGGAATGCAATCGGCTGGGCATTCTCATCGATCTTGCCCACGCGAATGTGGAAACCACGCGAGCCGCGCTCAAGGTCACGACCCGGCCGGTCATCATCTCCCATACCGGCCTTGATACGCAGTTGGGAAGCAATCCGTCCCTGGCGCAGATGATGCGCCCAAGACTTATCGGCAAAGAGCAGGCGAGAATGGTCGCCGATGCCGGGGGCTTGGTCGGGGTCTGGACGCATCTGGCCAATACGCCGTTGGAGTATGCGAGGAATATCCGGGCGCTGGTCGAGGTCATCGGGGCCGATCATGTATGCATCGGCACGGATACCAAGCTCACGCAGCCCAGCAGCCGCCCCGGCGGCCCTCGCCCAAGTCAACAGCATGCGCGCGTCGGAGAACGCACCAATCAGGCATGGCAGGATCAAACGGCCGGCTTCTACTACGTGGTTGTCGATGCGATGCTTAAAACTGGCTTCACCCCGGATGAGATCGGAAAGATCGGCGGCGGCAATTTCCTGCGCGTATTCGGCCAAGCGGTTCAGAGATAGATAGTGTTTTTTATCTTCAATCTGAAACCGACCTAATGCGGCCGGAACGTCTTCCCCGTCTCCAGCAGAGTCTTCAATCGCGAAAGAATGCGCGGCCACCCATCCGCGTTCTGAGCGTACGCCGGATCGTCTTCCGCCCACTCATCGTTCGTCACCACAACTTTGACCGCCTCCGTCTCCGGAGTCAGTTCCACCTTCACTTTCGACATTACCGCCCCATCACCCATGCCGAATTTGTACTCGAACAGCTTCGGCGCTTCCACCCGCAGCACCTCACCGGTCACATACCTCATCGGCTTCCCATCCTTACCCGGCCCCGACCAGGTCATTGCTCCGCCCGGCTTCAGATCCACTTCAAAGTCGGCGCCCATGAAGATTTTGTGATTCGCCTCTTTCGAAACGAACCCATCCCAGACCTTCTCCACGGGGGCGGCAATGTAATACGTAAAAATCAGTGGCGCCTTTGCCATATCAATCCATGCACTCCTCACAGATCACGCAGCGTTTGCCCTAACTCTAGCAAAATCGCCAAAGTTGAATATGGTTAGGGAACAGTCGAAAGATCATCGGCGAACGGGCGCATCAGACGTGCCACCTCTTTCAGGTCGCGCCTGGTCCAGTTAGCAAAAAGCGCCCTCGCTATACGCTCGGCGGGCTGCGTGAATCCGGCTGGTCATCCCCAACCCTTTCGCTGTAATTGCCAAGACGCCTAAGGGAGAGAGTTTGCTTCCTCAGGCTGCGGGGAACTTGCGTCCTGAGGGCCGGGAAGGTAACCATTCGGGCGAATTGGATCGGCAGCCGACAGCCATTTCTCCAAGGTCGTTTCCAGATCGCCGAGCGTGATGGGTTTACACAAGAAATCGTCCATACCGGCATCGAGTGCGACTTTGCGTTCTTCGAGAGTGGTTCCGGCGCTGAGAGCGATAATCGGGATTCGGCGGCGAGGCAGCGCGCGAATACGCCGGGTGGCTTCAAGACCGTCCATTTGGGGCATTTGGCAATCCATCAGCACGGCCGAATATTCGCGCTGAGCATACATTGCGACGGCCGCGACACCGTTGTTCGCTACCTCGCTCGGAATGCCCAAAATTTTCAGGAGCGCCGTCACCACCTTCTGGTTGATCAGGTTGTCCTCGGCAATCAGAATCGGGAGGCCCGCAGGCAGGTGCGTTCGCTGAGAGGCGTGCTGGCCGGCCGGCACGCTCGTGCTCGTGAGTGGCGCGAGGGAGATAGGCAGCGGCAATTTGACGCGGAAGGTAGTGCCTTCGGCAACGCTGGGGCCAAGATCTATGGGGTCAAGATCTATGGAGCCACCCATGAGCGAAGCCAAGTCACGGCAGATGCTGAGCCCGAGTCCGGTACCTCCAAAGCGGCGCGTGGTCGATTGATCGGCCTGCACAAATTTCTGGAACAGTTTCGCGCGGATTTCCGGCGGAATGCCAACGCCGGTGTCGCTGACGGTAATCGTCAAGCCACCGCCTCCTGGGGCATTTCCGCCTTCCGCCCTCACGTCAATTCTTCCCGACTCGGTAAATTTGAGCGCGTTACCGACGAGGTTATTGACGATTTGCCGCACGCGCAGCGGGTCGCCGAGCAGGCGCGGCGGAAGATGGTCGAAGTGCGTCTCGAGCTCCAGTCCCTTTTGGGCCGCGCTGCCGGAGAACGCTAGTTGAACGTCCTTGATCAGCTCCTCGGGCGAGAAGGGAATTGGCTCGAGTTTCAGGCGGCCCGCCTCAATCTTGGCGGAGTCCAGGAGGTCATTCAAGATAAGAAGCTGTAAGTGGGCCGACTTGCCGATGGCGTTCGCGCATTCGCGCTGCTCACTCGACAGCCGGGTGGTCAGGAGAACCTCACACATGCCGATGACGCCGTTCATGGGGGTGCGGATTTCGTGGCTTACGTTTGCCAGAAAACTGCTTTTCAATTGATTAGCGCGCTCGGCGGCGCGTCCGGCGTGGCGGGCTTTTCGCGCCACCCATAGCAGGAGACAGACGAGTAGAACGGTGACCACGAGAGCCACGGTAATGTATCGATTCCGGTTTCGCTGCTCGAGCAGCTCTACTAACGAGCGCGCTTCGATATTCGAAAAAACGAACCAATTGTCGACG
>DASYAX010000057.1:0-9760 GCA_036501045.1 Bryobacteraceae bacterium
CCCTGTTCTGCGGCGTCTCTTCAACCGACCGGTTCTCAGTCTGGCTTGGCGCAAGATCAATTGTTTCGACCGGAAATTGCGCCGAGCGGATCTCCCGAGAGCACTTATTGGCCGTATAACCACACAAACTTCGCCAACGTAAACGTCGCGAAGGGAATTTTCGGCTACATAAGGGACGTACAAGCAGTGGCGTGGCAATAGTGGAATGGCAGTAAAGGATCTATCGTGAAGCGATCAAGACTTCTTTGGACAATACTGGCTTGTTCGGTGTGCTCTCAGGCCTGCGGGCAGCTCTTTCGTCGGGAACAAGTGACGGCCCGTGTCACTGAGGGAGAGCGCGGCTGTTCTGTGATTCGTTTTTCGACCTGTTGGAAGGCTCAAAACGGCCAGTGCACTGAACTTCACCAGATTATGCTTGCTCCTGGCTTAGACAGTGACACGTATGACTTCAGGGCGGTGCCAGACCGGCCATCTCAGATTCTCATTGGTCTGCACTATCTTCCTGACGAGTTTACGACGATCCGGCCGCACAGAGCAGAGAGCCCGGATCACTATTTAGTGACTGTCGGTGTAAGGCCCGTTGTCCGGAGGGCAAGCAAAGAGGAGTGGAGCAAGGGAACGCCTCTAGCCGGGTTTGCCGAGCCAGCGGATCCAGAACACAAGGTTCTTCTTCACTTCGACGACAATCGCCCCTTTCCGCTAGGAGAGAAATTGTTTGCCAAGTCGGGGCCTCGATGGCCGAGAGATGGGGCAAACGCGGGGCGTCTTTCTGCTAACCGTGAATATCTGGCGATCCAGAGCTGGGACGGGAATGAAATGGATTGTCCCTACATCCAACCGTGTCGCAGTTCCGGCGGCGGCCACTATTGGGAGGATTTATATGACGTAAAAAGCGGCCGCCGTCTTGTGGCTGTTACCGGACAATTCTGGGCGATGCTACATGACACTCTTTTCACTATCACGCAGTGGGTTGGAAACCGCTATTTCGTTCAGCCGCTTCACCAAAACCTGCAAGCCGTTCTGATTTGTGACATGGAAGCTGCGAAAGCCGAGCTGGAAAACAAAGATCGAAAGTGACACACAAACAGGATTGCTGCTGGGGTTGTCGGCCGGTCGTGCTGAGCACCGTCGCCCTGTGGGGACTAAGTAATAGCCTTGCAAATGGACAAATTGGGCCCGTACCCTCGTCGGTCGAGCGAACTCCGGTCAGCATTCAGGCTGCGGTCGTGAATCCTGGCGCGACCCCTAACCTAATAAATGTGGCGGCCGATCCGGCTGCTGCCGAGAAGGCGCCATGCTTGCGGCCGAATGACACTACGCTCACTGTTTACAGTGGCATCTGGCAAAATCCACTGTGGCCGGCCTCTCCCAAAGCCTCAGACTTCCAAGTGCCAGCCGCGTGCGCACCGAGCTCGCTCCAACCTACTGGTTCGCAGCCTGGCCTGGCACCGAACCAGCATTTCCATCCCGTGTATTCCCCTAATGGCCTCTATTGGCCGTATAACCACACAGCGCTGGGAAATAGTAATGTCGCAAAGGCAATTCTCAGTAACATCAAGCTCATTCAACCGTTGCAATGAAGAAGGGCACACGAAGGAGTGAAATGACAAGTGCAAGGAGTATCTGTGGTAAGCCAATTTTACCGCCCGAAGTAGACGGAACCGGCCTATGTTGTTGAAGAGAACTTTTTTTGTTGCCGGTGCCATGTTGCTCGTCACGAGCCTCATACGCGGACAGTTTAACCCACTTCATCCGCTTACCAGGGAGCGGGCGACGGTACGCGTCACCGAGGGAAAGAACGCCTGTTCGGAAATACACTTCCCCAATTGTTGGAAGACTCAAGATGGCCAGTGTGCGGATCTGGACGGCATTCTTTTCACCCCTGGTTTAAACGACACGGATAGTTACGAATTCCGTCAGCGCGCCGGCTGGCCTTCGGAGATCCTTATAGGCCTACAATACTTTCCCCTGTTTCCGAGGTCACCGAGCCAACGGAAAGAAAGTCCGGATCGTTACGTGGTAACTCTCGCCCAACACGGCGCTGTTCGGAAGGCAAGTGAGGAAGAGTGGACAAAAGCAACACCTCTGGCGGAATTTGTACAGACGGCAGATCTGAAACACGCATTCATCGATATCGATAACGATCGCCCGCTTCAATATGGTGGCAAATGGTTCGCGAAGTCCGGCCCCCGATGGCCGAGAATACCCGATGAGGCGAGTCGGCGCTCCGCGAATGGCGAGTATCTGACGATCCAGAGTTGGGATGGAAAGGAAATGGATTGCCCCTTTATCTCTCCATGTAAGAGCTTCGGGGGCGGCCACTACTGGGAGGACGTTTATGAGGTAAAGACCGGCCGCCGTCTCGTCGCGGTGACCGGGCAGTTCTGGCTGATGACGCACGATACATTTTTCAACATAGCCGGATGGGTCGGAGATCGCTATTCCATTCGCCCGCTCCAGAAAAACTTACAATCCGTTCTGATTTGCGATACGAACGCGGCGGCGAAAACCGCATCGGCAGGTCAAGGGCAGCAATGAGTGAGGAGCGCGGTTGTGCCCGCGGAACCGTACGCGGGACGGACCTGCAGGAGATCGGTTCGGTCTCTTACCAAGCTGACCAGGGATTCCAGCGCCGAGAGCGTTAGGCGTTGAAGGCCGCTCTGCCTACGCAAAATTGAAAATACGAACCCACCAAGTTCGTTTCGCAAAAACCCTTCACTGCCTTTCGTTGCTCTGTTGACAAATGTCAGAAATCCATTATTTCGTCCGGAATCAATAACTTGCCGCGCAATCCCGTCGGTGGGGCGCATTTCTTTTTGCTACGCTTCTACGGAAAGGGCCGTGTATCGGCCTCGGGTCTATCCCGCTATCTCAAAATCTAAGTCCTTGTTATACTTAAGCTGTTTCCTTATGCCTCCTACTCTTGCATACGAAACCCCAGCTCCTCCCGAAATTGAGCGCGCCGGCGGCAGCGAGAAGAAGATTATCTTGCTGAAGCCGCGTGGTTTCTGCGCCGGAGTGGTGCGCGCCATTGACGTCGTCCGGATCGCGCTCGATCTATACGGCGCACCTATCTACGTCCGCAAGGAAATCGTTCATAATCGCCATGTGGTGGACGAGCTCCGTGGAGCCGGTGCCATCTTCGTGGAGGAACTCGGCGAGGTTCCCGAGGGAGCTCGTGTAATCTTCAGCGCCCACGGTGTCTCACCCGCCGTCCGCGAAGAGGCTAAGCAGCGCAAGCTGCAAGTGATTGACGCCACTTGCCCGCTCGTCACCAAAGTTCATCTTGAAGCGGTGCGCTTTGCGAAACAGGGCTTTACCATCGTCTTAATCGGTCATCGCGACCACGATGAAGTGACCGGAACGCTGGGTGAAGCGCCCGGAAATACCATTCTGGTTTCTGACGTAAACGACGTCAACCGCTTGCAAATCGACGATCCCGAACGCGTGGTCTATCTGACCCAGACCACTCTTTCGCTCGATGAAACGAAAGACATCGTCAATCGCCTGATGGAGCGTTTCCCCAAGATTGTTGGCCCCAAGACGCAGGACATTTGTTACGCAACCGAAAATCGCCAGTTAGCCGTCAAAGCGGTAGCTCCGCTCTGTCAGGCGTTGCTCGTCGTGGGATCGCAAAACAGTTCAAATTCCCGGCGGCTCGTGGAAGTTTGCCAGAAGGCGGGCGTCCCCGCTTATTTGCTCGACGATTGCAGCGAGGTGGACCCTGGAATGCTCCAAGGTGTCGACACGGTTGCGGTTACCGCCGGCGCTTCCGCTCCCGAGCATCTGGTGGAAGAACTAATTGAACATTTACGGGCTCAAGGATACTCCAATCTGGAAGAGGCTGAAATCAAGGAAGAGGACGTGCGCTTCACTTTGCCGTCCGACCTGGAAACCTTCACGCCTCGCTTGTACACCGTGCGCGCTTAGCGCCAACGCTTTTCTGTAACGATGAAGTCAAGTCTCGAAACTTCGGATTCACTGAACTTTCAGGCCGCCGATGCCGCCCGTAAGGCAGCTCAATCGCTTTTACGGCGGCAAACGTCCGAAGGCTTCTGGTGGGCCGATCTGAGAGCCGACAGCACCCTCGAATCTGACTACATCATGATGGAGCTTTGGCTCCATCCTCCGGTAGACGGCGTTTGGAATCCGCCCACCCGGCCGAAAATCGACCGTGCCGTCGCTTCGATTCTCGCGCGCCAACTCGAAGATGGCGGTTTCAACATTTACCTGAATGGGCCATCCGAGATCAACGCTTCGATCAAAGCCTATTTCGCGCTGAAAGTGGCCGGCGTATCCACCACTGACCAGCGCCTGCAGCGCTTGCGCGAGCGCATTCTCGAGCTCGGCGGATTGCAGGCGGCCAACAGCTACGTCCGCATTAACCTCGGCCTGTTCGGTCTTTTCCCGCGCGACGCCTGTCCCGCCATTCCACCCGAGATCATTCTTCTGCCGTTCAAGTTCATCTACCAGATGTCGTCGTGGACGCGCGCGATCGTGATTCCGCTCTCCATCGTGCACGCCTCGAATCCGCGGCGTCCGGTACCCGCCGGCTTCGCCCTCGAAGAGCTTTATCTCCCCGGCGCGCCGATGCATCCCGAGCGCGATCTAAAGTTTTTCACCTGGCGTAATTGTTTCCTCGCGCTGGATCGCTTCTTGAAATTCTGGGAGCGCCTCAGTCCCGGTTTTGTTCGCCGCCATGCCATCAAAAAATGCGGCGAGTGGATGATCCGGCACTTCGAGCATTCCGACGGCCTCGGGGCCATCTACCCTTCCATGCAATACGCCATCATGGCGCTCGATGTGCTCGGCTTCGAGCCCGGCCATCCCCACCGCCTCCCGGCGGAGAAGGAATTCAATCACCTGATGGTCGATAACGACAAGCGCGGCTTTTATATGCAGCCCTGCTTCTCGCCCATCTGGGATTCGGCCATCGCCGCTTTCGCTTTGGGCGAAACGGAAAATCCTCCTGCTGCCGCGCTGCGCCGCGCCGCCGATTGGATGATCTCGAAAGAAGTTCGCCGCCCGGGCGACTGGTCCGTCAAACGCCCCAACATAGAGCCCTCCGGTTGGGCCTTCGAATTTAATAACGAATACTATCCCGACGTGGACGACACCGCCATGGTCTTGCTGGCGCTTGAAAAATCGCGCGCTTCCGACCAGGTGAAACAGAGCGCTTGTGAAAAACGCGCGCTCGATTGGCTGCTCGCCATGCAGGGAAAAGACGGTGGCTGGGCCGCCTTTGACGTCGACAACAACTGGAAAATTCTGAGCCACGTTCCCTTTGCCGATCACAACGCCATGCTCGACCCCTCGTGTCCGGATATTACCGGCCGCGTGCTCGAAGCGTTGATCTGCTGCGGTCTCAAGCCGCATCATCCCGCCGTCAGCCGCGGCGTTGCATATCTCTTGCGCGTTCAGGAGCAGGATGGCAGTTGGTATGGCCGCTGGGGCGTCAACTACATTTACGGCACATTTCTTGCCCTGCGTGGCTTGCGCGCCGCCGGATTGAGCGAGAATGAGCCCAGCATTCAGCGCGGCATCGAATTCATTCGCGCTTATCAAAATCGCGACGGCGGCTGGGGCGAAAGTTGCGCAAGTTACGACGAAAACCGCTTCGTCCCCAATGCCAGCACGCCTTCACAAACCGCCTGGGCTATTCTGGCCCTCCTCGCCGGCGGCGATCTGCGGACCGAAAGTCTCTTCAACGGTGTGGATTACCTGGTCCGCAACCAACGCTCCGATGGCACATGGGATGAGAACTACTGTACCGGTACCGGTTTCCCCAGCGTGTTTTATCTGGCCTATACCGACTATCGGAACACCTTTCCGCTGCTGGCTCTTTCCGCCTACGTAAAGGCTACCGCTCCCGTTCGTGAAGAGTCGTTGGCGCAAGCGGCGCACCCCGCCTGACCTTGCCCCTTACGCTAGTAACGGGCGCGACCGGCTTTCTCGGCTGGCACGTGGCGCATGCGCTTACCGAGCGCGGCTATCAGGTTCGCGCGCTGTGTCGTCCCTCGAGTCAAACCCGCGAGCTCGGTGTGGAACGCGTCGAGGGTGATCTTCGCGATCCGGATTCTCTCGCCCGCGCCGTCGAAGGTTGCGAACTCGTTTTTCACGTGGCCGCCGATTACCGCCTCTGGTCCAGAAATCCACAGGAACTCTATGGTTCGAACGTCGAGGGAACTCGAAATCTGCTAGCTGCCGCCGAGCGCGCCTGCGTCGGGCGCATCGTTTACACCAGCACGGTCGGCTGCATCGGTATGCCGGCCAGCGGCCCTCATTCGCCAGTGAGTGATGAGCAAACGCCTGTTTCCCTTGCCGATATGGCCGGGCATTACAAACGCTCCAAGTGGCTTGCTGAACAAATCGCCTTAGAGAGAGCGCGTGCCGGTCTGCCCGTGGTCATCGTGAATCCCACTGCGCCCGTCGGCGATCACGATTGGAAGCCGACGCCGACCGGCAAAATCATTCTCGATTTCTTACGCGGCAAGCTGCCGGCATTTGTCGATACCGGTCTGAATCTGGTAGACGCCCGCGACATCGCTGCCGGTCATCTGTTGGCCGCCGAACGCGGACGCCCGGGCGAGCGCTACATCCTTGGCTCCGAAAATCTGACGCTCGAACAAATCCTGAGCCGCCTGGCCGGGCTCGCCGCTAAGCCCGCCCCGAAAATTAAAATTCCTTATGCGTTCGCCTACGGCGCGGGACTAATTACCACTGCGTGGGCTAACCTTACCGGTAAGGAACCTCTGGCACCGCTAGAAGGCGTGAAGATGGCGCGTAAAAAAATGTTCGTAACCCACGCGAAGGCAGCGCGCGAATTGGGGTTTACTCCAGTTCCCGTCGAGAGCGCTCTCGAGCGCGCGATCGCCTGGTTTCGCGCCAACGGGTACTGCTAAGACCTATCATGGCTATTCTTTACGTAGCGTCGGAAGCCGCCGAGCTCAAGCCCTTAGGCGCGCTCCTCACCGGCCTCCGCAAGTTGAATTGGCCCATCGATTACGCTTACGAAGGCATCTGGGAAGGCCGCCGCATCGTGCTCGCCGCCAACGGCGCTGGTCCCAAGCTGGCGTCGCGCGCCGTCGAAATCGCCATTCGCGCCGTCACCGCCGCCGATCTCTCTTCTTCCCGTCTCGAAGCCGTCATCAGCACCGGCTATTGCGGCGCGCTCCATCCCGATCTCAAAGAATCGCAAATCGTTGTCGCCACGCAAGTTCTTGATTTGGCAACCAATGAGAGCTTCGATTGCGTCAAACTGGTGGATGAAGGAATGGGCGTTTCCGGTCTCGTTGTTTCTCAGGACCGCATTGCCCGGGATGCCGCGGAAAAGCAACGCTTGCGTAGCCACACCGGCGCGGTCGCCGTCGAAATGGAGGCCGCTGGTGTTGCCGCCCGAGCAAAACGCGCCGGATTGCCGTTTTGCTGCATCAGAGTAGTATCTGATCGTGCGGACGAATCCTTTGCGTTAGACCTTAATCAGATGCGTACTATCGAAGGACGAATCGCGCGTGGGAAAATTATGGTTCACGCCATTGCGCGTCCTAACTTGGTCGCTGGACTGTTTCGTTTGAAACGCCGCGCCGAGGAGGCTGCGCAAGCTTTGGGGGAGTTTCTTGTCAGTTGCCGAATCAGTTCAGACGCACCTAGCTTATCCGTCGAGTGAACCGGCGCCTCGGGCCATGGAGGCCGCCGTCTATCTTGGAAACGGCCGCATTGCCGTCCAGTCCGTCGAGATACCGGAGATCGGGCCCGGCGAAATGTTGGTTCGCGTGGAGAGTTGCGGCATCTGCCACACCGATCTCAAAAAAATCGAGCACGACTTGCTCGCTCCGCCGCGCATTTACGGCCACGAAATCTCGGGCGTAGTCGCCGCCGTGGGCCAGGGTGTCGTCAAATACGCAGCGGGCGATCGCGTAATCATCTTTCACCACATTCCTTGCGGCCATTGCTTTTATTGCAACCGGGGCCTCTATGCGCAGTGTCCGGTGTATAAAAGAGTGGGTGTAACTGCGGGCTATGAACCTGCCGGCGGCGGTTTTTCGCAATACGTTCGGGTGATGGATTGGATCGTCCAGCGCGGCATCGAAGTGATCCCGGAAGGCGTGTCCTTTGATCAGGCCTGCTGGGTGGAACCGGTGAATACTTGTCTCAAAGGCGTGCAATTGCTCGGCTTGCGGCGCGGCGACGTGGTCGCTGTGCTGGGTCAAGGTCCCATCGGACTCATCTTCACCATGCTTGCCAGGCGCCACGGCGCCATCGTCGTTTCGACCGATACCATCGAGTTTCGCCGTCGCCTGTCGGAGCGTTTCGGCGCGCTCGCTTGCGATCCTCGTGAATCCTCCCTCGAACAGGCTCTGCGCGCCGCTACCGATGGCCGTGGCGCGGATGCGGTCATCTTGGCTACCGGCGTCAACGGCCTTGTTGAGCAGGCTCTGCGCATCTCGCGGCCTGGTGCGAAAATCCTGCTTTTTGCCCAAACCTCCGCGTCCGAACGCATCGAAATTTCCGGCGCCGATATCTGCGCCGGCGAACGCACCTTGCTCGGCTCCTACAGTGCCGACGTTAATCTGCAAAGCGAATCCGCCGCCTTGGTCTTTAGCGGTCAATTGCCTTTGGAACAACTCGTTTCCGATTGCGTCTCTCTTTCGGACATCCATGCTGGTATCGCCCTTGCGCAGCACCCCGGCGAAAATTCGCTGAAAGTCGTGGTTCATCCTCACTCTACTCACAGCCAGAAGCGGAACCCATGCAACTAGCCACAAGCAGCAACATGCAGGCGGCTATTCTGTACGGGAAAGAGGATGTACGCCTCGAGTCGGTCCCGGTCCCTAAAATCGGCTACGGCGAACTCTTGGTCCGCGTACGTACAGCGCTCACGTGCGGGACCGATGTGAAGGTATTTCAACGCGGCTATCACGCAAAAATGATTCGCCCCCCGGCGCTTTTCGGTCACGAGATGGCCGGCGACGTGGTCGCCGTGGGGGAGGGAACCGGCCATTTCCGCATCGGTCAACGCATCGTCGCCGCGAATTCCGCGCCCTGCGATCACTGCTTCTTCTGCCAGCATGGCCAGCAAAACCTGTGTCAGGATCTGTTATTCAACAATGGAGCCTACGCGGAATTCATTCGCCTCCCCGCGCGCATCGTTCAAAAAAATACTTACGTCATCCCGGAAAGCATTCAATACCGCGATGCGGCGCTCGTCGAGCCGCTCGCCTGCGCTGTTCGCGGTCTCGATGAAAGCAATGTCCATCCCGGCGATACGGTAGCCATCATGGGTCTCGGCCCCATCGGCTTGATGTTTATCCGCCTGGCCAAATATGCCTACGGCGCGCGTGTCATCGCCATCGCCCGCCGCATGGAACAAGTCGATCGCGCCATGCTGCTCGGCGCCGATCAAGGCATTCTTCTCGGCGATCGTGCGGTTTTGGTCAATGAACTAAAAGCCCGAACCGAAGGCCGCGGCGCCGATGTCGTCATTGAGGCCATCGGCCAGCCCGAGTCCTGGGAACTGGCTGTACAATTGGCCCGCAAGGGCGGCACCGTCAACTTCTTCGGTGGCTGTCCTTCTGGCACCAAGGTCGGTCTCGATACCGGCTTGCTCCACTACGCCGAGATCACCTGCAAAGCAAGCTTCCATCACACGCCCGCCCACATTCGCCGTGCCCTCGAATTTCTTGCGCAAGGCAAGGTCAACGCCAGTTTCCTTGTGAACCACGAGGAGCCGCTCAGCCAGCTTCCCCAGGTCTTATACGAT
>DASYAX010000058.1:0-35527 GCA_036501045.1 Bryobacteraceae bacterium
GATGCGCCCAGAGTGGAACCTGGATTGAATCCGAACCATCCGAAGGCCAGGATGAAGCAGCCCGTGAGCACAATGACCAAATCATGCCCAGGCATAGCGAGTGGCTTCCCCTGGCGCGTGAATTTCCCGATGCGTGGGCCAATCAACATCGCAACCGCCAGGGCGGTAATGCCCCCTACCGCGTGCACAACGCCCGAACCCGCGAAGTCCGCGTAGCCGTGGCCCAAGCCGAAATTAGCGCCAAGGGCGGAGAGCCACCCTCCGCCCCACGCCCAGTTGGCATAAAGCGGATAAGTGAAGGCACCCATGATGAAAGAGGAAACGACGAACGCCGCAAACTTCCAGCGTTCGGCCGCACCGCCGGTAACAATCGTTAAGGCGGTATCCATGAACACCATCTGGAACAAGAAGAGGACCATCACGCTGACGTCATAAGTCCCGTTGTGGGTCAGGAAGAAGCCTGCATGGCCCCACAGTCCAAATGGTTTTCCGAAGAGATTGATGGCAAATTCCTGATTCAAGACGGGCGAATTTCCGAGATTTGCGACAGCACCGACGCCGCCCATCTGAATCGCAAAACCTATCAGCCAATAAGCGAGCATGCCGACCCCGTACACCATAAAATTCATCATCATGGTGTGATTGGCGTTCTTTGCCCGGCAGAGGCCGGTTTCGACCAGCGCAAAGCCGGCTTGCATGAACATGACCAGAAAGCCGGTGACCAGGGTCCAGACAAAGTTGATCGCGATTTTGTTCTGGCCGATTTGATTGACCGCGTCAGCGATGGTGAGGCCCTTCTTGGAATCGGAGACAGGCACGTCGGAAGCGTTGCCGGTGAGGCCGCCGTCCGGATCGCCCTTGGCGCGCACGTCGTTAGACGGAGTCGAGATACCCTTCACATCGGCATTCGTAAGGGCAACCGGTGGCGCGGCGGGCTGCGCAGGCGCGGGCGTCTGCGCCATTCCCAAAGGCAGCAGGATCAGTGCCGCCGTGAACAGCAGGAAGAGTTTTCTCATTACATTTTTCTCCAGAGGGCCTTGCTTAGATAAGCCCGGTTGAGCAGGCCGATAATGCCAAAAAGGCTGACGGCAATTCCCACCAGCACCAGCACCAGACGGCCCGTCATGCTGGCTGTCAAGCCCACGCTGCACATACTCAGCAAGAATCCTAGAAAGACGACAATAATCCCGACTAAAGCCATGAAATGAGCTCCTTGTAATGTGGCATTCGTTCGCAGCGCTGCTTTTCGACTACTCTCCCGCGTTTTCCAACGGCTTGCATTTCAGAAAGAAATAACAGGCGACGCCTAACAAAATCAGCGCGCCCACGGCGAACAGCAGGCCGCCGCCGGCAAACGCTCCAGCCAGCAAAATAAAGGCGATAAGAAAGATTGTGATGGCGACCGCCTGCGTGGCATTTGCTCCCATAGATACACCTCCAAAAGATGTCGGCGCCTGGCTTTCCAGGCTTCCCGTTATTGCAACTTACTCGATCCACTCAGCAACTGCTTCGGACTGACAACGACGAATTGCGCGAAAGCGGCCAATGGGCGGAGAATTGGCTCCCATGCTGTCCCCGGACTTGAACAGTGAGGCTCACGCGGCCTGAGAATTTGGCGCCGAGGTGAAAGAGTTAGTCTCGCGGCTGAGTCAGCGGTTGTCCAATCAATATTTCAAATCGGTCAGCAAAGTATTTGCGATTCGAAATTTAAGGGTAGGCAAAGGCATCGAATATAAAGATCCGAATCAGTGGGTGTCCGCCCGCAAAAACGTTGCCAACAGAGGAGATCGCCAGCTTATCGCGATCAACTCCAGACGTGCCGGAGGGCGTTACACTGAGCGAAGGATCTATGTCTATACACCAGGAAGCCGATCTCATTCTCAAGCTCTATGAATTGCGCCGGGAAGAAACCCTGCGCAAGGCTAGGGACTGGTTCTTCAGGGACTTTCATCCCGAATCGATGGCCGACATAAACAGCGCCATGTTCGGCCAACATGGCAACTATCTACGCATGATCGTGAGCTATTGGGAAATGGCGGCCGCGCTGGTCAACCGTGGAGCGATCGGCGTCGACCTGTTCAACGAGACAAATGCTGAACACATTGGGGTTTTTTCCAAGGTAGAGCCCTTTCTCGGCGACCTTCGCTCGGCCGGCAATCCACGGTTTGCGTACGCTTTGGAAAAGCTAATCGACTCGACCTCGGACGGCCGGGAGCGTGTCAGCGCCGCGCGCCAACGAATGAAGGCCGCACACCCCCAAGTTGCGGCCAGCCCCGTAGCAAGCCAGCGCTGAGGCCGCTTTTCGCCCGTTGGCTCTGGTCACCTGGGCCCCCCAAGCGAGTACCAGGAGGGCTCACCGGAACCCGGGCGGTAACATCCGCCACCCGACGGTCGTCTTTTTGACAAGCGACTGCCATCTGTAGACTGAGATACTTAGAGAAAGAATGGGGATGAAGCCACCTGCAACGTTAGAACCACACAAACCCGAGCCACGTGATTCAGGACCCTCGCCCAGCCCCTACCCGCAGCTCGACCTCGACCGGCAAACTCCGTCTAGGAATTACTGGTGGATATGGCTCATCGTCTTTGCCTTAATCGGGTACGGCTGTTACAAGCTTTATCAATTCGAGAACGCCAAGAAAGCCGCCATCGCCGGAAGGAAAGGCGCCATGCGGCAGCGCAACATCCCGGTGGTGGCGGCAACAGCGCGCAGCGGCGACATGCCGGTTTACCTGCAAGGCCTCGGCACCGTGACGGCCTTCAACACCGTTACCGTCAAAACGCGGGTGGATGGGCAACTGACCAGCGTTACCTTCCATGAGGGGCAGTTCGTGCATCAAGGGGATCTGTTGGCCGAGATCGATCCGCGGCCCTTTCAGGTGGCGCTCGATCAAGCGGTCGGCAATCTCGATCAGGCGAAGGGGACCTTGGCGAAAGATCAGGCCGCTCTGAAGGATGCGCAGGTCAACTATGTCCGCGACCAGGAGCTGTTCAAAGGGCAGATCATCGCCAAGCAGCAGTTGGATACGCAACTCGCCACCGCCGATCAGGTGAAAGGCTCGATTGAGGCCGATCAGGCGGCCATCGCCGCGGCGCAGGCGGCCATTAATAGCGCCAATCTGAATCTCACCTACACCAAAGTGACAGCGCCCATTAGCGGACGCATCGGACTGCGGCTGGTGGATGCCGGCAATATGGTTCACGCCGCGGACGCCACCGGCTTAGCGGTTATCACCCAGCTTCAGCCCATTGCGGTCCTGTTCAGTATTCCGGAAGACCAGCTTCCCTCGGTTCTCGAAAAGCTTCGCTTGGGGGTCAAGCTGCCGACCGAAGCCTACGATCGCGACCAAACCAAAAAGTTGGCGGACGGCACATTGCTGACCGTTGATAACCAGATTGATACCACCACCGGCACCTCGCGCCTAAAGGCGGTTTTTCCGAATACCGATTTCGCTTTATTTCCCAATCAATTCGTGAATGTACGGCTGTCGCTCGACACCAAGCACAACGCCACGATCATACCGACTGTGGCGATCCAGCGCGGTCCTAATGGAACGTTTGTCTATTTGGTCCAGGATGACAGCACCGTGACCGTGCGAGCGGTCAAGGTCGGCCTGACCGAGGGCAACGACGTTTCGATCGATGACGGAGTGCAATCGGGCGATCGGGTGGTGGTGGATGGCGCCGAAAAACTGAATGACGGCATGAAGGTAACGGTGCGGCAGCCCGGCCAATCCGGCGGCGGCGCTAAGGGCGGCGGTGCGCGCAAAGGAAAGCGGAGCCCGCAGGAATGAGTCCGTCGCGGCCGTTTATTTTGCGGCCGGTTGCCACGTCACTTTTGATGGCGGGCATACTGATCGCCGGCGGCATCGCCTATAAGCAACTCCCCGTTTCGGCGCTTCCCGAAGTCGATTATCCAACTATCCAATGCACGACGTTTTACCCAGGCGCTAGCCCGGAGGTCATGGCGTCGTCGGTAACCGCCCCGCTCGAGCGCACCTTCGGCCAGGTTCCCGGCCTCAAGCAGATGACGTCGACCAGCTCGTTTGGAAGCTCCATCGTCACCTTGCAATTCGATCTTAATCTCAACATCGATGTTGCTGAGCAGCAGGTGCAGGCTTCGATCAATGCGGCTGGGACGTATTTGCCGCCGGACCTTCCGAATCCACCGATTTACAGCAAGGTGAACCCCGCCGACGCGCCGATTCTCACGCTCGCGCTCACCTCAAAGACAGTCCCGCTCACGAAAATAGAAGATCTCGCCGACACCACGCTGTCGCAGAAAATCTCGCAGCTTCCCGGCGTCGGTCTCGTGAGCATCAGTGGCGGTCAAAAGCCGGCCGTGCGCATTCGCGTGAATCCCACCGCGCTGGCTTCCTATGGCCTTAGCCTGGAGGATCTGCGGACGGCGCTCAACCAAACCAATCTCAACCAGGCCAAGGGCAACTTTGATGGTTTGCGTCAAGCCTATACCATTGGCGCAAACGATCAAATCCTCACCAGCGCAGGCTATAAGCCGGTGATTGTCGCCTACAAGAATGGCGCGCCCGTGCGTCTAGAAGATGTAGCGACTATCGTCGACGGCGCCGAAAATACCCGCGAAGCCGCCTGGATGAACACCGAGCCCGCGGTGATCATCAATATCCAGCGCCAACCGGGCGCCAACATCATCGCCGTGGTCGACCACATCAAGACATTGCTTCCGCAGTTGCGCGTCTCCATACCCTCCGCGGTGGCTATAACGACACTCACGGACCGCACCACAACCATCCGCGCCTCGGTAAGAGACGTTCAGTTTTCCTTGATGCTCACCGTTGCCCTGGTGGTGATGGTGATCTTCCTGTTCCTGAGAAATCTGGCCGCCACCGTCATTCCCAGCGTTGCCGTGCCGCTCTCGCTGGTGGGTACTTTCGGCGTGATGTATCTGCTCGGCTATAGCTTGAACAATTTGACGCTCATGGCGCTCACGATCTCGACCGGCTTCGTGGTCGACGATGCCATCGTCATGATCGAGAACATCGCCCGCTACCTCGAACAGGGCGAGACTCCACTCAGGGCAGCGCTGCGGGGTTCGGAGCAAATCGGCTTCACCATCGTTTCGCTGACGGTTTCACTGATTGCCGTCTTGATTCCGCTGTTGTTCATGGGTGACATCGTAGGCCGCCTCTTCCGCGAGTTCGCTATCACGTTGGCAATCACCATTCTGGTATCCGCGGTCGTCTCGCTAACGCTGACGCCCATGATGTGCGCCAAGATTCTCAAGCACCGGCCGGACTCCGAGCAGACATGGTTCTACCGTAAGTCCGAGTACGCGTTCGATTGGGTGATCGCCAAGTACGGGAGCACGCTGCAGTGGGTTCTAAGGCGGCAGACGATGACGCTGCTGGTCACGCTCGCCACCTTGGTCGCGACCATTTTCCTTTACATAATCGTTCCTAAGGGCTTCTTCCCGGTACAAGATACCGGCGTGATTCTCGGTGTGTCGCAGGCGTCACAGACCGTATCGTTCACCGAGATGTCGAATCTGCAGCAGGCGCTTGCCAAAGTAATTTTGCGGGATCCGGCGGTCGACAGCTTATCGTCATTCATCGGCGTCGACGGCATCAACACCACGCTGAATAGCGGGCGTATTCAGATCAACCTCAAGCCGCTCGACGAGCGGGACGGCGCAGATGCCGTCATCCGGCGTCTGCAAAGCAAGCTGAGTCAGGTGGACGGCATCACTCTTTACATGCAGCCGGTACAGGATCTGACGGTAGAAGACCGCGTAAGCCGCACGCAGTATCAATACACGCTGGAAGACGCCGACGCCACCGAACTCAACACCTGGACCGACCGGCTGGTGGACAAGCTCAAAACGCTTCCCTCATTGCGTGACGTAGCGACCGATCAGCAAAACGGCGGCCTTCAGACCACGCTCGTCATCGATCGCGACACGGCCGCGCGCCTGGGTATCGGCATGCAGCAGATCGACGACACGCTGTATGACGCCTTTGGCCAACGCCTGGTCTCAACGATGTACACGCAGTTGAACCAGTACCACGTGGTGCTCGAGGTTTCGTCCGATTTCCGCAATAGCCCGAGCGACTTATCGAGCATCTATATCCATTCGGCGAATGGCATGGAGGTGCCGCTCGGTTCCTTTGCCCACATCGAACAATCCACCACCCCGCTGACGGTAAATCACCAGGGGCAATTCCCCGTGGTGACCGTTTCGTTTAATCTGCCGGCCGGCGAATCGCTGGGCCATGCGGTAAAGGACATTCAGCAAGCCGAGCAGGAGATTGGCCTTCCACTCAGCATTCACACCGACTTCCAGGGCACTGCCGCGGCATTTCAAAATTCGCTTGCCAACGAAGCCTATTTGATCCTGGCGGCGTTGGTGGTGGTCTACATCGTGCTCGGCGTGCTGTACGAGAGCTACATTCACCCCATCACGATTCTTTCCACGCTTCCTTCCGCGGGCGTCGGCGCCATCCTCGCCATCTTTATCTGCCATGAGGATTTCAACGTGGTGGCGCTCATCGGCATCATCCTGTTGATCGGCATCGTGAAGAAGAACGCCATTATGATGATCGACTTTGCTCTCGACGCAGAGCGTAACGAGGGCAAACCGCCGGTGGAAGCGATTTACCAGGCTTGTCTGCTTCGCTTCCGGCCCATCATGATGACTACCATGGCAGCACTCTTCGGCGGCTTGCCGCTCGCTTTGGGCAGCGGCGTGGGATCTGAGCTCAGGAAGCCGCTCGGCATCACCATCGTGGGCGGCCTGATTGTGAGCCAGGTGTTAACGCTGTACACAACGCCGGTCGTCTATTTGTTCTTCGACCGGCTGGCGAATCGTCTGACACGGCGGAACCGGCGAACCGTCATAGACGAGCAGGCCGGCCGGCCGCTGCGCGAGCCGGTGCACGCGGATTAATCCAATGAACCTGTCCGAACCCTTCATCCGACGGCCGGTTGCCACTTCGCTGCTCACCGCTGCGCTGGCGCTTTCAGGCGTATTAGCGTTCCGCCTGCTCCCGGTGGCTCCTCTGCCGGAAGTCGAATTACCCACCATTCAGGTTCACGCCAACTTACCCGGCGCGAGCCCCGAGACCATGGCGTCGGCCGTTGCAACTCCGTTAGAGCGCCAATTCGGCCGCATCGCCGGTATCACCGAGATGACCTCGTCGAGCCAGTTGGGCAGCACCAGCGTGACGCTGCAATTCGACCTCGATCGCAACATCGATGCCGCCGCCCGCGACGTGCAGGCGGCCATTAACGCCTCACGCGGCCAACTACCCGCCGACCTGCCGAGCAATCCCGGCTATCACGAATCGAATCCGGCGAATGCTCCGATCATCATGCTCGCCCTGACGTCGGACGCCTACGATCGCGGCCAGATGTACGATGTCGCCGATTCGATATTGGCCCAGAAACTTTCGCAAATCGAGGGGGTCGGACAAGTCCACGTTTGGGGCAGCTCCCGCCCCGCCGTTCGCGTTCAGGTGAATCCTACGCTGCTGAACACCATGGGCCTGAGCCTCACCGATGTTGCCACCACGCTCCAGAATGCCAATGCACATCAAGCCAAGGGCTCGTTCAGTAATTCCGATTTGCGCTGGCAGGTGAACGCTAGCGACCAGTTGTTTAAAGCGAGCGATTATGCCCCGCTCATCGTCAGCTATCGCAACAACTCGCCGGTTCGCTTGCAGGATTTAGGCAACGTTCTCGATTCGGTGGAAGACACGCGCAACGACGGTCTCGACAACGGGAAACCCTCCGTGGTCATTTTTGTCACCCGCCAGCCGTCAGCGAATATCATCGACACGGTCGACCGAATTCACGCCGTATTCCCCCAACTGCAGGCCTCTGTGCCGCCTGCCATGAAGCTGGCCGTCGCGCAAGATCGCACCACTACCATTCGCGCTTCGGTGCACGACGTCGAATACAGCCTGCTGATTTCCATCATCCTGGTGATCCTGGTGGTTTTCGTTTTCCTGCGCAATGTGTGGGCGACCTTCATTCCCGGTATCGCCGTGCCGCTGTCCCTGCTCGGAACATTCGGTGTGATGTATATCTTCGGCTACACCATCGACAACCTTTCGCTCATGGCGCTGACCGTCTCAACGGGCTTCGTGGTAGACGACGCGATCGTCGTCATCGAGAACATCACCCGTTATCTCGAAATAGGCTGGACGCCGATGCGGGCCGCTCTGCAGGGAGCCAAGGAAATCGGTTTTACCGTACTCTCGATGAGCACTTCGTTGGTGGCGGTATTTCTTCCTATCCTGCTGATGGGAGGCATCATCGGACGGCTGTTTCGCGAATTCGCGGTCGTCCTCAGCTCCGCCATCGGCATTTCGCTCATCGTCTCACTTACCGCCACGCCCATGATGTGCTCGCGCTTGCTACGCTCGCAGCATGATCGCAGACACAACGCGATTTACCGTCTGAGCGAGCGCGGCTTCGAGCTGATTCATAAAAGCTACGCCAAGAGCCTCGCCGTGGTTTTGAAGCACCCGCAACTCACGCTTGTGATCACGCTGGTCACCATTGGCGTGAGCGTTTATCTCTATATTCTGGTGCCCAAGGGATTTTTTCCCCAGCAGGACACCGGCCAGATCGGTGGGAACATTCAGGCGGATCAAGACATCTCCTTCAGCGCGATGCGCGAGAAACTGCATGCCTACCTGAAGATTGTCGAGGCGGATCCTGCGGTTGACAATGTCACCGGATTCACCGGCGGCGGCACGCTGAATTCCGCTTCCATGTGGATGCAATTGAAGCCTCTCTCCGTCCGCAAGGTCTCAGCCGATCAGGTGATCAACCGCCTGCGCGGTAAATTAGCTCGTATTCCCGGCGCGACGCTTTACCTGAACGCAGCGCAGGACATCCACGTTGGTGGCCGCGGCAGTAATTCCCAGTATCAATACACCCTTCAATCCGATAATCTGAAAGACCTGAACGAGTGGGCGCCGAAGCTGCTCAACAAGCTGAAGACCGTGCCGCTGGTGCTCGATGCCAATACCGATCAGCAGGTGCACGGTCTGCAAACCGAATTGATCATCGATCGCAGCACCGCCTCACGTCTCGGAGTCAATCCGCAGGCGGTCGATACCGCGCTGTACAGCGCGTTTGGCCAGCGCCAGGTCTCCACCATGTACACAGGCATCAATCAGTACCACGTGGTCATGGAAGTGTTGCCGGAATTTCAGCAAAATCCCTCCGCGCTCAATTCGATCTATGTGCGCTCCAACACCGGCACGCCGATTCCGATCTCGACATTCACCAATTACCGGACCGTCTTGAGCTCGCTCGCGGTAAATCATCAAGGGCAATTCCCCTCCATCACGTTGTCCTTCGCTCTCGCGCCAGGGGTTGCCTTGAGTGAGGCGGTAGACGCAGTGAATCAGGCACAAGAGGACATCGATATGCCCGCTAATGTACATGGCGCCTTTGCTGGAACCGCTCAAGTGTTCCAGGCGTCGCTCAAAAGCGAGCCGCTGCTCATTTTGGCCGCATTAGTCGCCGTCTATATCGTTTTGGGGATCTTATATGAGAGCTATGTTCACCCCATCACGATCCTTTCGACGCTTCCCTCCGCCGGCGTTGGCGCTTTGTTGGCACTTTTGATTTTCCAGGTCGACCTGACGGTCATCGCTCTTATCGGCATCATTCTTCTGATTGGTATTGTCAAGAAAAACGCCATTCTGATGATCGATTTTGCGCTCGAGACGGAGCGCAAGAACGGTCTCTCTTCGAAAAACGCCATTTATCAAGCTTGTCTGCTGCGTTTCCGGCCCATTTTGATGACCACCATGGCGGCCATGCTAGGCGGTCTTCCGCTCGCGCTCGGAACCGGCACCGGATCGGAAATGCGGCGGCCGCTCGGAATCACCATTGTGGGTGGTTTGCTCTTGAGCCAGGTACTGACGCTCTACACGACGCCGGTAGTCTATCTGTATTTGGACAAATTACAGCGCTGGTTCGGAAGCGAGAAGCAGCTCAGCCCTCGTCTCCAGACGATGCTCGGCGACAGCGCGGGCTAAAATGCGGCGCTCGCTCACGGCCGCGGTGCTGTCAGCCGCTTTTTCGCTTCGCCTTTCCGCACAATCGCCGTCTCTAAAAATGATCGAGATTCCGCTCTCCGACTGTGGCGGGATGCCGTGCGTCGAAATGCAAACCGCGGCTGGCAAACCGCTTCATTTGCTGATCGATCTCGCTCAGCCGAATGCGTATCTCGATAGCAAAGCGGCACGGACGCTGGATCTGGAACTGAAGCCGTTACAGGGTGCTGGCGGCGGCGATATTCCCGACGTGCAGCAAACCGTCGTAGCGGGAGCGAAGCTGGGCGATCTGCCGATGGGCGATTTCCCTTTCATGGTTCTCGACACCGCGCCGCAGCCTTCTCAGCCTGGTCCGCAGTCGCCGCCCCTGCCAGCCGACGGCGGCCTTACCTATCGATCGTTCAAAGACCGGCTGGTACAGATCGACTTCCCACATCACGCATTGCGCATTTCCGAGCCGCTGAGCGACCCTCAGCCTTGCCCTCGCACGTGCAGCCCTCTGGTGATTAAACATTTCGGACGGTTCGGTCCGGTCACGCTTACCACCAAGGGATTTGAAGTAAACGGCCAGAGTATGGATGCGCAAATCGACACGCTGTTCACCGGCACGCTCTTGATTTATCCGCTTTCGCTCGAAAAGCTCGGGCTAAAGAAAGTGAAAAAGGACAAAACCAAAGAGTCGTTCCCGTTCATGCAGGGTGGCATCCAACTGGTTCATTCGGCCAAGGGAGCAAGTGAGAGTTTCCAGGGCGTTCCCCTGCTGCAGGATGCGCCTATCTATTTTGCTCCTGCCGATCGTGCCTTTCCCGAGCTGCAATTCGACGCCACCGTCGGGAGCGGCTTGCTCAGCCATGGAGTGGTGACCTTCGACTTCAAAGGGATGCAGATGTGGATCGAAGGCAGTCCTTAAAGGCTAACGGAACGCTCGCGCGAACGCGGTAACGCTCGTGACCAACTGCAGTTCCAATCCGTTACCGTGTTGTTGCCAATAGCTCGCGCGGTTCACGCGCTCATAGGCGAGCTTGATTAGTTGATGATTGTTGGGCCGAAAGCCGAAGCCGAATTCATACACCTGTTGCGGCGGTGCGCCATGATCGGCAATCACCGCGAGGCTATCCTCCACCCGGCCAGGGTCGAGTTCGGAGGCTCGCACGGCTACAAACATCCTCGGTGTAAGAATGGCCTTCAACTCGCCGTAAGCGATCTGCTCGGAAGGAGAAGTCTGGAAACCAGGCAGGTTGAATCGAAAGCGTTGCCATTCGCCGTCCATCGACCATCGTCCGCGAGCCCATTGGAGATCTGTTCCGAACCCTGCGGCGGGGAAGCTGCGTATCGCCCCTGAAGGCAGCAAGGGTTGAAGCACGTGATCCAGATAGGGCCCCCTGAAAGCGGACACACCCACATGAAGGCCGGAGCTAAAGGTGTACCCTCCGCCGCTGGTCCACTGCGCAAATTGGCTAGAGGAAGTCAGACCCTGCGGATTCACCGGCGAACTGTTTGTGACTTGTACGCGTACATCGAAACGGGCCACCGACAGATCAATCTCAGCTCCAGGCAATCCATAAAGAGTGGCCGGGATCATGCCATATGCTTCGCTCTGCGAGCCGCCACATTCAAAATCGATCTCTTCGCCAGGTTCCTGCAAAAGCAGATCCTTGACTCCGCAGGGAAGTTGGTCCGGCCGGAGGGGCAACGTCGTCAGGTAGCTCGGCGGCGGATTCGGAAACGGCGTCTTCGCGTCGTCATATTGCGTTGCAAACCACCCAAACGCCGAATTCAGCCGGCCGGCTTTGACCAGAATCGAAGCCTTTCCGATGTTTCTGTTGTATCCCAGAAATGCCTGCATCAAGCTCACCCTGACGGGTCGATCGCTATCCGGCCCGCTTTCGTAGCCGTAGTAGGACGACGAACGAACATCGAATGCGGAATAAGCGAACCAATGAGAGCCGAGCCGCAGTGTGGGAGTAACGACCAGACGGAATCCGGCCGAGGCGGATGCATCTGCGTAGCCATTTTGAAGATTACCGTAGCGCGCTTCGCCGCTGATCGTCGCCGGAATCGAAATGCCGGAGCCCGCTTCCTGCGCTTGCGCGGCCACGCAGGCCAAGCCGGCCCATGCCGCAATCGAGCAGGCGCGGCTCACGCTTCAACGCTCCCGATTGGAAGAGGTACCGAAAACCAAAATATGGAGCCCACTCCAAGCCGGCTTTCGACGCCGATTGCGCCTCCCATTAGCTCCACCAGCTTTTTCGCGACTGCCAGGCCCATACCGGTTCCACCGTGCCGCCGCGTCATGGAACCATCCGCCTGCATAAACTTCTCGAAGATAATGTCCTGCTTTTCCTCGGGAATGCCAATTCCCGTGTCCTCGATGGCGAGCCGCATGCGTGCCTTTCCGGCTTTCTGCTCCCGGCACTCGACGGAAATACGCACATGTCCCCGCTCGGTAAACTTGAGAGCGTTACTGCCGAGACTCATCAAAATCTGGCGAATACGGGCCGCATCCCCAATAAACAGGCTCGGGGCCGCGAGGGAATAGGACATGTCGAGCCGGATCGCCTTCTTATCCGCTTCAGGGCGCAGCGCGCCAAGTACCTCGCCAAGGGCCGTTCTCAGATCGAATCGCGCGGGCCGTAAAGATAATTCCTTGGACTCGATCTCGGTGAAATCGAGTATGTCGTTGATGATCAGCAGCAGCGACTGCGCGGATTGGCGGGCGGTGCCGGCGTATTCCAACTGCGCTTCATCGAGACTGGTGTGCATCAGCAGATCAGTCATTCCCAATACGCCGTTCATCGGCGTTCGAAGCTCATGGCTGATGTTGTTGAGAAATTCTGTTTTGAGCCGGTTGGCGGCCTCTAATTCCTGGCGGGAGCGGCGTTCGGCATCCACGACTTCGTTGAAACTATCTACCAGCCGGTTCAACTCGCGCGCACCGTTACCGGCCGTCAGGTGGTCGGGTAACTGGCCTGTCCGTTCGCTTTCTTTCAACTGAGCTACCAGCTCCCGCAGAGGCTGCGACACGGAGCGGGAGGTGATTAGCGTGGCGAGCAGCGCCAGCATAATGCCGGCCGCACCCACCTCAAAAAATGTGCCGGCGAGACCGGCGGTGAATGCTCGCACTGGACGGTCAAGAGAGCGCAGGCCGAGTAATCGATAGCCTTCTCCCATCTGCGCGCGCTGCAAAGGTGAAACGATGTATGTCTCACCGTTTAGCGAAACTTCACAGGCCGTTTGACCACTCGCGCAATGCGATTGGAGTTGACGTTCGATCGCTTCGGAGCCGGCTGGAAAGGTCGATAAAATTACTTTGTCACCGTGAAGCAACACGGCGTCGCCGGCCAGCGTGGCCTTGTTCAACTCAAATCGTGTGCCCACAATCAGCGCGCCTGCCACATCGCCGTCCAGCCGAATCGGCGCGGTTTGTAATTGGTAGAGAACACCATTTATCGAGCTCAACGTAGAGCGCTGCGGGAGCGTAGGAAGTACCGCGGCTCTGGGGCTATCCGGGAAGGTGACCAGCGCTACAGTTTGGCCGCGCCAGTCGGAAACGGCCAATAAGTCGTAGCTCGATAGAGAACGCAACTCGCGCAACTGTGCCTCAATCGTTGCGCGCACCTGTGCTTTCACGGCACGACTGCGAACACCCTCCGCCAGCAGTCCTATTGCCGCTTTGAGTCCGGCGCTTTCTGTGAGCGTACCGGTAATCTGCGCCACCCGTCGGGAATATTCTCGCCCGGCGCGGTTCAATAGAGCATCGGACGACGCCAAAGTCTCTCGTAGGTCTTTTCGAACTCTTTGATGAATGGCGGCGTTTAAGGCGAGAAAGCATGCCGCCAACACCAAACAGACCGGCACGAACGAGAAGAGAAAAGCCCGGGCCGTCAGCGATAAGCGCCGAAACATTACGGACGATCCTCATCTTGTTCCGGGACGGTCATCGTGATTTTTACGTCCTCTGTTCCTTGAACCTCGATGTTCTTTTGATAAAGCCCACCGAATCGCTGCCATACCATCAGGCGGTATTTTCCGCGCGGCACGTTAGCGAAGACGAAGGCGCCATCCTCTGCCGGCTTTCCGAACCAGCGGCTGGAAGTGACTACGATGGCGCCATGCATGTTGGCGTGAACATGGCAATAGACCTGAACGATGCCGGGATGGCGGAATGTCACGCTGCGGCTTTGTCCTTTGGGGTAATAACCCAGGTCGAATGTTTGCGTCCTGGATAAAGAGAAAATGTTGTGAAAAATGAAATCTAGGTTCGGAAATTCTACCGTCGAGCCCACGGGAACAACCAGTAGTTCCGGTTCGAAGTGCCGGTTCCGCTGCCGCATAGTCACCATAACCGGTTCGACTGCGGCGGGATGATCGGATTCCAACCAGAGCGCTACCCGTTCGAACTTATTGACTGGCCGTTGATTCGAGGCGGAGTCCCCTACCGCCAAACCCCGCAGGTCGTAAGTAATCGGCGCAACCGATCCCTTGCCAAGGTCTTTTTGCAGGACAATTCTGCCCGCGACCTCGGAAGCCTGAGAGAACGAGAGGCAGACGCCGAGAACGACGGCCAGACGAGCTACGCCTGTCATGACAATTCACCTTCCCGCTGTTGTCTAATCGGGTGGAAAGGGCTCGGACTATAGGGCTGTTAACCGAATTACCGGGTGCTCTCCTGCACACGGCCGTCGCGCATGCTCACGATCCGGTCCGCGAAGGCCGCGGCTTCCGGGTTGTGCGTGATCATGAGAATCGTTTGTTGCGTTTCCTTGTTCAAATCCCGGAGGAGTTCCAAAACGGCATTCGAGTTCTCAGTGTCCAGGTTGCCTGTCGGCTCGTCGGCCAGCAAAATGGCGGGCTGATTCACCAGCGCGCGGGCGATGGCCACGCGCTGCTGTTCGCCTCCCGAAAGAGCGCGCGGTTTGTGCTCCAGCCGGCGTTTAATTCCAAGAAGATCGAGTATAACCTCGAATCCTGGCGGCTCGGAAGGCCGTTTGGAGATAGAACGCGCGAGCGCGATATTGTCTCGCGCGCTGAGAGTCGGAAGCAAATTATATTTCTGGAAAACAAATCCGACCTTCTTCTGACGCATCTCCGTGCGCTCGGAATCGGACATGCTCCTCAATGCGACGCCGTCAATCCACACCTCGCCGGCGCTAGGCGGCGCGAGTCCGCCGAGAATATGAAACAGCGTGGATTTGCCGGAACCCGACGGCCCGACGATCGCCAGAAACTCACCGCGCGCCACATCCAAATCGACGCCGCGTAGCGCATGCACATCGACATCGCCAACGCGGTAGGTCTTGCGCAAATCGCGTACCCGGATCATTTCCGGACCCTTCACAGGTTCCACCGCGGCGCTACTCATAGGCCAAGGCCTCAATGGCGTCTTGCCGGGCCGCTTTCATCCCCGGATAGATTGCGCCCAGCAGCGCGCCGCCGAGCGCAATCGCCGCCGCGATTGGCCACCAGCCGGGCACGTCCACGATATTCAAAGAAGCCGGCAAGAACTGTGTGACCACCACTTTGGCGGCAAACGAAAGCAGAATGCCAATCACGCAACCAGCCATCGCAAGCACCACGGCTTCGCGCACCAGAATATCCACGATCGTCAGCGGCTGTGCTCCCAACGCCTTTAAAATGCCGATCTCGCGCGTTCGTTCCACCACCGCCGTGTACATCGAGAGAAAAACCACCAGAAAACCAACCACCACCGACAACGCCGTGATTACCCAGATGAAGGCGCGTAACTGCGGAATATTGTTGATGCTGAATTGCGACATGAAGTCAGCGATGGAGATCGCCCGCAAATTGCCTTTTAGAAGCTGATTGAAATGGATGACCTCCTGATCCGTCAAGGCGGGATTATCCAGCTTGACGAGAATTTGCGAGACGCGATTCGAATTTCCGGTGAGCGTTTGCAGAGTGGTAAGGGGAACCACAAAGCGCGCCAGCATGCCGTTTTGCACTACTCCAACGAGATGCCAATCGTGGCCCAGCAGATTGACCATTTGGCCAACATGCAAATGCTTTTGGCGCGCGTAGGATTCGTCGACCAGCAGATCGTCCGGTCCTTTCGGCTCGCCGCCGGCCACAAACCGGAACCCGCCGCTGATCTTTTCAAATTGGGGAACGTCCACGCCGTTCATCGACGTAATCAGCTCGACCGGTTGGGTCAGTACGCCGACCGCCATCGCCACGTTCGGCTGCTTGGCGACATAAGCGACGAACTTTTCAGGCACTTGACCCGAGGAGAATGAAAAAGTACCTTGGCCCGTGTCGGGCCTAAGAAAAATATCGGCGCCGGTGCCCTTGGAGCGCGCGGCCGATTCCTGCAGCATGCCCTTGCTCAGTCCGACGAGCGTCAGGATCGACATCACCTGCACACCCACTACCAAAGCACTCAGCAGCGTCCGCACCCATCGGTATTTCAGATTTTCGATAACAAGTTTATTAATCATCCTATGGCTGGCCCGCGAGAAAATCTCGCGCTACTTTCTCGACCGGCTGGTGCTCCACCTCGACGCGCCGGTTGAGTTCACGCATGGTCTCTTCACTAATGCGATTTTCCAGCATGCTCAACGCCCATCCCGCTTGAGGCCTTTGCTGAAGCAAGCTCTGGCGCACCACAAAGCAGGCATTGTAGGGCGGGAACGCCCGTTTGTCGTCTTTCAGGGCCATGAATTTCGGATTCGCCAATTGCGCGTCTGTCGAATTGCCGGCCGCCATGTCGACCTTCCCCTGCTGTAAAGCCTGATACAGCAGGCCCAAATCCATACTCCGGGGCGTGCCCTCCCATTTCAACTCATAAACCTCATCCAATTTCCGCAGGCCGTCCGGGCGGGTAAGAAATTCGTAGCCTACGCCGAGGCGCCATTTTCGTGAGCCGGCGGCCGATAGCTCGGGACTGCTAAGCCGCTTGCCATCCCCGCTTCTCACTACCATCGCAAAGGTGTCGTTGAATCCCAACGGTGGCAGCCAGACCAGATGGAAGCGCTGGAGATAGGCGTCCTTGACTTGCATGTAGGCGACCACGGGATCGCTCGGCACACTCTTTTTCAGCACGACGCTCGCGCCGGTGCCGGTGTATTCGGGATAGACGTCTATGTCGCCATGCACAATGGCTTCGTGCGTCAGCAGCGTTCCGCCGAGATCGAGCTTTCTCTCTACCGGCACATGCAGCTTGCGCTCCAGTTGTTGCGCGGCAATCTCTCCCAGCACGATTTGCTCGGTGAAATTTTTCGATCCGACGACAATTGTGCCGCTGCTTCTTCCACACGACCATAGGCAGGCCGCGCCCACCAGCAATAACGCCCAGCGTCTCATCGGACCGCGATCCTCTTCTCGAGCGCACTCATGGCCGCATCGGCGACCAGCGCCATCGCCGCCGCCGGAATAGCGCCCGCCAGAATTTGCAGCGTATCCACGGATGCCACGCCCCGGAAGATTAGCACGCCCAATCCACCGCCGCCGATGATGGCGGCGATCACCGCCGTTCCGATGTTCGTTACGATGGCGATCCGTATGCCCGCGAGAATTGTCGGCGCGGCCAGCGGCAGCTCCACCAGCCCTAGTAACTGCCCGTCGGTCATCCCCATGGCGACTGCCGCTTCCCGCAAAAGCGGATCGACCGAGCTGATGCCCACGATGGTATTCCGTAAAATCGGCAACAAAGAGTAAAGAACCAGGCAGAGAATTGCTGTGTGCCTTCCTATCCCACCGATTAGAGGCACTGGCAGCAGAAAACCGAACAGGGCGACGCTTGGAATCGTTTGCAGCACGTTCGCCACCGTCACAGAGACCCTGCGGAGACCTGGCCGCCGGGTGCCCAGAATGCCCAGTCCGACGCCGATGATAATGGCGATGAGCGAAGATAGCCCCACCAGCACCAGGTGCTCCCCGGTCAATTCGGCGACGTCGTTTAACAGGCTCTTAAGGACTGTGGGATCCAAAGGTTGGCTCTACGATCAGGGTCCGGCGATTCCGCCCGGCTGTTCGGCGCGGCCGAGCGAGCAAATCAACCCATGGCGCCCCACGCCAGGTTGAGCGGCAGCGTCTCCACAAAAGATCGTGTCACCGGCTTGTTGATCCGGAAGAAATCGTTTGGCGAGACCAGGCACTCCAACTTTCCCGCATCGAGCACGGCGATCCGCGTGGCGATCGTCAAGGCCTCCACCAGGTCGTGCGTAACAAACACCGCTGCCACATGATAGCGCTTCCGCAATTCCAGGAACTGCTGCTGCATTTCGTGCCGCGTTACGGGGTCCAGCGCGCCGAACGGCTCATCGAACAGCAGCAAACCCGGCTCCGCCGCCAACGCACGCGCAACCCCCACCCGCTGCCGTTGCCCACCGGAAAGCTGATGGGGCCGCCGGGCTCCGATCTCTCCATCACCCAATCCCACTTGCTCGAGCAGTTCGCCCGCACGTTGGCGCCGCTTCTCTTCCGGCCAGCCCAGCAGCCGGGGCACCAGGCCGACGTTTTGCTCCACGGTCCAGTGTGGAAGCAAACCAAAGTCCTGTATGACGTATCCGATCCGCCGGCGTAGTTCAATCGGGTTCATTTCTGTCACATCTTGGCCATCCAAACGAATTGTGCCGCCGCTTGGATCGAGCAATCGGTTGATGAGACGCAGCGCCGTCGTCTTGCCCGCGCCGCTTCTTCCCAGCAGCACCAGTGTTTCCCCGCGTTCGACTTCGAACGTGATGCGATCGAGAATCTGCCGTCCGGCTACGCGATAACTGACGTCACGAAAGGAAAGATAAGCCAGACCCTACGCCTCCAATGCCTATTATCAGGGGAGCATATTCCCGGCTCGTTTGGCAAAAGGGCCATTTTTAATCTTCAGAATTTCATGCCGCCTCGGGCACTCCTTCTTAGAAGAGCTGTGCCACAACTCATGCCCTATCAGATTCAACCGCTCAAAGAATTCCTGGTCCACCCTGCCCTTCCCGCCAGTCTCGGCCGGCTCGCGGAGCTCGGCTACAACTTGATTTGGAGCTGGGACCACCATCTGCGCGCGCTCTTTCGCCGCTTAGATCCAGCGCTTTGGAAGGAGTGCAACCACAACCCGATCCAGTTGCTGGGCCGCATACCACAGGAAAAATTGGATCGTGCCGCTGCCGATCCCCGTTTTCTTTTGCTTTATCGCCGCGCTTGCGAACGCAATGACGGCTACCTGCACAAAAGCGTGCCCAGCGGCGCCACCCCGCGCATCGCCTATTTCTCCATGGAATATGGCCTGCTCGATTGCATGCAAATCTATTCGGGCGGTCTGGGCCTTCTTTCGGGAGACCATCTTAAGGCGGCGAGCGATGGCGATTTTGCTCTTACCGGCGTCGGGCTCCTGTATCAGCGCGGTTTTTTGCAGCAACATCTGAATCCCGATGGCTGGCAGCAGGAGCGCACGCCGCTCAACGATTTCTACACCCTACCTGTTCGTCCTTGCGTCGACGAACACGGCGGCGAATTGCTGGTCAGCGTCGACCTGCCGAGCGGCGAGCTGTTCATCAAAGTTTGGCATCTCGACGCCGGCCGCGTCCGACTGTACTTGCTCGACACCAACATTCCGCAAAACAGATCGGCCGAGTACCGTGAAATTACCGACCAGCTTTATGGGGGCGACATTCACAAGCGCATCCGGCAGGAAATTGTACTGGGCATCGGCGGCCTGCGCGCGCTGAAGAAGCTTGGCATCAAGGTGACCGTGCACCATATGAACGAAGGGCACTCGGCCTTCCTCGCGATTGAACGCATCCGCGTTTTGATGGAAGAGAACGGCCTGACTTTTGAGCAGGCGCTCGAGGCGACGCGCGTCAGCAACGTATTCACCACGCACACCTCGGTACCGGCCGGCATCGACCTCTTCGATTCCACGTTGATCTACGATTATTTCCACGTCTACTGCGAGCGGGCCGGCTTTCCCTTCGAGAAGCTGCTGGCGCTCGGCAGAAAAAATCTGCAGGACATCGCGGAGCGTTTTTCCATGGCGGTGCTAGCGCTGAAAACATCGTCATTCCGCAATGCCGTCAGCGTGCTCCATCGCGCCGTTTCGCAAGAGATGTTTCAGGAGCTTTGGCCCAGACTGCCCGTCGAAGAGGTTCCCATTACCTCCGTCACCAATGGCGTTCACGCTCCTTCTTGGATCAACGGCGATCTGGCAGCCCTATACGATCAATATCTTCAGCCCGACTGGCGCGATCGGCTGGAGGAAGCCAACATGTGGGAGCTGGTGCATGAGATTCCCACCCAGGAAATGTGGGAGATGCATCGCAAGCGCAAACGCCGCATGGTGGCGTTCGTACGTGAGCGCGCCGTGGGCTTCGCCAATCAGCGCAAGGCATCCGCCGTGGAAATTCACCGCTTGCAGGAAGTGCTCGATCCCGAGGTTTTCACCATCGGCTTCGCGCGCCGCTTCGCCACCTACAAGCGCGCCACGCTGTTGTTCCGCGACGTAGGCCGGCTCAAGAAGATCCTCAACCATCCCAAGATGCCGGTGCAGATTGTCATCGCCGGCAAAGCGCATCCCAAGGATCAACCCGGCAAGACGCTGATCCGCGACATCGTGACGCTTTCGCGCGACCCCGAGATGTCCAAGCGGCTCATTTTTCTCGAAGACTACAGCATTCAGGTCGCTCGCGAAATGGTGCAAGGCGTCGATCTCTGGTTAAACAATCCGCGCCGCGGCGAAGAAGCTTGTGGCACCAGCGGCATGAAGGCTTCCATGAATGGCGTGCTGAACCTGAGCGTCCTCGACGGCTGGTTCGATGAAGCGTACGAACTCTCAGGCGGCTGGGCCATCGGCGATCGCGTTCCCTACTCCGAAGACCAGGACGATCTGCACGCGAGTGCAATCTACTCGACACTCGAGAACGAGATTCTTCCGCTGTTCTATCAGAACCAGGATTCGGACGAAGACATTCCGGTGGAATGGGTGCGCCGCATGAAGACGTGTATAGCGAACCTCACGCCGCGCTTTAGTTGCGGCCGCATGCTCGCCGAATATATGTCCGAATTGTACCAGCCCGCTCACCATCTCTGGCAGCAGGTTTCGGCCGGCAATTTCGAAAAAGCCCGCCAGAAAACCATGTGGGACTCGCGCATGAATCAGGCCTGGAGCGCCATTCGCTTCCTCGATCTGGGCGAAGGCCCCGCCGACCAGGTGATGAGCGGCTCGGCCGTGCCTTTGCGTGCTGTCGTCGAACTGGCGGGCCTCGAGCCTGGGGAAGTACGCGTGGAAGCCGTTATCGGCCAGATCGGGGTGAACGGGCAGTTGCAGGGTACCTTCGCCCTACCCCTTATTCCGGGCGAGAAGCGCGGTACTGCGGTGGTCTTCTCGAACGAATTTACTGTGCAGCGGACCGGACGTGTGGGATACTCAGTGCGGGTCAGTCCGAATCATTTCGATAATCCGCTGACGCGCCCCTGTAATGCGCTCCTGAAGTGGGTATCGGATTGAGCCGCACCGGTACTTAATTGAAAAATTGTTAAAAGAGACACTGGCGCTTCGCTTGAATCCATGGTACATAGGAGATAGGTGCACGCGGATCTGCCTCCTGCGTTCCGCCGGACTTCTGGGCTTTTGAACAGCCACCTTCTTCACCGAGGACTTTCCAGCGCGATCCAGAAATTCTCTTCCGAGCTCTAAAACTGCACCAAATGTATTTCCCAGTTCGCGAAAATTCGCCACAGCAATGGTGTGTGGCATACGCCTGACTGGATTTCCAAGGAGTCGATCAACGCAATATGGACGGCGATCGCAAATACCGGCAGAACGGTTATCAGGATTCAGACCGCGGGTCCGGATCTTACCGGCCTGACCGTCCCAAACAACAAGGTCCCAAGCTTCCTATCGACGTAACCGGACCCAAGCTTCCCCGGCTGGTGCAAAACCTGGTTGCCTCGCGCTGTTTTAACTGCACGGCAACGCTTTTGCCCGATATCGACTTCGATTCCAAATGCCCAAAATGTGGCGTGTCGCTGCACTGCTGCAAGCAGTGTGTCAATTTCGATTCTTCCACGCGCTTTCAATGCGTAAAGCCGATCCCGGTGCGCATTCCAATTAAAGATCAGGCCAATAGCTGTGAGCTCTTCTCGCCGCGGGTAACGGTGGCACGCGACGCGCTCCCTTCCGGTCCGGTAACGCGGGTGGCCGATAACAGCGCTGCGGCAGCGCCACGCAACGCAAGCGACGCACGCGCCGCTTTTGATAGCCTGTTCAAAAAATAACACTGCCATTTAAATGGCCTCGTCGAAAATAAAGAAAAAATCAGGCAGCGCCAAAGCATCCGCCATGCCGCGCCAGAACGCCATCCCGTGCCTGGTACTGGTGGGACTGGCGCTCCTGGTAATCGGACTAATTCTTTTCTTCGCGCTGCGCTCCGCCGGCTGACGCCGCACTCATCAGCTTCTCGGGCGAAATCGGCAGCGCTCGAATGCGTTTGCCGGTCGCATGGTAGACCGCGTTGGCGATGGCAGACGCCGTTCCCGGATTGCCCAGCTCACCCAAGCCGCGGCAGCCGATGGGGTTGAACTCGAGATCCGGCTCATTGATGAACGAAACGTCGATATCCGGAATGTCCGCGTTCACTGGCACGAGGTAGTCGCCCAGGTCGGCGTTGATGAAACGTCCGGCGGCCTGATCGGGGACCATTTCCTCCAGCAGCGCCATCCCTGCCCCAAAAATCATGCCGCCGAGCATTTGGCTGCGCGCCGTTTTGGGATTAATGATGCGCCCGGCGTCGAACACGCCCGTCATGCGGCGCAAACGCACAAGGTGTAGCGTTGGGTCCACCGTCACCTCGGCGAATATTGCGCCAAAAGATTGAAACGCCCACCGGTCATTCTGTCCGAATACGGGGTCGGTGTGGCCCTGCCCGTCTAATGCCTCCCGTTTCGCCAAATCCAGCAACTCGGCATAGCTGACACCACGCGTCGGATTGTCTTTCAAGAAAACGTGGCCTTCGGCGTAATCGAGACAGTCCCCGCCTTCGCCCGCCAGCGGACCGCCTTTCGACACGGCTAGCACACACAACTGCGAACGGATGGCCGCACAAGCCTGGTACACCGCCGGCGTCACGCTGGCCGTGAGGTTCGAACCGCCGGCCACCGCGCCGAACGGCAAATTCGAATCGCCAAGCTCGACGTTGATCCGGTCGAAGGGCAGCGCCAGCACCTCGGCGGCAGTCATGGCAGCAACCGTATAAAGTCCGGTGCCCACATCGGAAGCCGCCGTGCGGACTAGTAACCGGACACCATCGGCAGTGCGCTCGAGCCTCGCGCTCACGGAAGCGCCCATCAGATATCCGGGATAGGTGGCCGTCGCCATACCCATGCCGAGCAGCAATCGGCCTTCGCGCATGGAGGCGGGCTCGGGATTGCGGCCATACCAGCCGAATCGTTCGGCTCCCCGGTCGTAGCATTCGATCAGGTGTTTGCTTGAGAACGGTTTGCCGGTATGTCCGTTTTGCTCCGCGTCGTTCCGGCGCCGAAGCTCGATCGGATCCAGCTTCAAAGCGACCGCCAACTCGTCCATTGCCGATTCCTGCGCAAACTGGCAAGGAGTTTCGCCGGGCCCACGCATCCAGGAAGGCAGCATCGTGTGCACGCGCCGCAACTCATGGCGTCCTTGATAATTGGGCACTTTATAAAGCAATCGCGAGGTGATGTTGCAAGGCTCGACGAACTCGTCGCGGGCCGATGTTTGTGAAATGGTGGTGTGGCGCATCGCCGTCAGTTCGCCATTTTCTTTGGCGCCCAGCTCGAAGCGCTGAATGGTACGCGACCGGTAGCCCACCGTGGTCATCACTTGTTCGCGAGTCAAAATAACTTTGACAGGACGCTGTAATTCGCGCGCCGCCACAGCCGCGAGAATGGTGTGACCGCCGGTGGCGGCTTTCGAGCCAAACATGCCTCCCAGAAACGGCGCTAAGATGCGTACTTTTTCCGGCGGCAGATCGAACAAGCCTGCGAGCACCGTGCGATCGCCGTAGGCAAACTGCGTTGCGTTGCGCACGGTAAGCGTTCCGTCCTGCCAGTGAGCGATCGAGGCATGCGGTTCCATCGCATTCGGATGCTCGCAGGGCGTATCGTACGTCGCATCGATCGAGACCGCCGCTTTCGCGAGCGCCTCCGCAACATCTCCCCGCGCCAGTTGGAGCTCTTCGGCCATGAACTGCTTGGGCTCGTAGGATTCCGTCGCGTCTTCGATGGTCATCGCATGTTCTTCGCGCTCATAGTGCACCTTCACGCGCGCGGCCGCATCGCGGGCCTGCTCGAAAGTCTCGGCAACCACCATCGCCACGTACTGGCCGGCATAATGGATCTCATCGTCTTCGAGAGGCAGGCGCGATTCGGCAATTAGACCCTTCATTAAGTCATTTGGCGGCTCGCCCAAGCGTCCGCGATTTTCGTGCGTATAGATGGCAAGCACGCCAGGAAGCTTCAGCGCCCCGCTGGTATCGATGCGAACGATACGCCCATGCGCGATGGGACTGCCGGTAAGCACGCCATGCGCCATGCCCGGAAGAGACTCTTCAGCGGCGTAGCGCGCTTCCCCGGTCACTTTCAGTCGGCCGTCCACGCGGCTGGCGGGTTTTCCGATCGCCGTGCCGTTCACTTTCATGGTGGTTATGTCGGTCACGGCAACTCCTCCACTTGCTCCAGCGCCCGCACAATCGTTTCTTTCGCAAGTTCTAGCTTGAATTTGTTCTGCGATCCCGGCCTGGCTCCGGCGAGAGCAGCCTCGGCGGCCTGCCGATAGACCGATCCGCGCGGCGCCGAATCCACCAAAACGCGCTCGGCTTCATAGGCACGCCACGGCTTGGTACCGACTCCGCCCAAGGCAACGCGAGCGGCGCGGATCTTTCCATCCTTGACCTCGATTGCTACCGCCGCTGACGTCAACGCAAACTCATAGGAAGCGCGATCGCGAACCTTGAGATAAGTGGAGCGGCGGGCGAACGGCAAATCGGGAATCTCGACCGCGGTAATCAATTCGCCGCGTTGCAGCACAGTCTCTTCTTCGGGGGTATCGCCGGGAAGCAGATGGAACTCTAAAAGAGGCACGCTTCTTTTGCCGGCGGTGCTTTCCATATGAACAATTGCGTCGAGCGCCACTAAGGCTACGCACATATCGGAAGGGTGTACGGCGATGCACTTATCGCTCGTGCCTAGAATGGCGTGCATCCGGTGATAACCGGCGATCGCGCCGCAGCCGGTGTTCGGCTCGCGCTTGTTGCAGGGAAGCTCGGGATCGCGAAAATACGGGCAGCGGGTACGCTGCATGATATTGCCGCCTACCGTCGCCATATTCCGCAATTGCGGCGAAGCTCCGGATAGGAGCGCTTGAGACAACATCGGGTAGCGGCTTCGTACGGCCGGATGATCGGCGAGATCGCTGTTCCGAACCATCGCTCCGATATGCAATGCCCCGCCCTGCTCTTCGATTTCGGCCAAAGGCAGCCGGTTGATATCGATCAGCGCATCCGGAAGCTCTACGCGCTGCTTCATCAAATCGATGAGCAACGTGCCGCCGGCCAAGAAAGTTCCGTAGGGCTCGCCGGCCAGGAGACCTATGGCGTTCTCGGGTGTCGCCGCTTCGAAATAACGGAATGCGTTCACTTCGCTTCCTCCGTTTTGTTCATGACCTGGCGGATGGCCGCGACGATATTGGGATAAGCGCCGCAGCGGCAAATGTTGCCGCTCATTTGTTCGCGGATCTCGTCATCGGTGTGGGCGTGTCCTTCGCGAACGACGCAAACCGCCGAAAGGATTTGACCCGGCGTGCAATAGCCGCATTGGAACGCGTCGTGCTCAACGAAAGCGGTTTGCATGGCGTCGAGTGCGCCATCTTCCGAGAGACCTTCCACCGTGATGATTTTCGAGTGGCGTTGGGCAATCGCAAGAGTCAGGCAGGAATTGATGCGGCGGCCGTCCGAGAGCACGGTACAGGCTCCGCACTGGCCGTGATCGCAGCCCTTCTTGGTTCCAAAGAGATGCAAGTATTCGCGAAGAGCATCGAGCAGGGTAACGCGGGGCTCTATCTCTAATTCATAAACGCCGCCGTTGACGTTGAGCGCAATCGGGACAAGTCGGTCGGCTGAATTTTCTTCGCCGCGCGCGGCGGCACGTTCGCTTTCAAGTATGTTTGGCATTCTTACGGACCTTTTTACTAGACTCGCCGGATGGCTGAAACCGTACGTTTCTTGCGCCACTGGGGCAAAGATGCTGTGATCGGTAGTAGTGGTGGTTAACAATACGCATCGGGCAATCGACGCGGTCTGGAGGATCGAGTCAGCGAGACTCATCGCCGGTCTGGCGCGAATGACGCGTGATGTCGGTCTCGCGGAGGAACTCGCCCAGGACGCCCTGGTGGCCGCGCTCGAACAATGGCCACAGTCGGGCGTACCGGACAACCCGGGCGCCTGGCTCATGGCCACCGCCAAACATCGCGCCTTGGACCTTCTGCGCCGGAAGAAGCTGCTCGAGCGCAAGCACAAAGAGCTTGGCCGCGAACTCGAGGGGCATCAGGAGACCGTGGCTGCGGATTTGGACTCGATGATCGACGATCACATGGGCGACGATCTACTGCGTCTCATCTTCACCGCTTGTCATCCGGTTCTCTCTTCCGAGGCGAGAGCGGCGCTTACTTTGCGCTTACTCGGCGGTTTGACGACGGAAGAGATTGTACGGGCCTTTCTGGTTGCGGAGACGACCATTGCCCAGCGAATCGTCCGCGCCAAACGCGCGCTCGCCGAAGCTCACGTGCCGTTTGAGGTCCCGCGCGGCGAGGAGCGCGCCGCCCGTCTGTCCTCCGTACTCGAAGTGATCTACCTGATATTCAACGAGGGCTATTCGGCGACCTCGGGCGGCGACTGGATGCGGCCGGAGCTTTGCCAGGACGCGCTTCGCCTGGGCGCATTCTGGCCGGGCTCGTTCCCGGTGAACCAGAGGTGCACGGCCTGGTCGCACTGATGGAGATCCAAGCGGCGCGCTTGCGGGCGCGGACCGGCCCGAAGGGAGAGCCCATTTTGCTTCTCTTTCAAAACCGCGGCTTGTGGGATCAACTTCTCATCCGGCGGGGTCTTGCCGCGCTCGAGCGCGCCGGGGCTCTACCAGGCGCTTGCGGAGGTCGCGCCTTCCCCGGTCGTGGAGCTGAATCGTGCCGTCGCGGTCGGGATGGCGTTCGGCCCGGCGGCAGGCCTGAATTGGTGGACGCTTTGACGTCGGAGCCGTCGTTCCGGGCGTACCATCTCTTACCGAGCGTACGGGGCGACTTGCTCGCCAAACTTGGACGCTTCGCCGAGGCAGGGGTGGAGTTCAAACGCGCGGCTGCACGTACGCGTAACGCACGCGAGCGCGAATTGCTGCTCGAGCGCGCTCAAGCTTCACCGGCCGGGATCGCGCAAAATCTATCTCGGTGACACATTTTTAAATTAAAATATCTTCCTTTGAATCAGTTGTTTGGAAATAGCGATTCGAATTACTGCTTCGGATCGCATTGCAGACTGGTACGCGGATGGAAAAACCAGTGCGAACCTTTCTACTCTTGCTTGTCGCCGGATTTTACGCGTCAATCGTATCGGCACAATCGGTGACGCTCACGAATATTCCCGCCCTTGATTCTCACGGGTCTGTGATAAAGGGCGGGTCACTCTACGTTACATGGAAACCATTTCAAGGCAACGACGGGACGTTGGTCGCCGGCGGCGCCAAGAGCGCGCTCATTCAGAACGGCGTCTTCAGCATTACCCTGACGGCCTCCGACAATGCGGGCTGGCCTTATAACGCTCTGATCATGGGCGGAAGCCAGCCTACTAGTTACCTTTGGAAAATTCCGGCGGCCGGAGGCGTTACCTCGATCAGCCAAATCAGCAGGCCGATTACCAATACAACCTCCGCGCTGATATCGAGTGGTGCCTCAAGCACGGTCGCGAGCGTCGCCGGCACGCCAATGTCCGGCAATTGCGCGGGAACCTGGGACACGAACGGCAACTTGGTTCCGGCGAGCGCGCCCTGTGCCAGCGCAGGAGTAGGGGCCGGAACAACCGGTCAATTCGCTTATTATGCCGCTGGTGGAACGGCGGTCAGCGGCCACTCGTTGGCAGCCGCCGACATCCCGCCTCTGAATTATCAGCCTCCGCCCGCGGTTTACACGGTGTCGACGCTCCCTAGCACTCATCCGGCATACATAGTTGCAAAGATCTCGGATGGAACCAGCATTCAAGATTGCACCACGGGCGGCGGCACGATTGCGCATTCCTGCCAGTGGAACGGCAGCGCGTGGGTGAGCTATTTCGTCGGACAAACGGTACTCGGAGGCTCCGGGCCATTCACCGTTGCAAGCAGTTCCAGTAGCTATGTCGGTCTGTTTCAAGGCAGCGGCGCCAGTAGTGAAGCGAGTCGGCAAATGCCCCTGCCTATTGCCTGTCAAGCAAGTAATCTTACAGTATTCTTGCAAAGTGGCCAGTCCTCCTCAGGTTCGCTGGTCATCTCAGTGCGAAAAGCTTCCCCGGTAAGCCCGTTTACCGCCGCGGCAACCACATTGACAACCACAATTGCAGCGGGTTCGTCTCCAGGCATTTACACCGATACGGTAGACACCGCGGATTTTCTCGCGAAGGATTTGCTGTCGATTCAAGCCGTTAATAACGCGGCGGCCAACAGCGGCAGCGTGACCGGAATCACATTGACATGCAAGTACTAAATATTTACTAATGGAAAAATTCCCGCGTTCTCTGGCGAGGACAACGGCCAGAGCCCAGAGGTCGCGGTGGCCGATCATCTTGCGGAAATGTTGCCATCCTAGCCTGGGTGATCAGTTCTACTAACGGTAGAAGAATCTGCCTAGATGAGCCCACGTTAAATAACAAGTCGTGCACGGGCTTCGCCGGGCAATCGAACACGGGCCTTGTCTATCGTATATGTAATGCATATGCACAACGCAAAACTGAAAAAGTAAGGTAAAATCCGCCCGCCTTAGGCTTACCACCCAAATTCAGTCACAACTCATATCTCTATCATTCCACACCATTTAGCCAACAATCGCTTTTTCCGCCATGCTAAACTCCAGCTAAGGGACCGTTTAGCTCCCCAACTTCTTACCAAAACGCCGCGCGCCGACCCGTTCCGGTCAGCCTCCGCGGCGTTTTTTATTTCTCAACACAAGGAGCGTCCATGGCTTCCGAATCGCAAATCAACGCCAATCGCGCCAATGCGCAGCTTTCTACCGGTCCCAAAACCGCCGCCGGCAAGGCCAAGGCCTCGCACAATGCCGTCAAAACCGGTCTCACCGGCCGCACCGTTCTGCTTCCCACTGAAGACGCCGCCATCTACCGGCAGCACGTCGAACGCCTCGTCGGCGATTACCAGCCCGCGACCGAAGCCGAGCAGGCGCTCGTCCAATCCATCGCCGACACCGAATGGCGTCTGCTGCGCATCCCTTCTCTCGAATCCGGTATCTACGCCATTGGCCGCCGCGCCTTGGCCGCCGACTTCGCGGACGAAGAAGACCTCTCGGTTCGCGCCGCCATGATCGAGTCGCAAATCTTTCTTACCTACCGCAAAGACCTCGGCAATCTCGCCTTGCAGGAAGCGCGTCTCCGCCGCCAGCGCGCCGCCGACGTGGCCGAGCTCCAGGAGATGCAAGCCAAACGCGAACGGAACCAGACGGATCAAATGAATGCCGCTGTCCGCTACTTCCACATCGCTGAAAAACGGGGCATTCCGTACGATCCCGAACTATTTGGCTTCGAATTTACGCTGGCTGATATTCAGGATCATCTAGGGCTCGTATACGCCCAAAACTTCGTTCGCGGCGAAGGCTTCCGCTTCACCAAACAGGAAGACTATGAGGCGTACCTGGCCACGCGGCGCGCCAACGTCGCCAAACAGGAGGAAGCCGCCTAAATGCGCCTTACCGCGCCGGGATAAACTAGCGCTGTCCGAAACTTCGTGGCCGCTCGAAAAAAATCACCCAGGACCAAACCGAAAGACCAATCCATGCCAGCCAATCCCGATCAGCAAGAACAGCGCGAAAAGATAAAACAGGACATGATGCGGTCCATCGTGACCGAGCCCCTGCTTTCGAAGGTCGCCAAAGCCGTCAACGAAGATCGCCAGCCGGACCGCAAGTTCGATGTAATCATTTCGCTCAACGAATTATTTCCTGGCGGCGTCGACGGCGCCATGAAATACGTAACCCAGCGCGCAGCAGCTCTCAAAGTGACTTACTACGAGCTGGCGCCCTATCTGTTTGCCTGCCTGACCGCGCAGCAGATTCTCGATCTCGCGCAGGAAGCGCGCGATCTCACCGCCAAGCACGGACGCGGCGGCAGCGTCGTCTATCGCATTTGGGAAGACCAGGAAATCAGCACCACTCTCACCAAATCCTTGGCTACCGTCAAGGCCGATGCCGCCCAGCGCGCTTTCCAAGCCTATGGCGAAGGCATCCTCTGGGCCGTTCTCGATTCCGGTATCCAAGGCGATCATCCGCATTTCAAGGAAACCCAGCCCCACTTCTCCGCTGATCGCATCTTGCCCGTCGTCCATCGCGACTTCACGCCCGACGGCCGCCGCGCGCCCCAACCTGATTCGCCCCTGAAATCCGATCCCAGCGCCTTGGTCGATCGCTTCGGCCACGGCACGCATGTCGCCGGCATTATCGCCGGCTGTTGGACCTCGGCCAATCCCGAAGGCGAACCGGTGGTCGGCGTCGAGGTGCGTGACGAGCTGACCGATAAGCCGCTTCCCGGCCGCGGCGAACCCTTGCAGTCCATCTCCGGTGTCGCGCCCAAAGCGAAACTTGTCAGCCTCAAGGTTGTCGCCGACATCAACAGCTCTGACCCCCAGCAGACCGCCGGCCAAGGCAAGGTGAGCTGGGTATTGATGGCTATCGATCAAATCCAGCGCTGGAATCAATACGGCAAACGCCTGCTGGTTCACGGCGCCAACCTGAGCCTCGGCTATGACTTCGATCCGCGCTGGTTCGCCTGTGGCCAGAGTCCGCTCTGCGTCGAAGTCGATCGTCTGGTGCGCAGCGGCGTGGTCGTCGTAGTTTCGGCCGGCAATGGCGGTTATGCGTCGTTCATTGCCGCCAGCGGCCAGGTCCAGTCCCGCTACAACGATCTCAGCATCACCGATCCGGGCAACGCCGATCTCGCCATCACTGTCGGCTCAACCCATCGCGAAAAGCCGCATCTCTACGGCGTCTCCTATTTTTCTTCGCGTGGACCCACCGGCGATGGACGCATGAAACCGGACCTGCTCGCTCCCGGCGAGCGCATCATCTCCTGCGCCGCCGGCGTCGAAGCTTTGAAGTATCAGGGCAAAGATCCAAACGGGAACCAGCTGCCCAACATCCTTTATTGCGAGCAGACCGGCACCAGCATGGCCGCGCCGCACGTATCCGGCGCCATCGCTGCTTTTCTTTCCGTCCGCTCCGAATTCATCGGCGAGCCCGAGCGCGTAAAGGAAATCTTCCTCGCCAACACCGTCGACCTGCGCCGCGAGCGCAGTTTTCAGGGCGCTGGTTTGATGGACTTGATGCGAGTCCTGCAAGCCGTGTAGGATAAAACTCCCATGCAAACGATCCACGAATTCGATTTCTTTCCACTGAACTTCGATAAAAACGGCGTCCTCGCGGCGGACGGCCAGTTCGAAAGCCTGAAGCAGCGCGCCGCCTCAGCCACCGATGTCATTTTTCTCGCGCACGGATTCCGCAACGATGTCGTCGACGCCACCACTCTCTACACCAAGTTCCTCGATACCTTCCGCGGTCACTTCAGCCGGTCCGAATTTCAAAATCTCGCCGCACGCAATTTTGTCGTGGCGGGCGTCTTTTGGCCTTCCAAAGCCTTGCCGGAGAGCTTTCCCGCCAATACCGGTTCCGTTCAATCCCTCGATCCGGACGCTCCCCTGACCGCTGCTCTGACCCAAAAGCTGCAATCGCTCCAGGACGATTCGCCCGAGCACGCCACCCAACTCAATCAGGCCATCGGCCTCTTGTCTCAGGTGAAAGACGACCCCAGCGCGCAGGATCGGTTCAGCGCCCTGGTGCTTTCAGTCTGCGATGGCAGCGAGCTCGATCCCACCGAAGGCTTGCCGCAGATCCGCCAGCAGCAGGGATCGGTTCTCTTCGAAAAACTGACGACGCCCATCATTCTCCCCACCGAAACGTCAGGCGAAGGCGGCGTCACCGCTTTTCAAGATGATGACGGCGGCGGCGTCCAATCCATCGGCTCGTTCTTCGGCTCCATCCTGGGGGGAATCGACATGTTTCTAAATCTCACCACCTGGTATGTCATGAAGAACCGCTCGGGAATTGTCGGCGCCACCGGCGTCGCCAAAACCGTGCGAGAGCTCAAAGCTGGTAACACGAACGTCCAAATCCATCTGGTCGGGCACAGCCTGGGCGGACGCCTGATGGCGGCCTGCTGCAAATCTCTGGCGCAGACTCCCCTGCTCCAGCCCGATTCTCTGATGCTCCTCGAAGCGGCTTTCTCGCATTACGGCTTCAGCGACAACAACGGCAAGGGTACGCCCGGCTTTTTCCGCGACGTCATCCAAAAGAAGGTTGTAAAAGGTCCACTGCTCGAAACGTTCTCCATGCAGGATACGGTCGTTGGCCTCGATTACTGCATCTCTTCCCGCTTGGCGGATGACAATGTCAAGGCCATCGGCGACGCCACCGACGAGTTCGGCGGCATCGGACGAAATGGCGCTCAGAAAACCAGGGAAGCCGTCTTCATGAAGTTAAAAAATGCGGACTCGCCCGGCGGTCCTTATACCTTTCAGCCCGGCATCGTAACCAATCTGGACGGCTCCGGCGGCCTGATCACCGGTCACGGCGACGTCACTAATGAGGACGTCACCTACGCCTTTGCCTCATTGCTCACCTCGAACACATCGCTCGGGGCCTCCGCTTCCCTGAAATAATAAGAATGTGCCGGAACAGCGAAAGTCAGTTTGCGCGCTCGATTGTCCCGACACCTGTGCCCTGGTGGTTGACATCGATCCTGCGGGCCGCGCCACTAAGCTGAGCGGCGACCGCTCGCATCCCATCACTCGCGGTTTTCTGTGCGGCAAGGTCACCAAATACCTCGAGCGCGAGTACCATCCCGAGCGCCTGCTCTATCCGTTGCGTCGTGTAGGAGCGAAAGGGGAAGGACGCTTCGAACGGATCTCCTGGGATGCCGCGCTCGACGCTATCGCTGCCCGACTCGAAACCATCTCGCGCGAAGACGGCCCGGAAGCCATCCTCCCCTACAGCTACGCCGGCACCATGGGATTACTGAACGGCGCCGGTATGGATCGGCGCTTCTTTCACCGTCTCGGAGCCTCGCGCCTCGATCGCACCATCTGCTCATCGGCCGGCGGATTGGCGCTAACTCTGTCGCAGGGCATCAAGCTCGGAACCGAGCCGGAACAATTCGCTCATTCGAAGCTGATCGTCGCCTGGGGAGCGAACGTGCTCGGTACCAACGTGCATTTGTGGCCCTGGATCGTCGAAGCCCGCCGCAAGGGCGCGAAATTTTACGTGATCGATCCGGTGAAAAACCGCACCGGCCGGGCTGCCGACAAACATTTTGCCATCAACCCCGGTTCCGACCTGGCCTTGGCGCTGGGATTAATTCATGTTGTCCTTCGCGAAGGCTGGCAAGACCGGCAGTATATAGATAACTACACTGCTGGCTTCGAGGACTTGGCTAAGCTGGCGGAACGTTATCCGCCCTCACGCGTGGCCGAACTCACCGGCATCGCGGCCGACGAGGTGGAAAGCCTGGCGCGGGAGTACGCTTCCGTCCGCCCTGCCGTCATCCGCGTCAATTATGGAGCCACGCGCAGCGAGCGCGGAGGCAGCGCCATCCGCGCTATCGCCGCTCTGCCCGTTCTCACCGGATCGTGGCGCGAAGTCGGCGGCGGCCTGCAGCTCACCACCTCCGGCGCATTCGAGTTTGACCGCGCCGCGCTCGAGCGCCCGGACCTCCAGTTCAAGTCTCCGCTTGGCCGGCAAGCGCGCCTGGTGAATATGGCCCAACTCGGCCACGCACTGGTTGAATTGGACCAGCCCAAAGTTCGAGCGCTGGTTGTCTACAACTCGAATCCCGCCGCCATCGCCCCGCACCAGACTAGGGTTATCGCTGGGCTCAAGCGTCCCGATCTCTTCACCGTCGTCCTCGAGCAGTTTCAAACCGACACCGCCGATTACGCCGATATCGTGCTGCCCGTCACCACCTTCTTGGAGCACACCGATCTCTATCTAGCCTACGGACATTACTATCTGCAGTTCGCGCGCCCGGCCTTGTCCGCCCCAGGCGAAACCAAGTCGAACGTCGAGATCTTTCGCTTGCTCGCTCAACGTTTGCGTTTCACGAACGATTGCTTCGCCGAGAGCGAAGACGACATGATCCGGTCGTTACTGAACTCGGACTCGCCCTTCCTACGCGGCATCACGCTCGAACGTCTTGATCGGGAGCGCTCCATTCGCCTCGCCGTTTCGCCATCCAACGAGCCCTTCTTACCATTTGCCGAAGGTGGCTTCCGTACCGCTTCGGCCAAGTTTGATTTCGGAGCCGCTTCGCTCGATTACACGCCTCCCGTCGAATCGCGTTTCGGCGACGCGCGCCTCGCCCGCAAGTATCCCTTTGAGCTGATCTCAGCAAAGAATGACGACAGCATGAACTCTACCTTCGGCCACCGCGCGGAAGTCGATCGCCAGACCGGGTTGTTGTCCATGCATCCACTCGACGCTGAACAGCGCGGCATCGTGCAAGGTATGTTGGTGCAGGCAATCAATGATCGCGGTTGCTGTTTTTTTGAAGTTCAATTAAACGGCGATGTGGCGCGCGGCGTTCTTCGTGCACGCAGCGTGCGCTGGACCAAGCGAGCGCCGTCGCGTTTTGGTATCAATCATCTCACTTCCGAACGCCTCACCGACATTGGCGGTGGCCCTACCTTTTATAGCTGTTTGGTCGACGTGGTTCCCGCCGGTTCTAACGGTACCGGCCACTAGCCCCAAGCGCCTGGTATGTTATCGAGGGGCTAGACTTTACCTTGCCCCTTACTTTCTTGCCGCATGGGATGAGAGAAACTGCCAGTGCCGTCAACCTTATGTCATCGGACCCGTCCGGTTAGGAGGTTTCCGATGCTTACAATCATCCAAGACGGCGTCCTCCGTCGTAATATCCCGCACCTGCGGGATGTGACTATTTTTCAGAGTCGATGTCATTCAGATATAAGGTGATGAGTCGCTCCGCCCGATAGATGGTTCATGGGTGGTACCGGGCGGAACGGAGAGCCGCAATGCCCGGTCTCCAAGCCGCCGGTTCGCCGGCGTTCAGCATTGGTGCTTGAATTGCTCAAGGCGTGTGGTAAGATGCAGAGATCCCAAAAGCGTCGGCTCGTTGGAGTAGGTGCGCCGGACAACCGGCATTCGGAAACTGCTTTTTGTACTTCGAAAGCTGGTACCGAAGCTTCTTCTC
>DASYAX010000059.1:0-11696 GCA_036501045.1 Bryobacteraceae bacterium
CAGCGAGCTTTCACTCAACGGCCGCAACTTCTCGCAATTCGTCACGTTAAGCCCCGGCGTCGCCTCCACGCAAACCGGGCGTCGCATGGGCGTCGGCCAGGAGGGCAATCCGCTCATGTCGATCAACGGCGGCCGCGTCAATGGCACCAAGTTCACCTACGACGGCGTCCTTGCCATGGATACCGGCGGCAATCGCGGTCTCAATCTGTTTCCCCCCATGGACGCGCTCGCCGAAGTGCAAATCAAGACCAGTAATTTTGCCGCCAGCGAAGGCAGCTACGGCTACGGCCTCGTCAACGTCATCACCAAAACCGGCGGCGCGCAGTTCCATGGTGATGCCTACGAGGAATTCGGCAACCGCGACCTCGATGCCCGCAACTTCTTCGATAGCCATCGCGCTCCCTTCAACCAGAACATGTTCGGCTTCACCATTGGCGGCCCTATCGTCAAAAACAAAACCTTCTTTTTCGTTTCCGAAGGCTGGAATCGCCGCCAGGGCCCACAGCTTGTGAGTTTCACCGCACCACCCCAGAGCACCTTCACCGCCACCACCCTCACCCAGGCTCAGCGCAACGGCATCTTCAACACCACCATCAAAGGCTTCCCGGGCAACGTGATTCCCGCCTCGCAAATCGATCCCAATGCGCTCGCCTTGCTGAATCTGTACTATCCGCTGCCGAATTCGAGCGGCACTTCCAACTACGTCTTCTCGCCCGATTCCGCCAGCCGCTGGCGCGAGGATCTCTTCCGCGTCGATCAGCAAATCGGCTCCCGCTTCCTGCTCACCGCCCGTTACGCTCACGACAACTGGTCTGAGATCGAAAACATCTTCGAGCCTTCAAATACCAGCTTCCCCACGCAGCCCGGCTTTCTCGGCAAACCCGGCCACAACGCCATCCTGCGCCTCACCTGGACCATCAATCCCTCCACCGCCAATGTCTTCACCGCCGGCTTTTCGCGCAATGGCATTAACACTTATCCCACCGGCGCAGCAGCTTCGCGCGCCGGCATCAACATCCCGGAAGTACTGCCCGGCAACCTCTTCAACGCGCCGCCAGACATCTCCATTTCCGGCTTCAGCAACATCGGCATCGGCAGCCCCAATCCCAACGCCAACAACATCTTCGAGTGGAAAGACGATTTTTCGCACGTCGCCGGAAACCACACCTTCCAGGCCGGCTTCGACATCATGCGCCTCCAGAAATTCGACCGCGCTGCCGTGAATACTCAAGGCGCTTTCACCTTCAACGGCAACTTCACCGGCAACGCCGCCGCCGATTTCCTGCTGGGCGACGCCTTCAGCTACACCGAATCCGCCCTGCCCCCCAACGGCTACTTTTTTTCGAACTCGTATGAGCTCTATGGCCAGGACGATTGGAAAGTCACTCCGCATCTCGTGCTGAATCTCGGCCTTCGTTGGACCATGTTTGCCGGCTCGCCCATCGGCTACGAAAAATACAACAACATTTCCGGCTTCAGCCCGTCGCTCTACAATCCGGCGCAGGCGCCGTCGCTTCTCTCGAACGGCCAAATCGTCTCCGGCACCGGCAATCCGTTGAACGGCATCTTCACCCCCACCAACCTGCAGGGACAAGACCTGCCGCGCGACTTGCTGAAGCATCGCTACGATATGCCGGGTCCGCGCTTCGGCTTCGCTTGGTCCCCCGGCAATGATGCGAAGACCGTCATTCGCGGCGGCTACGGCATCTTCTATCACTGGGACAATAACAACTCGGAAAACTATCGCAATAACCCGCCCTTCACTCCGTCCGTCAGCATCTACAACACGTTCTTAAGCAATCCGGCGGGCGGCATCGCGCGCGTCTTTCCATCGAATCTCCAGGCCTTTGACGCCCAGAACTACTATCCGTCCGTCCAGCAATGGAGCTTTGGCATTCAGCGCCAGCTTCCGCTCGGCTTGGTCCTGTCAACTACCTATGTAGGCAACCATGCGGTCCATTTGGATCAGGAGCCCAACCTGAACCAGCCGCAGCCCAATCTCGCCGTAGCCCAAGGCACGCTCAACGTCAATCTCGTACGTCCCTACATCGGCTACGGCAACATCACCTACGACGAGCGCAACGCGTCCGCTTCCTACAATGCCCTGCAAACCGTAGTGAGACGCCGCTACGAAAGTGGATTGTTCCTGCAGGCCTCTTATTCGTGGTCAAAATCACTGGTGTTTGGCTTTGGTCAAAATCCGTTCGCGCAGCCGAATGAGGAAGGCCTGAACAGCTACGATCAGCCGCACAATTTTACCTTCAGCTTTGTCTACCCGCTGCCGTCGCTCAAGAATCGCAACGGCTTCATTCGCAATGTCGTCGGCGGTTGGGAAACCAGCGGCAACGCCACGTTTTCAAGCGGCTTCCCCTTCACCGTCATCATCTCGGGCGATCGCGCCGGCGTAGGCGGCGGTACGCAGCGCCCCAATGTCACCGGCCCGCTAAGCATCACCGGCAACGTGTATGGCTACTTCAGCACCTCAACTTTCGCCCTGCCCGCTCTCGGCACCTTCGGCAACGAAGGCAGCAATGTGGTCCGCGGCCCCGGCATTTCCGACGACGTCAATTTCAACCTGTTCAAGAATTTCAGAGTTGGCGAAGGCCGCTACATCCGCCTGGGCGGAGAGTTCTTCAACATATTCAATCACGCCAACTTCTCCGCCGTCGGCGCGACCCTCGGCTCGGCAACTTTTGGAAATCTGACCGCCGCTCTCGATCCGCGCCACATCCAGCTAAGTGGCAAGTTCGTCTTTTGAAACTCGCTCTCGCTGCCCAATAGCAACGAATGGCCGACCCGCTTCACCTGAAAAATCTCGCCCACAGCCGCGAGTTTTGGAACGCATGGCGGCGTGAAAATCCCACCATCGTTCCCGATCTCGAAGGGATCACCCGGGGTGAAGGTGATCTCCCAGGCACGCCCTGGGGCGAGAGCTTCTTTCATCCTGCGGTGGAAGGGGAAGGATCGTCGGATATCGCACCCGAAGTGCTTGACCTCCGTGGAGCGCGTCTGCTCGGCGCGGATTTGAAATCGGCGGATCTCCGCAATGTCTGTCTCGCGGGCGCTGACCTGCGCGGAGCCCATCTCGATAAAGCGCTTCTCGCGAGCGTGGATCTGCAAGGGGCAGTCTTGGTCGAAGCAAGCCTGACCGATACCATCGCGAATCACGCAAACTTTGCCGATGCCGTCATGGATCGAATTCGCGCGCAGAAAAGCGATCTGCACATGTCCTGTTTCAGCCGGGCTTGCCTCGTAGGAGCGGATTTTCGGGCAGCTAACTTGTCTGCGGCCGACCTTTCCCACGCCGAACTGGAAGGAGCCAATCTGTCCGACACCAATCTCGAAGACGCAAACCTGAGCGGCTGCTCGGTCTATGGCGCTAGCGTCTGGAACACGAATCTTGAAAACTGTAAGCAATCGGCATTGATCGTTTCCCGCACGGATGAGCCTTTGATATCCGTCGATAACCTCGAGGTTGCCCAATTCGTCCACTTACTCCTGAACCAGAGACGTCTCCGGGGCGTGATCGACTCGATCACCTCCAAGGTCGTCCTGATCCTTGGCCGCTTCACGCCGGAGCGAAAAGCGATATTAGATGCGATTCGCGAGCGGCTTCGCGCCTTCGACTACCTACCCTTGTTATTCGACTTTGATAAGCCCACCAACCGGGACATCACCGAAACCGTCTCGACCCTTGCACATTTGGCCCGCTTCGTAATTGCCGACATCACCGATGCCAAAAGCATTCCGCAAGAGCTGATGTGCATCGTGCCGAATCTGCCTTCCGTACCGATACAGCCCCTGCTACTCCGTTCCCAGCAAGAATATGCCATGTTCGAGCATTTCCGGCATTACCCCTGGGTTCTCGACGTTTTTCTTTACGACAATACAGAGGACCTGCTGTCCTCCTTCACCGAGCGCGTCATCGCTCCGGCGGAAGCAAGAGCGGCACAACAGACTAGCCAACGGAATTAGACGATACTGTCTGTCGGGCCGGCGAACCTGCCGCCTGCCCGACAGCTTCACGCAAATGGACAATCGCCCGAGCGTTAGTGTGGACGCTGCCGCCCCGGATGCGGCACAATCTTGTTCGCGAGCGGTCCGCTTTCAATAACCCCGATCAATCCATCGAGCGGCGAAACGAACCGGAGTAAGTTGTCGACAAAGTAGATCCCTTTCGGAGAACCCACGCCCGTCGTTGGATCCCAACCCGGTCCGGCGCTATAGCCGGTGATCGGGAGACGATTCCCGTTGCTATCGGTTATCACGACGCTGTTGTTGCCGCTCGTGATGTCGTGTAAGGAAGCGGGATAGAGGCGTCGATCAAGCTGCATAAGATACAAGCCCTGGTTGATAAACCCGAGGTCGTAACCGGCTCGCTGATCGGCGATCGCCAGCAGGGCAGCCCATTGCGGCGAGCCCGCGCTCGTTCCACCGAAAATGTAGATGCTCCCTACCTGGGCAGGGTCGCCCTGGCTCCACGCCACCAATACACCCCCCTGAATGTCGGCGTTGTATGCCACATCCGGCACCGCCCGCTTGCTTCCCTTCACCGCGCGAAGCTGGTAAAACGGCTTGTTATAGAGAACACTATAGCCACCGCCGGACGCCCCGAATTCATCGTTCCAAACGGTCTCTCCCTCGTACGTTCCAGGCGTACCGCAAGTGTCGCAAACCAGCGCTGCTTTTAGTGAGGTGCCGCCCACACCCACCACCAGCGGATCAACGGCGGGACTCGAGACCCCCTTCACAAAAGAGGACCCATCGCACGTCGGCAACGCGGCGCCATCGTCAGCCGAGGACGCGAATAACGTCATGTTCTTCAACGTTGCTTCCACAAACACCTTATGCTGTTGGCTCGCGATCGAGGATGACACGCAACTCTCGTCCTCCCCAAAGCTCTGCGAAATCACATCACCCAGCCGATGGTCGACCGCGTACTTCGTGGCGCTCAAAATGTCGGCATCTTGATCGGACTTCGCGAGCACCAGTACGATGTTCGCTCCCGGCGCGATCGCGTGCGCCCATTCCACATCCAGCGTCATCTCACCGGACCACCCCACTTCATCGGCATTGCTTGGATCAAACGGAGTGAGCCCATCCGGGGCAATCTGCGTGAACGTGGGCAGCCTGGCATTGTGTGAGCCCCCCAGCCCGTTCATACTTCCCAGCCCAAACACAGAGATAAAGACGTTCAGATCTTGAACGAGAGTGGGCGATTGGAACGCGTCGACAATAACGATCGTCTTTCCCGCGCCCGTAAACCCTCCATCCAGCAAAGCCTGAATGTTGTAGGCGGTTCGGATCTGGGAAGGATCGTAGCAGACCGGGAATGCCCCTGGCTCCTGGCAGGTAAAAATCGCCGCTCCCGGAAAGGCAACCGGAATGGCCTTCGGACCGACCACAATTTGCGGTGAGACGGGATGAACAGACCTCGCATCCTCACCGTGCAGCAGAGAGGCGGCGGCCGCCACGAACGTGGCGACACTTGTAATTGCAATTCGCGTTTTCAGAAATCCTCCTTTAACAAACTACTGGATTGCAGCTAGCGTTCAAGTATAATCCAGCGTGGCGAATGGATAATTTGGAAACGACCGTGCCCACCTTTACAGGCCCAATGATCAATCTCTACTCGCGCGATCTTTTCCGTGCTCCGCCGATCGAGTTCCAGGTGTAGAACCAACTTGCGGTGCCTATTTCCGGCGCTTTACCGTTAGTGCTGTTTTCAGTCTCAACTTCGCGTTCGCTGATGGCTCGAGAACCAGACGACGGAATCGCTTATGCCGTACGATGAAGCTTGACTCGGAATCGAATGACGCGGAGAACTCTTCTTTCCTTCATAACGACACTCGCGGCGATGCCGCAGCTCCTCACAGCCGCCTCGATCTACGACTACGACCTCGAAACCATCGACGGCCGGAAACTGCATTTGAGCGATTTCAAAGGCAAAGTCCTCATGATCGTCAACGTAGCAAGCCGTTGCGGCTACACTCCGCAATACGCTGGCCTTGAACAGCTCTATCTCAGGTACAAGGACCAGGGCTTTGTCATCATCGGCATTCCCTCTGACGACTTCGGTCAAGGCGAACCAGGCTCGAATCCGGAGATCAAACAGTTCTGCCGCCGCAAATACGACGTCACGTTCCCGATGATGTCCAAGTCGCTCATCAACGTCTATCCACGGCTGCCGGTTTACGACTACCTGACGGACCGAGAGCAGAACCCCAAGACTGGCGGCCCAATCACATGGAACTTCACGAAGTTTCTGATCAATCGTTACGGAAAGATTGTCAACCGCTTCGAACCCGCGGTAGAACCTGATGATTCCTCACTCGTCAGCGCACTAGAAAACGCCCTGCACCAATAGACGATTAAATCGGCATCCAGCCAAAGCACCGAACCGCTTCGGACGAGCGTTCTGGTAGCGGTGCGCCGCAAGAGGGCTTCCACTTGCCATTGCTGAAAGACTGGATAAAGCTATTTAACTATTCTGTTCAACCGTCGCTAAGTCTCAAGCTTCAATGTTGAGAACTTGGAGATTCCCGAGAAGTGATAGCTATTGATAACAAATAGGATTTCAAATCACTGGCTGAAGACGCCGAACGTGGCTACTCGATTGCATCTCGCTCCAGCGATCGGAGGTACTATCAACCATGTCTGTGACTTCCCCGGGGAGAGTTGGCGGCAGCATCAGGACTTCTCCTTTGCCGCCAGACGGCTTCGACCCGCGCAGCGCGCAGCCGCGCGAGTTGCGGCGCTACGGCCTGCCGCAGCGACCCGATGCTGCCGTTCGCCCAGAGCTCGCGGCCCGCTGGGACGAGATTTTCTCGCGCAAGCTCACCTATATCATGCCCAGCTTTCAGCCGATCGAGGAACTGCTGCCCGGCATTGAGTCCCGCGGCCATCTAGGCCCGGAGTTAGTGACTGTCACTCACCCGTTCTGGTCGGGCTGCGTGGTCCACGCCACGCCTGGCCAGACGTTCACCTGGGTTCAGGGTGAGTGGAATGTCCCGGATGTCGGGCCCCCGACCAGCGGCCAGGGTAACTGGTACTCGTTCGCCTGGATCGGTATCGACGGGACCGCGGACGTCACCCAGATCGGTACCGTGCAGTACGTATCCGCGGATGCGAGCGGTAAGCTCAGCAAGGGCTGCTATGCCGTCTATGAATGGTGGCCGCAGAATTGGACAGTGATCAACAACTTTCCGGTTAGCTTCGGAGACACCGTGCTCGGCCTGATTTGCCTGCAGTCCCCGACCGATGCATATGTCAACCTGGTAAACCTGACCATGGGTGTCCGCACGGGGTTCGACATCACGCCTCCGGCCGGCACTATGTCGGCGGAAAATCAGATCGAGTGGGTATTCGAATTTCCGGGCGTGGGCGGCGCCTCGCCGCAACTGCCAAAGTTCGGCGAGATCTACTTCGACTCTGCCATGGGCGGCCGTGGTCTCGATTATCTCGCGGACGCCGGTACCGACACGGTAATCAACATGGTGCAGAACAACGTAACGGTCGCAACCACAACGGTCGAGACACCAACGCTCATCAAGGTCGCCTACACCGGCAACTGACCCATCACAGCACTCACAAAAAATCTCGCCAGCCCTAACTGCAATTCCTGCAACTACTAACCGGTAACCGTGCCAGCGTCTAGCCCGAAGCTTCGGGCTCACGCACTAATGTAAGTCCATACAGGCCGCAATCGCGCTCCAACCCAGCCCCGCCAGTCACTTACGTGGGGCAGACGGTCTTGCCGTCTGCCTCGTCCGATTATTCTTCCATTCCCGCAAGAATTGACTTCGTCGATGCAACAGGCGCAAAACAACCGATAACATCTAATAACCATGAAGTTCCGATTGGGCTATGTCCGTGCCATCCCGCTTGCGGCAGTACTTTCGTCTCCGCTACTCTCGGCAAGCAATCTGACGACCGAAGTCACGCCCAATCCAGGTGCCTGTACCACCGTTTACATACCTCGCTGGAAGGCGGATTGGATAATCCCCGCATATTGCGAGCTAAGGTTCCGCGCTTCCGGTAGCGATCTACTCGTCGGCGTCTACTGCACGAACGTATCCATGAAGGAAGGCACCTACAGTCCCGGCAAATACAGTTTCAAGTTAGTTTCCGGCCATACTCAAAAAGTTTCTGAGGAGGAATGGCGGCATGCCAACGTACTCCCTGACTCCCGAGTAAATCCCCGAGACGCACGAATCGTGCACGGTGTCGATCGCCTGATTTATAAGGGAAAACGCTTTCGCATAACGGGAGGGCTTGAGAGCATCGGTGGCGACGCCTTGCGGCTGTCTGGCGGAGGCAGCTTCCTGGGAGTCAACAGTTGGAGCGGCGTGTTCCGGTGCAACGACGGCCTTTTCGGTGGCTGCAATATGCACGGACAGTATTATGTCGATCTGTATGACGTTAAATCGGGCCGGCTTGCTCTCGCCATATCTGGACAATTTAGTGGGCGGAACATCTTCAGTATGTTCCAGAAGAGTGCATGGATCTCGGATCACTACTTCGTCCTGCCCGAGGACGAGCGCAGAGGGCTAAGCCGATTCTTGATCTGTGATGTGAAGACCCCGTCGAATGCCCCGGACGAGAACATCCAAGCCGTCGAAGCCCAGGCGCATCCTCAATGAGGTTCGAGTTCCTCACATTCATCCTAAAACTGGCTTTGACGGCGCTACTGCTCTCAGTGTCTGTAGCTCTTGGCGAAACCGTCACCGTGAACGTCACACCGAATCGAAAGGCCTGTACCGTCGTCCACCTGCCGCGCTGGAAAAAGCCCCTGACCGCAACGGCCGACCGGGATTGGGGCGAGAACGTAGGAATGGGATGCGATTTAGATTTTCGCTCGTCAGATCGCGGCGTGCAGGTAGGTTCTTACTGCCAGCCCGGCCGGTACACAGGGCGCATCTATAGCCCCGATAAGTATGCTGTTTCCTTTGGAAGCGGGCGAATCCGAAAGATAACGGACAGCGAATGGGATCACGCGGATCGGTATCTGAATTTCCGAGACTCGCCAGTCAGATCCGACGAACTGATGAAAGATGACGACACGATTCTGTATAAGGGGAAGCCGTTTCCTAGGACCGGATCGAGAAGCCCTGGAGAAGGATCCGACATGGCTGGTCGGATATCCCAGGACGGAAGCTTTCTGGCCGTGAATAGCTGGGACGGCATTATCGCGATTTCAGAACCGCTCATGTTTGGGAGACGGCAATTCGATGGGCATTACTACGTCGATATCTATAACGTTGACTCGGGACAAAAGGCTCTCGCCGTATCCGGCGAATTTCATGGCGTGGATCCGCACATTTTTTTTGAAAAGAGTGCTTGGATCTCCAAATACTATTTCGTCCTCCCGCTCGACGGCGAATTGGTGCATCGGCGCTTCATCATTTGCGACGTCGAAGTCTCGCGACCGGCCCAGCCACTCGGTAAAGGTTCAAGCAAATGCAAATTTCAATGATCTGGCTTCATCTGGCCGCTGCTATACTCGCTGCCGCGGCGCTCTCTCCGCACAAGCCGTCGCATACAACCGTGTTCACACGAGGGAAACAGGTACAGATTAGCGGACAACAGTAATAGTTATGAAGCTCCGATTTCGCCATACCTGTGTGTCGATCCTGATTCACGCCGTATTGTCACTCCCGCTGCTCCCAGCGAGCAGCCTCACGACCAACGTTACACCCGACCATGGCGCCTGTAAGGCCTTCCACCTACCGCACTGGAAAGGCCCAGTCGGGACCGGCAAAGACTGGATGATGGCCATGTCCTGCGACCTCGATTTCCGCGCCTTAAACCAAAACTTTGCGGTCGGTGCCCACTGCGCCCGATCTCGACAGGCGGCGGAGCAACTACATAGCGCCGACAAATACGTGATCGATTGGGAGACCGGCCGGACTCGAAAGGCCTCCGAGGAAGAATGGAATCATGCAGACACACTGCTGACTTCCAGAGCGGTGCCGCGTGATACAAAGTTTGAAAAGTGGGGCCACCGTTTCACATACGAGGAAAAACAATTTCACATCGCGGGCGGACTTGAATACCTGAACGATACCAACACGCTGCGGTTGTCTCCCGACGGCAGCTTACTGGCGGTCAATAGCTGGGATGGCGAAATTGCCTGCCCGGAAGATGCCTGGATCTGGAACTGCCATATAAACGGACATTACTACGTAGAATTCTACGGCGTCGCGTCGGCGCAGCGCGCCCTTTTGATAACGGGAGAGTTCCATGGAGTTGAGCCATTTGGCATGTTTGACCAAGGCGGTTGGCTCTCACGCCGGTATTACGTCGTACCTCAGGATGTCGGCGGAGGGCTGAGGCATTTCTTACTCTGCGCTGTGCCGCATCCCTTCACCGCGCGGCCCAAGTTTGCAGAACAAGCAAACCGAAATCTTTCACGAGTACGGACCAAATAATTTCAAACCTTAGCCCAATTCCGCTTTTCCTGCAGGCTCCCCCGTCCAACCCGTAACGTTCAACATCAATCGAATTGTAGGCCCCGGCACGCCTTCGGAATTTGACTCGGATTCCGGCTTTCTCAAAAATCGGGATTTACATGTCCAGAATGGCGTTCTATCGAGGTATGCCTGGATCGAGGTGAGCAGTGAACTCAACCTTGACGTTTTTGATTTTTACGGCGATGCAATCACCCTCTATCTGAACGGTCACGCGGTTACGACCTATAGCATTTCACTTCGCCGGATGGCGCTGATTTCGGCGACAGATGTTTGCGAATCGAAACACGATACCTCAAATTCGCAGCGCGGGTCCCTGGCCAAGCGCCTACGCCGGGCCAAAACACCATCGCTGCAACCATGGATGCGCCTCAAGACTACATGGACGCCGTCGATGCAATGGTTTGGTAAATTCCTTGACCTTCGATGCCATGGCTCCCGTGATTATGGTGCACGGATACCGAAGTGGACCGTGGTGGTGGGCGCCGAGCCCCAGCCAAGGCTGCAACTACTAACCGTTGACCTCGCCAGCGTCTAGCCCGAAGCTCCGGGCTTACGCACTAATCTCACCGGTCCAAGAACCGAAGCCGGAACAGCCGCCCCCACCCACAATCAAGCTTCGAATCGTAAGAACGCCGCGAGGCCGAGGAAAGCCGCGAAAACGGGCAGCAGGAAATGAAAAGTGACAATCGAACACCGGATCGGCGACTACAAGCCGACTTTTCGGTCCGTATCTGACTTACACTTCTCCGAAAACCGAATTCCCGGACATGTGGATGCCTTTCGCTCTAGCTTGCGCCGTTACATGATCTGTCCGAAAAGCACCGGGCATTTGCATGAACCCGCTCTCATTTCGCCGCTCAATCAGTAGAACCGAAATGGCAATGACAACGGCCGCCACGATTACACCGGCCGCAGCCCAAGCCAGAATGGGGGTGTGAGTCGCCGGCTGGCGCTTCAGACTCACAATGTTAGTAAACGCAATGGTTCGCACTTTCCCGGCATTGGGCCGTCCAACGTAAACCCCCAGCGCGTCTGGCTGCACAGCAGAGATGCGGCCTCGTATGTGAGAGCCTCCGACAAGTTGAACCTCCACCTTCGTGCCGATGCCAAGAGCTTTCGCCATTTCGGCAAAGTCGGTCGCCTGAGGAGCCTGGGCCATCAAAGCCTGGTGAAACACAAGAAGGGCGAGCAGAGATGCAAGAAAGGACTTCATAATAAGACCGT
>DASYAX010000060.1:0-1746 GCA_036501045.1 Bryobacteraceae bacterium
AAGAAGCTCTTGAGCATTAAGCCGGCGCCCGTCAGCAGCACGAGCGCCAGCGCGATTTCAAGGACAACCAGGGCTTTTCGGAAGCCACCCTGCCGGGCGGTTGAAGTGCGCCCGCTGCCGCTGAGCGATTCGCGCAACTCCGAACGGGTGGCACCAAATGCGGGCGCTAGCCCAAACAAGATCCCCGTCAGCACTGAAACAGCGATGGTGAACAGCAGAACCCAGGCATCGATATGGATTTCGCCAGTGCGCGGAATCTTTCCCTCCGGCGCCAGAGCGAGTAGCGCCGGCACGCCCGCGACCGCGAGCAAAGTTCCGCCCACTCCACCGGCGAGCGAAACCAGCAGGCTTTCGGTGAGCAATTGGCGAATGAGACGCCACCGTCCGGCCCCGAGCGCGGCGCGGACTGAAATTTCCTGCCGCCGGGCGGTCGCCCGAATCAGCAATAGATTGGCGACGTTGGCGCAGGCAATTAACAGCACAAACGCCACTGCGCCAGCGAAAATCAGTAACGAATTTCGGGTCTTCCCCACCACCGAATCTTTTAACGGAATAATCCGAGCATCCAAATCGCTGCTCTTTTTTCCGGCGGCGAGAGATAACCGGCGGACAAATGTATCGAGTTCGACTTGCGCTTGCCGTGGCGAAATGCCAGCTTTCAGCCGTCCTATGACGGGCCGGAAGTATGAGTTGTGCGGATCGATTGTGACGGCCAATGGCGTCCACATTTCCGCGTCGTTGGGAAAATTGAAGCCGAGCGGCATGACTCCTACAACCGTGTGGGGAACGCCATCGAGCGCGATGGTCTTGCCCGTTATGCGCGGATCGGAACCGAAACGGCTGCGCCAGATTTTATCGCTTAAGAGAACCACGCGGTCGCGTCCCGGTTCGCCCTCTTGCGGAAGGAAGGATCGCCCTAGAGCTGGATTCACGCGCAATGTGGGAGCGAAACCCGGCGTTACACTCATCGCAGCGACACGCAGCGGTTCCCCTGCACCGGTCAACGTGAGCGGGTTGACGCCAAACGTGGCGATGCTCTCAAAGACCTGATCCTGACGAAGGAATTCCAGATAATTGCGGTCCGGAAGACCCGGCTGAAAGGCAAAGCGATTGTCTCGCGGGAGGACGGAGATCAAGAACAGCCGGTCCGGCTCCGGAAAGGACAGCGGGCGGAGCAGAACGCCGTTTACGATCGTGAATACCGCCGTGTTCGCGCCAATGCCGAGCGCCAGCGTGATTACGGCAACGGCGGCAAATGCCGGGCTCTTCCACAGGCCACGCCAGGCAAACCGGACATCTTGCATCGTCGTTTCGACCCAGCGCATGCCGCGCGCGTCCCGGCATTCTTCTTTGATTTGGTCAAGCCCGCCGAATTCCAGGCGTGTTTTGCGGCGGGCTTCTTCCTCCGTCAATCCTGCTCGAATCTTGGCCGCCACCTGGCTTTCAAAATGAAAGCGAAGCTCGGAGTCGAGTTGCTTCTCCATCCGAGCGCGTTTCAGAAGCCGCTGCCACCAATTCATTCGACGCTATCCTCAGCTTCACCATAACATGTAGAAGCACGAGGCGTCGTCGCCCTAGCAAGAGCGCGGCCAGGACCAAAGCGGCCGGTAGCCACGTCCCCGGCTCGGGAACTGCCGACAGTCCACTGGGCCCGTAGCTGAACCCGGTTGTGGAACTGATGTCGGCGTTCGAGACCTGGTTGCCCAGGGAAGTAGGCGTGCCGTCGAACACCAGCGCCGAGGTGAG
>DASYAX010000061.1:0-6932 GCA_036501045.1 Bryobacteraceae bacterium
TCTGGCGCGGCGCCGCATCCTTATCCGCAAGCGCGGCGCGCAGCTCACCTTGAGCAATCTGCCGAGGAATTCGTCAGCCTGCATAATTACGTCGCGCTGCCGCGCTCGGAGGCGTTTCGCATCGAATATTGGGCGCTCGAAGAAGCAAAGCTGCAGCGCATGCCGCCAGAGGCAGAGTTCAGCCGGCAAATCGTTTTGATTGTCGGCGGGGGCAGCGGTATCGGACGCGAGGTCGCGCTGCTCGCCGCGCGTAAGGGCGCGCATGTGGTGGTTGCCGATCAAAACGCCCAGTCGGTTAAGGACGTAGCCGCCGAAGCCGCGGCAGTTTCTTCGCCGGATGCGATTGCGCACACGACGGTGGATCTCGGTTCCGCCGCCAGCATCGCTGCCGCGGCGAACTTCACCGTCCTGCAGTTTGGCGGCATCGATTGTATCGTCAATACGGCCGCGGTCTTCGTGGTCGCCGGCGGCGATGGACAGCTCAGCGAAGCGCAGTGGAACAAAACGTTTTTGGTGAACGTGACCGGTAATTTTCTGCTGGCGCGCGAGACACGCTGGATCTTCCGCGATCAGAAGCTTCCCGCGTCGTTGGTTTTGACGAGCTCCGCTAACGCGGTTGTCTCGAAACACGGCAGCGAAGCGTATGACGTGAGCAAGACGGCGCTCAACCATTTGATACACGAGCTGGCGATTGGCCTGGCGCCGCTGGTTCGCGTCAACGGCATTGCGCCGGCCACCGTCGTGGCGGGTTCCACTATGTTTCCGCGCGACCGCGTCCTGCAATCGCTCGAGAAGTATCACATCGAGTTTTCAGAAAGCGAGTCTACCGAGGAACTGCGCGGCAAACTGGCGGACTTTTATGCCCAGCGCACGCTGACCCGAAGGCCGATTCTTCCGCAAGATTGCGCCAGCGCGATTCTGTGGCTGGCGGGCGGCGAAAGCGCCAAAACCACCGGCCACATCATTCCGGTAGATGGCGGTCTGCAGGAAGCGTTCTTGCGCTAACGCCGGTTGTTTTATGGAACGCATCTGCTTTCTTTTGCAAGTGGATCCGGAGCGGATCGAGGAATACAAAGTGCGGCACCGTGCTGTCTGGCCAGAGATGCAGCAGGCCCTGCGCGAATCCGGCTGGAGCAATTATTCACTCTTTCTGCGGCCGGATGGCCTGTTAGTGGGGTATCTCGAGACGGAAAACTTCGCGCTGGCTCGCGAAGCGATGCTCAAATACGAAGTGAATGAGCGCTGGCAGCGAGAAATGGCCGGTTTTTTTGTCAACCTGAGCGGCGCGGCGGCAGACCGCTCCATGATGCCGTTGGAAGAAGTTTTTCATCTCGCATAATCAGCGAATCGAAAACCCGGAAAGGTCTGACATCGTTTCGTCGCGTTCTTCCACGCTGCGCACCTGGGCCATACGCGGGCCAATGTGCAGGGCAGCCGCCAAGTCACTTAATTTCGCGGCGTCGCCGATGGCATACACTTCCACGCGGCCATCATCGAGGTTCCGTGTCCAGCCAGTCAGGCCCAGAGTCGTTGCCTTGTGCTGTACGAAGAAGCGGAAGCCGACGCCCTGTACCGCTCCGGTTATGAACCAGCGTTTCGCGGTTTTGCGAGTCATACGGCCAAGTTTGCCAAACTGAAATAAGATCCCATGGCTTTTCCCGTACAACGCCCGCGCCGGTTGCGATCTTCGGAAACACTACGCAGCCTGGTCCGCGAGACGCAGCTTGCGCCGTCGCAACTGATTCTTCCGCTTTTTGTTTGCCCTGGCGAAGGAATTCGCAAAGAAATTTCGTCGATGCCGGGAAACGCCCAGCTTTCCATCGATAACCTCATTGGTGAATGCCAGCGGGCGAAATCGCTGGGCCTCGGTGGAGTAATTCTTTTTGGAATTCCGGAGGACAAAGACGAACTTGCCTCGGGCGCTTATGACGCGAACGGCATTACCCAGCGCGCCGTGCGTGCCGTGAAGAAGGAAGTGCCGGGCCTGCTGGTCGTGACGGATGTTTGCAACTGCGAATACACCAGCCACGGCCACTGTGGCTGGGTCAAAGACGGCGATGTGGATAATGACACGACGCTCGAATGGCTGGCGAAGACGGCCGTTTCGCATGCGAACGCGGGTGCCGACGTGGTGGCTCCGAGCGACATGATGGATGGACGCGTCGCTGCCATCCGCAAGTCGCTGGACAGCGCCGGACACCGCCAGACGCCTATTCTTTCCTACGCTGCCAAGTACGCTTCGGTGTTCTATGGACCATTCCGCGAGGCGGCGGAATCGGCGCCCCAATTCGGGGACCGGCGCAGCTACCAGATGGACCCGGCCAATGGGCGCGAAGCGATGCGGGAGATCGCGCTTGATCTGGAAGAAGGCGCGGACATGATCATGGTGAAGCCCGCCATGCCGTACCTGGATATTATTCGGGAGGCGCGCCAGCGCTTCGATGTGCCCTTGGGCGCTTATCAGGTGAGCGGCGAATTCAGCATGATCATAGCGGCGGCGAATCAGGGTTGGCTCGATCTGGATCGCACGATACTCGAATCGCTGACCAGCATCCGGCGGGCCGGCGCGGATTTCATTCTGACCTACTTCGCGCCAAGAGCGGCCCGGCTTATCGGCTAAGCGAAATTCGTTAATCGCTAGGCAAACGGCCCGACAGATAGAATCTCTGGGGCGTCATATGACGGCCCGATTCTCCGCGGGCACGCACGATATGAACGGCGATCGGCTGTCCGGGTTTGAAGCTGGCTTGCACCTTCATCACTTCATCAGGCGAAGAAACCGGCTGCCGGTTGATGGAGAGAATCGCGTCGCCTTCCTGCATCCCAATATCATCGGCAAAGGAACCGGGATCGACGGTGACTACTTTCACGCCGCTCTTGTCATCGATGCCTAAATCCTGACGCTCCTTCTCAGTCAGCCGCATGATGGCGATGCCGAACTTGGCTGGACTAATTCCGCGTGCCGGTGGCGGCAGCGATTCCGGATGTGAGCTGGCGACTTGCGGCTGTCCTTCCCATACCTTCGATCTCTCTCCGATGGCGATCTTGAAATCGAGCCGCTTACCGTTGCGATCCACTGTGAATTCGGCGGTGGAGCCGATCGGCAAATCGGCGACCTTCGTTACCAGTTCCTCGCCATCTTTCACCGGATGATCGTTCATGGCCACGATGATGTCGTCGGCCTTCATGCCCACTTTACCGGCGGGTCCATCATGCGCCACGGTCTCAACCAGCACGCCGTGATCGAGTCCAAACGCCTCGAGTGTGTCTAATTGTCTGGGGCTCGGCGACCACATGATGCCAATCGAGCCACGAACCACGCGGCCTTCCCGGATGATGTCGTTATAGACTTTGGCCGCCATGTTAGAGGGCAGGGCGAAGCCGATGCCTTCATAGACGCCGCTGCGGGTGGCGATCATGGTGTTAACCCCGATCACCTCTCCGCGAATGTTGAGCAACGGGCCGCCGCTATTGCCGGGATTAATGGCGGCGTCGGTCTGCAGGAAGTCCTGAAATTGGTTGGCGCCCGGCAAGTCGCGGCTGGTGCGCTCGGCGCTCACGATGCCAGCGGTCACGGTCGCTTGCAGGCCAAACGGAGATCCGATGGCGATCACCCAATCGCCGACTTGCACGCTATCGGAATTGCCGATCTGCACCGGCAGCAGCGGACGCTTGGTGTCAATTTTGAGGACCGCGACGTCCGTCTCACTATCGAAGCCGATCACCCGGGCGTGATACTCGGTATCGTCGCCAGCCAGCTTCACTTTGATGCGGTCAGCGTTTTCGACCACGTGCTCGTTGGTAATGATGTAGCCGTTCTTGTCGACGATGAAGCCGGTGCCCGCGCCTTCGGAGCGGAAGGAATGCGGTTCCGCGCCGCCGAAGAACTTCTTGAACATGTCGGAGGGATCCTGGCGCCGGGTGTCCTGGCCATCGCTATCGTCGCCTTCATCGGAGTCGCCTTTTCGGGTGCGCCGGCCCGGTTTAGCCAGATAGTCCGACTCTATGTAAACGACGGAAGGCTCCACGCGCTTGGTCAGCTTGGTGAATTCGTTGGCGATGGGAACCGCTTGCGGGATGTTGAGCGGCGTAGCATCCGGCGCCACCGCGGAGTTCTGCCGGTCTGCCCTGACCCCGGTGTTGATGACGGTCCCGATGACAATACCCAGGATCAAGGTAAATAACAGCAGCGCGAAGCTGAGCAACTTCTGCTGCCTCATTTTCTCGAAGAACACCATGGCCTGCAAACCCTTTCGAAGCCGTACTTCCAGTATAGAAAATTTAACGCCCGGCGGATTTATAAGATAATGACCGCCAATCCGCTTCTCTTTGGGATGTCGGGGGTGGGTGGCAGGTTTCAGTACCGGGGGTTTTCGGGCTGAGTGACCGAATTTGGGGCCCACGGCGCGATATGAACGGACAATTGGCGATGCGGGCCGAGGGTATCCATCTACGCGCCAGTCGGAAGCAGAACCCGGTCCGAATTTATGGCGGAGACGGCTTGCGGGGCGCAGAATGCTGCACGACGTGCGCTATTTGTGGTGTCCCGGACAGGCGCTTAGGCGGTTCACCGCGACTAAAGTGAGTTCACGATCAGCAGATCCTCATTTCATCTGAGGGGTGTAAGCCTTTAGGCATAAAAGGAGTTGCTGATTGGGTCACGGCGGGAATGAGCGAATTCGGTTCGGCGACTACGAACTCGATTTGGAGTTCGAAACGCTATCGTGCAATGGAACACGCGTCAAAATTCAGCCTCAGCCTTTACGCGTCGCGTAGGCTTGGCGTAGGGCGCAAGGCGCCCCGAAAAAGGAGATCTGCAGTGAATGAAACGAACTTTCTCTCGCCGGAGCAACTGCTCGACCACTGGATGGGGCATCGGCGTCTGACGCGGCGCGTGATCGAAGCCTTTCCAGAGGAGAAATTATTCAGTTTTTCAGTGGGATCGATGCGTCCGTTTTCCGAGATGGTGATGGAATTCTTGAAAATGGCCGAGCCGATCGTGCAAGGCGTCGCGACGGGCAAATGGGTCAGCAAAGACGACTTGGGCTCGCCCCGTAGCAAGGCCGAATTACTCGCGCTTTGGGATCAGGCGACGGCCGCGATCCAAACGCTCTGGCCAACGATTCCACTCCATCGCTTCGCCGAGGTTGACAAGGCGTTTGGGCAATGGGAGAGTTCGGGAATCCACACGATTCTGTATGGGATCGACAATGAAATACACCACCGCGGACAGGCGTACGTTTATCTGCGAGCGCTTGGGATCGAACCGCCGGCCTTTTATGACAGGAGCTGATAGAAGCCAGAAACGGACCAAAATATGAATGAAACAATAGCTCAGTACAGTGCGCGAATCGGCGGTTACATTGAAGGCAAGGATCCGCTGGTCGTCCAACGTCAAACCGTCGAAACGCTCACTCGCCTCATTGAAGGTGTACCCGAAGAAGCGCTGACTCGAGAGTCCGCGCCGGGCAAATGGTCCGTGCGTGACGTCCTGGCCCACCTTGCGGAAGCCGAAATGGTGAGTACTTGGCGCTATCGTCAGATGATCGAACAGAGCAGCGTCACTTTAACGTCGTTCAACCAAGAGGAATGGGCGAGACTCGGTGACTATGGCGCAACGGAGCCGAAAGAATCGCTCGAGATGTTACGCATCCTGCGTAAGAAGAATCTGCAGATGTTCGCCCGGCTCACGCCCGAAGAATGGGAGTGTTTCGGCATGCATTCGGAGCGGGGGAAGATGACGGTGGAAGACCTCATGCGTCAAATCGCCGGGCACGATCTCAACCACATTGCACAGGTGAGGGAAATGGTTGCCAAGGCTTAGCGTCGCGCGGCGACAGCCGGTTTGAACTCGACTTTGAGTTCGACCGCCAGAATTCCTGCGAGGATCAACGCGCTACCGAATATCGCGGCTAAGGTAAGGCTTTCGCCGCCGATCAAGATGGCAGTTGCGAGGGCTATCACCGGCTCCAGGGCGAAAATCAGCGCCGTACGCGTGGCGGTGGTGTATTGCTGTCCCCACGTTTGCAGGGCGAACGCCAGGGCGGTGGCGAATACGGCAGTGAGTACGATGGCGAAGATCACGCTTGCGCTCCAGATCGCCTTGGGCGGCTCGATCGCGAGCGAGACGGTCGAAAGCAGGGTGGCGCAGACGATTTGGCCGAGCGCCACCGCTTCGAAGCGTTCGCGCTGCGAATAATAGCCCAACAGCAACAAATGAAACGCGAAGGCCACGGCGCAGCCTATGGTCAGTAGATCGCCACGATTCACATGAAACGCTCCGCCGATGGAAGGCAGAGTGAGCATTATCATTCCGCAGGCCGCTACGGCAATCCCGATCACTTCGCGCGTTTGCGGCCGGCGGCGGAATACGGCGGCGCCGATCAACGGCACCAGCACGATGTAGAGTCCGGTGAGGAAACCCGACTTGCCCGCGCCGGTGTACTTTAAGCCGAAGGTCTGCAGCATATAGCCGAGCCAGAGAAAGATGCCGGCAATGGCTCCGCCGCGCAAACCACCCCAGATTGCCCTGGCCGGCATTTTGCGGAACGCATTTGAGAAAAGCAGCAGCAGGCAGGCGCTCGCGAGGGCAAAGCGCAGCGCTAAGAAATAGACCGTCGAAATTTCGTCAAGGGCTTGCTTGACGACAACAAAGGTGGCGCCCCAGATGATCGCCACAACTGCCAGGGCGAGGTCCGCCTGCCAACGGGCGGGAGACCTTCGGAAACGGGATTGGGTAGCCGCGCTGCTCACGCGGTACGTTCAGCGAGGGCTGCCAGAACCAGCAGGATGCGGCGCAGACCGAGATCGCGTGTGTCCGGCTGGTACCACTCCTGATTGGTGTGCGCGCCACCGCCCTGGCCGCCCGCGCCGATGGAAACGGCCGGCAGACCCATGGACAGCGGCACGTTGGCATCGGTCGAGGCGCAATC
>DASYAX010000062.1:0-26535 GCA_036501045.1 Bryobacteraceae bacterium
ACAGGCGGTTCCGGTGGAAGTCTTGGCTTCCGCGCTATTCACTCGCTTCCGGTCACGCCGGGAACACACCTTCGCGGAGAAAGTACTGTCGGCCATGCGCTATAAGTTCGGAGGCCACGTCGAGCGTCCGGCCGGCGGCTAACAACGCCGATCACGTCAAAAACTGAGGCGCAGAGCGAACTGTAAGGTGCGCGGATCCGTTGCCGCAGTCACTTGCCCGAAGCTTGCGGCCGGTGTGGCCGTGAAGCTACCGGTGTTCACCGTGAAATAGGAAAGATGATTCGGGAAGTCGTAAAACTCCGCGCGGAAATTAGCGCTTACATGTTCGCCGATCGGGAATCCCTTCTGTAGAGACGCATCCCAGTTATTCGTGTGCGGCCCGAAGATTGCATAGGCGCCGAGATTTCCAAACGTGCCGGCGGTGGGCACCGCAAAGGCTGCTGGGTTCAAATATTGCCCCCCGCTCACCCCCGCCAAGGGATCCGCTATCAGGTTGGGCCTCTGGCTGGTGGTGCCGATTCCCGCCACGTCGCTTGCCAAGGTTACATTCAGGGGCAACCCCGTCTGGAAGGTCGTGATGCCCGAAACCTGCCAGCCGCCGAATACTTTCTGATACCACCCCTGGCCGTTTTGCCAGAATGGCAGCGGATAAACGTAACTGATCACTAGAATATTGTTACGGTTGTAACTTGACGGGCCCCAGTCGCCGCGCAGGTTATAACTGTTCTGAGGTTGATAGTTGTAAGCATTCGCATCGGTACGGCCTCTTGACAAAGTATAGGCCACGTTGAGCAGTCCACCCTTGGTGAACTGCTTCCGTAACTGCACCTGCATCGAGTTGTAAATGAAGTTAGCACCCGTGTTGTATTCGTAAATGTCCGCATATCCAAGATATGGCCGGAGCGCGTTTGTGTTCACGCCAGGGTTCGCTGTGAGCGTTCCCGGTAGTAATTGATTGATGTCGTCCTGATAGGAAAGATTAGCGGCGCTCGATCCGACATAACTAACGTCCAGCGTCATGTTGTTGCTTAGTTTGTGTTGAACGCCCAAGCTCCAGTTCATCGTGCGCGGCACTTTCATGTCCAGATAGTGAGAGTTGTTAATGGTTTGAGGCTGTTGCGGATTGGCCGCGCCGCCGGGATTATCCGCAATGCCGTTGAAAACGGTGGCTTGCTGAATGAATGGCGGGTTGTTGACGGCGCTGAAAAGGAAATTTCCTTCCACGCGCTCGTAAAACATGCCATAGCCGCCGCGCAGCACGGTGTTCTGGTGTCCCGTCAGATCATAGGCAAACCCCAGCCGCGGGGCGAAAGTGCCCCAGTCCGTATTCGCGGTCCCCTTGGGGAGGTTATGGAACAGGGCCGTCACCGCCGGGTCGTTCGACTGAATCACCCGCCCTTGTGCTGTTTGAGGAAATCCGCTGCCGCCCAGTACCAAACCGTTGTAGGGGTTGGGATCGGCGAGGATGTAGCCGGTCTTCGGATCGATGACCGCCGCTTGCGACGCATTGAAATCCTGCGGCAGAAAGGCGGATGTGTTGTTCAGCGCGCTGTACTGCGGCTGTACATAGGCCCAACGTAGCCCCAGGTTCACGGTTAATCTCGAATTGATTTTCCAATCGTCCTGCACATACGGTTCTACTTGCGAAAAGCGGTACCATCCTTGCCTGATCCCGCTTGCCTCGGTGTAGGTATAGAAATTCCCAAGCAGCGCATCCGCCAGCGCATTGCCCGAGGTATTCGTGGCAGAGGTGCTGAACGAGAATGTGCCGTTAATGGCGGGAACATTGTCCTGGTTCTTGCGGCTCCGCATGATCAGTATGCCCATCTTGAATGTGTGGTTCCCGAGTATTTTCGAAAAATCGTCTTTCCAATCGAAGATGCGATTGAAATTATTGAAGTTCAAGGGCGTGGCCGTGAGCGTCGTGTAGCCGCCCGTCACGCCGATGGAGGGGATGGCATTCGAAGCGTTGTAGATCGAAGATCCCGTATAACCTTCGCCCGCGCGTGTGTAGTCTTTAATGAAAAGCGGATTCGGTACGATTCCGGTCTTTTCGAAAATCACGTTTCCGGTAAACGCAAACTGAGCCACGTTCACCGTCGTCGGATTCGGAACATAGGTCCACTGAACAGCCGCGTTTATGCCCGGAATATCGCGGTTGTATTCAATTAACTGCGTGAGGTCCTGCAGGGACGTGTAATAATCCCGCACGTAGTGGACGTTGAACTGGTTCTTATTGCTCTTGTTGTAATCGACTTTGTAGATATATTGATTCGTGTTTAGCGGAGACACCGTGTTGAAAACATAATTGCCGCCCGACCCGCTGAAATTCGGGGCAGGGTAATTCTGCAAAAGACGATAGCTGCTGGGGCTGAACCGGCTGGCTGGAATCATGCCGCCCGGAAAAGCCGCCTTGGTTAGCGGATCTTTGGGATAGGCCGATGCCGCCAGGTTGGAGAAGTTACCGCTCAGGTTGGCGATTGTCGGTACGGTCCAGGTATTAGTGGCGCCTTGCAGCAGCCTTTTGAAGTCCTCACCGACGAAGAAAAATAGCTTGTCGCGATTTCTATTAAAATGGCCCGGGATGAATATGGGTCCGCCCACGTTCCAGCCGAAATTGTTGAATCGCAGCTCTGGTTTGTTGAGCGCGTTGAACGCGCGGGCCTGGATATCGTCGTTCCGGAAATACTCGTACGCTATGCCGTGGAAATCCTTTCCGCCGCTCTTCAGCGCCAGATTGACCACCGCCCCGGAACTGGATCCATACTCCGCGCTGTAGTTGGAAGTCAGAATTTTGAACTCGGCCAGCGCATCGGGATTGATGTTGACAAAGTTGTTGCCGCCGCCGCCATTATCCTTGTTGTCGGCGCCATCCAAATTCCAGCTAAACGTGTCCGTTCGGCCGCCATTCGCCGATTGCCCGCTGTTGTTCACCCCATAGCCGCCAAAGAGGCTGAAGCCGCTGCTATAGGTCGTTGAGACGCCGGGCACCAGCGCCAGAAGCTGCGGAAAATTCCTTCCATTCAACTGGAGCTGCGTGGCCTGCTGCCCCGTAATCAGACGGCCCACCTCACCGGTCGCCGTCTCCACCTGGGCCGCTTGCGCCTGCACGGTAACCGTCTCGCTCAAGCTACCCAGTTCGAGAGTCAAATTAAGCGCCAGCTTGGAATCCACCGTCAGCTCCACCGCCGAGAGCACGGCTTTCTTGAATCCCTTGGCCTCCGCCGTTACATCGTACTTACCGATCGGCAGATTCGAAATCACGTAGTTGCCGCTGTCATTCGTCGGCGCGACGCGCGAGAGTCCCGTTTGGGTCTCCGTCGCCGTGACGGTCGCATTGGGAACCACGCTTCCCGACGAATCCTGCACCTGACCTGAGATTTGTTGGTTGTAGTTCGATTGTGCCAGCAAGGTCAAGCCTGCGGCGAAGAAGCAACACAGCGCTGTGCGAGTCATACGAGGACCTTTCTCTGAAGCTTTTGAGACAAAGCGGACGATTGTCTTTCGTCCAGTCCTCGAATTATATATCAAAAAAATTCAGGGAAGACCCATCGGCCTTCCAGCCGTTCGGGCCGGGTGCAGATGATCTGTCTCAGTACCCGAGGTTTGTCAGGTCAACCAGAGACATCTGCGCAATTTTCAATACGATGGGCGAATTGGTCACTGTGGGATAAACGAAAAAGCCTGGGACAAACGTGCCGTTGGGGGCCGTGAATTCGATGTAGAACGTGCCCGTCGTATCGGTCAAGTATCCGTAGGTGAAGGCGGAGGCGCCCCACGCATAGCCCATGTTGAGATAGCCGCCGTTTTCCTCTAAGCCCGAAATCTGGAATTTAAAGGAGTAGGCCATGTGGTGGCCGGCGGTAACCGTTGCATATGGACCGTTGACCGAGTAATTTTGGCCAGGCGCCGTGCCGGGCGGAAAGGTGAAGGAAAGCCAGTTTCCGGAAATGCTGGAGTCGCCGGTAACAGTCGCGTATGTGGGCGCTGGCGAAGTTCCATATCCGTTAGTACTCCAAGCCGTAGTGGGAAGGAGGAAAAGTGGATTTGCGATCAAATTCGTGTTATCCGTCTGCGTTTGTAAAAGATATTCCTGGGTTGGACCAAACAAATTCGCCGTGGCCGTGATAAAGAACTGCGCCATCGCCTTATCCGCGGTAACGGACGGATGAATCCCATCTCCCAGGTCGTAGCCCGACTTATAGACTCCTGTGGTCGGGTCGACAAGGATCGAATAGAAGTCCACCAGCAGGATCCGCTCGCTCTGTGCCAGTTTATGAATCGCTCCGTTGATCATCTGCACGTTCTGGTTGTAATTTGCCGCGTCGCTCCGCGGCGGTATCGTGCACAGAATCGGTTGAATATTCGCCTTCTTGGCCTGCTCGATCATCTGCTGCAGATTACTGATCGTCGCTGCCAGCGCGGTGGTCGTGAAGGAACCGCTGGTCGCATCGTTTGTGCCTCCCATGATGACGACCGTCCCCGGATTGTAAGCAATTACGTCGCTTTGAAACCGCGAAAGCATTTGCGCGGTCGTGTTGCCGGGCGTGCCGGCATTATAAAGTTGCTGTATGCGGCCATTCGACAAAAACACCGCCTGGGCCGTCCAGCCCCAGCCATAAGTCTGGCTTGGGTTCGTTTCGTAAGCATTGCCCATGGACGTGATGGAGTCGCCCATAAACACAGTGCTGTTCGGCGAATTGCCCGTGGTTGAATTTTGGGCGAACGCGCTAGAGACACACGCGAACAGAAGCAAGTAACGCAGGAGTATTGCTTGATGTTTCATCGATCCTCCGGGCCAATGATTGAGTTAGCACCGCTCAGTTCTAACTGGGGAAGCTAAGTGCGATACCGGACATTATAGAGTAGTGGGACACAAGAGGCAATAGCCTTCAGGACCAGCGGATGCCGCTAGGAAATCATTTAGAAATTGGATATCAGATACTTGACTATTTATAAATTAATCGAGAAAGTTTGTTTTTGGTTAGTCGTATTTGGAGTAATTAGTACATTAGTCGCCGCCCGGAGCCGGAATTCTTTCGATCCATCCACAACCGCGACGTTTTTCCAGGCCATCCACGGCATGCAGGTGATTGATGATTACACCTTCGGTACCGATTCCGGGGCATCAATCCGCAACCTCCAAAAGCTTGCGGCGCATTTCAATCCTTACGGAATGGTGGGAACAACGGTGATTAATCAGGAATGGGAGGTGTATCAGCCTTTTAACAGAAAAAACTTCGTGTTTACCGGAAGTTCGTTGGCCTTGACCGCCACGATTCCCAAGGGTGGCGGACTGTTCCCGGGAGGAATCCATTCCGCCCAAATATGGTCGAAACAGATCTTTCAGCCTGGTGTAACGGGGCACACAGTCTACGCGTTCGAGGTTCGGATGAAAATTCCCGCCGGCGCGGGCATGTGGCCCGCGGCTTGGCTCTTTACCCAGCAACCCGGCGAGGCCGACGGCTCTGAGATTGATAACCCGGAATTCTTCAATATGAAATATCAGAACCAATTTGACTGGACGGGGAATCAGCACGGTCCGGGACTGGGCCCCGAGATTTACTCGATCAAGACAAATCAATGGGTGTGGCATCCCAATATCGACTTCGCCGCCGGCTATCACGACTACCAGACATTCTGGACCCCCGGCAGTGTCTATAAGTACGTCGACGGCAGGCTCATCTATGCGCAGTCCTTCAGGTGGACCGCCCGTGGCGCCGCGCAACTCGGCGTGAATCTGGCGGTCGGCTCCAGCGCCCCAAATCTGCCAGGCTTGCAGCCGGCGTCGTTGAGTGAATTCCCAGCCGCTCTCTCGATCGATCACATCAAGATCTGGGCGAAATAGTCTCTTGGCCAGCTAGAATGAAATGGCCGTTGAAGGACCCACTCGAAAATCGAACAATCGGCCTACGATGGCTCGTTATCTGCGGAGCCTGCTACTCCGGCCTGCTGTTGATGGCAATTCACACCAGCAGCCTTTGGACGGACGAAGCCTTTTCTGCCTATCTCGCCTGTCATCGGACTCTTAGTTCCTTGGCGTCTACTCTGATGGCTGGAGATTCGTCCGACTTACAAATGGCGATGTATTATGTCTATCTCCATTGCTGGACGATCCTCTTCGGTTTTTCGGAATTTGCCCTTCGAGCGGCTAACAGTCCGTTCATTATCATCTTTGCGTTTGTTTGGGTGTGGACGAGTCTGCGAATATTCCGGGAACGTTGGCTTTGGATTGGCCCGGCATTCTTACCGTTTTTGTGGTCCTATGCAGGCGAAGCGCGGCCTTATTTCGCGCTCATGACATTCGGCGCCATCTGCTTCGCTTCGCTGCTCGCCTATTTAGAGCAGCCGACTGAGAAAGAGCAAAAGTATCTTCCCTGGTTGGTGCTTGCCGCTCTGTTCTTAGGCACGGCTTTCGATATGTTAATGCTCCTGTGCGTTGCCCCGCTGATGGCCATCGTTCTCATTTACCTCCGGCAGCGAAGCGATTCCATCCGTCTCGCTCACTGGAAACCAGCACTGTGGGCCTTTGCCGTGCCATTCGCCGCCTTGTTGACGTATGTTGCCTGGACCTTTCATCGAGGGACTGCCTACGACTACGAAAAACCAGGCCTCCTATCGATGGGCTCGCTGATTTATCGATTTCTTGGTCTTTCCGGCTACGGTCCAAACCGGCACTTCGATATTTCCTTTAGGCCCTATCTCCTCTCCATAGCCGCCGCTGCCTTTGTCTTGCTCATTGCGTTCGCCGGGATGCTCATCGTAGCGTTTCGCTCACAGAAACGCCTGCGTCTCGTTTCCCTCGTCGGCGCTTTTATTGTGGCGGCCCTCCAGGCGCTGGCCTTGAGCGTGCTGCTTCAGCAGCAAGTGGATGTGCGCCATCTTGCTGCTCTGGTGCCGTTGCTTCTGCTTCTACCCCTAGCCGCTGTGAGCGAACCGTCCGGCAAGAGAAACGCGAGCATCGCCGTCTTTTCCACACTGTTACTTGGCGCTGTCTGGCTGATAGCCGATTGCCGAATGCGGCTGTTGCCGGAATATAAGAACGAAGATTTTCGTTCGGCCGTCAACAAGTCCGTCGCCCTCTACCGCACATCGAAAGCCGCCATCGCGATGGTCGCCGATCCCGCGGCCGCGGCGTATTACGGCCTCGATCTGCAGGGTGACCCGCCTTGCTTTCCTTTGAAAGATAGTTGCTCCGCTGGCTTCGCCAAGGTGCCCTGGGAGCATAAAGCTCCCGCCGTGTTCGCTGTAGGCTGGACCACTCCGCAAATCGTGTTCTGGCTAGACAAGCAAGCGGCAGCCGGCCTCCCGGCGATCGTGATCATCAGCCGGGGCCGGCACCCGGCCGCCAAAGGATCGCCGTGGTGGCCGGTGCTGCTGTCGAAGCCGGCCGTCTGCTATCCGGTGCACGGATTTTTCGTCTACTACATCCCCGCCCGCTAGCCATACAGCGTTCCCGGCATTGACAGGGAGTCTCTGCGCGGCGTAAGCTGTCGATAATAGACATGTCGAAGCCACAAGCGGAAATACCCTACGGCACGCTGGACCTGCTCATATTAAAGACGCTCGAAACCATGGGCGCCCTGCACGGCTACGCCATTGCCCGCCGCATCGAGCAAGTCTCCGGCGAATCCCTGCAGTTAAGCCAGGGCTCCGTTTATCCCGCCCTCATTCGGCTGCAGCAAGAGGGCTGGATTAGCACGGATTGGGGAATATCGGAAACAAACCGGAAAGTTAAGTTCTATTCGCTGACCAGACCGGGGCGGAAACAACTGCGCGTTGAAGTCGCGAATTGGGAAAAGTCCACTGCCTTGGTGGCCCGCTTTCTGGAGGCATCCACGTGAGCTTTCGCCGGGCGTTCGCGAGGTTGCTGACGCTGTCGCGAAAGCGAACTCTCGAGCTGGATCTCGAGAGCGATATTCGCGCCCATCTGGAGTTGGCCGAAGCAGACGCCAGGGCGCATGGTTTATCGGCGGAAGAAGCGCAGCGCGAAGCGCGCCGCCGCTTTGGAGGAATCGAGCAGATGAAAGAAGTGCATCGCGACCGGCGCGGCATTCGCTGGATAGAAACGCTGTTCCGGGACTTTCACTACGGTCTGGTCTCGCTGGGTCGCGCGCCCGGCTTCACGGCCGTCATCGTCGGCGTGCTGGCGCTCGGGATTGGAGGCGCGGTCGCCATGTTCGGCGTGGTGGACGCAGTTCTGCTGAAGCCGCTGCCGTTTCCGGACCCCGGCCGCATCGTTCGCATCTGGGAAGCTCCGCAGCCAGGCGCTGTGAACGCAACCACCGTGCCGCAATTTCTTGCCTGGAAGCGCTCTGCTGCTATTTTCGAAGGCCTGGCCGCCGAGCAAGACATTTCTTCGGCATTTCAGGATCAAGGCGGCCCGGTACGTTTAGAAGGCAAGCTGGTTACACCGGAATATTTCAAAGTGTTCGCCTCTGGTGTGGCTTTCGGCCGCACCTTCACCGCCGCGGAGGATCAGCCCGGAGTGGCCTCCGTAATTGTCCTCAGTCATGCCGCTTGGGAAACGTACTTCGGCAGTGACGCCGGCATCTTGCACCGGCGTGTGATCCTGGACGGCGAAACGTGTCAAGTCATCGGCGTTCTCGCGCCGGGGGCCTTTGATCGGGACCGCATTCAATTCTGGAAGCCGCTGGTCTTCACCACCGCTCAGAAAGCGAGCGACATGCACTGGCTTACCGTTTACGGACGTTTGCGGGCCGGCGTGACTCTCTCCGAGGCGCGCGAACGAATGCAGGCCATCTATGCCGCCCTGGTCCAAACGGTACCGCTCGAAGACCGCGGCGGAGCGATCGCCATCGAACGTTTGACCCGCCTGCTGGTGGGCGCGAACCTTCATCGCTCCATTTCAGTTGCCTTCGGCGCTGTTTTTCTGGTCTTGCTAATTGCCTGCGCAAACGTTGCCAATCTCCTCTTTGCCCAGGGGGCCGCCAGAAGGACCGAATTGGCTGTCCGCGCTGCGCTCGGTGCCGGCCGCGGACGCCTCATCGCCCAGCTGCTAACTGAGAGCCTGGCTTTGTGCCTGCTGGGAGGTGTCGCGGGCGTTGCCGTTGCCTATCTTCTGATCCGCCTTGCGTCGCCGCTGCTGTCGCAGTCTCTGCCGTTCACCGCGGACGTCAGTCTCAATCTCGATGTGCTTGCTTTCGCAGCCGCCATCGTCTTGGCAGTTGCGCTACTGGCCGGCATGTTCCCGGCGCTGCAGGTTTCCGCCGGTAATCTGGCCGATTCCTTGAAGCAATCGGCGCGCGGTTCCGCCGGTTCGCCAGTGCGCGCGCGGCGGGCCATCGTCATGGGCGAGCTTGCGCTCTCGCTCGTGCTGGTCTGCGGCGCCCTTCTTCTGCTGCGAAGCCTGCTGAAGCTGCAACAAATCGATACCGGCGTTCGTATCGAAAACGTCATGACGATGTCTATCGATCTCCCACCGGATGCCTACCCCACGCCTCAAAAAGCCGCTTTGTTCTACGCGGCGCTCACCCAACGGCTTCGTTCGGCGCCGGGCATCGCAAACGTTGGCCTTTCCACGTTCTTGCCTCTCCAGTGGATCAGCAATGGCGAGGCGATCCAAGTCGCCGGCGCCGAAAAACTGGTGCGCGTCCGGTTCAAGCGTGTGGATCCCGGTTATTTCAGCACGCTCGATATTCCGGTGCTGCGCGGCCGTAGCATTACCAGCCGGGATCGTGAAGGATCGCCGCGCGTCATCGTCATCAATCAGGCGCTGGCAGCGAGGCTGGCCGAAGAAGCTGGCATGAAGGATCCGGTCGGGAAGATGGTTCGTCTGTCGTCGGCGGATTACGAGGGAAAAAATCCGGTCCTATCGGACGTTCAAATCGCCGGCATCATCCGAAGCGAGCGGACCTCTTCGCCCGGCGACTCGGATCCGGCTGTTGTATACGTGCCGCTCTCGCAAGCACCCAATCCACATCTCAAGCTATTGGTCCGCACGCCGGAAGAGACTGCCTTCGTCATGCCCGCCATTCGGGAAGCCGTCCGCCAAACCGACCCCAACCTGCCGCTCGGCAATGTCGCCACCATGCAGCAAGTGCGGGACGATACGCTCTCGTTCGCCAGCCGCCCGGCCTGGTTGATTGGCGCTTTTTCGTTGGTGGCGGTCTTTCTCGCAGCTATTGGCCTTTACGGCGTGATCTCCCATTCAGTAACACAACAACGGCGTGAGATCGGCATCCGCATGGCCTTGGGTGCTCGTTCGAGCGACGTCCTCTCGCAGATCTTGCGTGGCGCGCTGGCGATCGTTGCGGGGAGCGTCATATTCGGACTTCTGGGCGTTCTTGCTCTGACCGGAGTAATGCGTAATCTGTTGTTCGAAGTGTCGCCTCTCGATCCTCTTACGCTGGCTGTCGCCTGCGCCGCCATGGCGCTGATCGGCCTGCTGGCCGCGTTTCTACCGGCTCATCGCGCCGCCCGCGTCGACCCCGCCGTTACGCTTCGCGATGCGGGCTGATTCCCTTTCGAATTTCAATTTGGTAAAACTCTTGCAAGAGAAACAAACGTGGAAACTGGAAGTTCGTGCGCCACCAGTGTTTCTCCACCGCCTCTCTGAGGCGAGACAAAGAGATTCACGTGCTGATCTGTCCCGAGTGCAAGACCTCAAATCCGGATGGTGCGGCCTCGTGCGAGAGCTGTAATACCTCGTTTGGACTAGATTCGGTAACAAATCTGGCGGCCCGGAACGAACAGGCTACCGAAGTGGCGGCCTTTGCATCCTCGCCGTTCAGCTCACCGTTGAGCAGCGCTGCTGCTGCGCGCGGATTCGTGGGTCTGGTCTCTGGCGATGTAATCGCCGCCAGGTACGAGATCATCTCGAGCCTGGGGCAGGGGGGAATGGGCTCCGTCTACCAGGCGCTCGACCGCGAACTCGATCGGGTGATTGCACTCAAGACCATTCGCCCGGATCTCGCTTCCAACGCGAGCGTCCTCCGCCGGTTCAAGACAGAAATTCTGTTGGCAAGACAGATTACCCACCGCAACGTGATTCGAATCTTCGACTTCGGAGTCGCCGAGGGGCTTCGCTTTATCACCATGGAGTTCGTTGAGGGTGAGGACCTCAAGTCGCGGCTGAAACGCCAGGGCCGGTTCGCGCCGGATGACGCGGTAGCCATCATGCGCCAGATTTGTGATGGCTTGCACGCGGCGCATGCCGAAGATGTGATTCACCGCGACTTGAAACCGCAAAATATCCTTATTGACCGGCAAAATCACATTCGGATTATGGACTTCGGACTGGCGCGCTCGTTCGAAGCGCCTCATGTGACCCAGACAGGCGCGCTGCTCGGAACTCCGGACTACATGTCGCCGGAGCAAGCCCGCGGTGAGCGGGCGGACTTGCGCTCCGATATCTTCGCGGCGGGACTCATCTTTTATGAATTGCTGACGGGCGATCTTCCCTTCAAGGCAGATAGCGTTGTCGAGAAGTTGCTGCGGCGCACCCGCGAACGCGCACGCCCTCCGGAGCTCATCCATCCGGCGACACCGAAACGGCTCAGCGGAATCGTTATGCGCTGCCTCGAAACGGATCCCGCCAGCCGCTATTCGAGTGCCTACGAAATCGTGTGCGATCTCGATAATCGGGAATCGCTCGTCTCGGGTTCCCGATCCGGTACGCCGGTCGGGCTGGGGCCCGGAACCATGCTCGGCTCTCGCTATCGCATCGACGCCGAGGCAGGTGAGGGCGGCATGGGAAAGGTCTATCGCGCTACCGACCTTGATCTGGGCCGGACGGTCGCGCTGAAGGTTGTGCGTTCGGAGCTGGCTGGCGATCCGCAAAACTTCGAACGCCTGAAGCGCGAGATTCTGCTGGCTAGCCGCGTTACGCATCGCCACGTACTGCGGATTCACGACCTGGGCGAAGCGGATGGCGTGCGCTTCGTATCCATGGCCTGGGTGGACGGTGAAGATCTCGCCACGCTCATCGGGCGTAACGGTCCACTTGCGGAGGACCGGCTTCTCACTCTTGCCAAACAGTTATGCGAAGGCTTGGAAGCTGCCCATCGGGAAGGCGTGATCCATCGCGATCTGAAGCCCCGCAACGTGCTGCTCGATTCGAGCGGCAACGCCTGCATCAGCGATTTCGGCCTCGCCGAAACACTGAACGTTTCCGAACGGACGCCGCCCGGCCAGGGCAGCGGTATTTCCGGCACGCCGCGCTATATGTCTCCCGAGCAGGTACAAGGAAAAGTCGTGGACCAGCGCACGGACATTTATTCCCTGGGCCTCGTTCTTTACGAGATGGCCACGGGCGTAGTTCCCTTTCGCGATCGCTCGGCGCTCGAGACTATGCTGCAGCGCGTGACCGAGACGCCTAAATCCCCGAAGCTGCTAAATCCTGCTTTGTCGGACAAGCTGGCCGGGGTGATTTTGCGCTGCCTCGAACAGGATCCCGCAAACCGCTATCAGAGCGCGCACGAGTTATCGGATGACTTGCCGTCGGAAAAGCCGCGAACGAAGAAGCGCGCAATCGCCGTCGCCGCGGTCGCAGTCGTGCTTCTTGTCACCGCCGCCGCTGCCTTCTTTCTCTTTCGCTCCCAGTCGCATTCCGCGTCGCGCCTGACGAGCGCCACTCCCGGTCCAACCGCGCCTCCCACGCAAAGCGCCAGCGCCTACGACCTCTATCTACGGGGACGCCAGATTCTGAAGGATCACCAGGACGAAAAAGGCGTAACGGCCGCGCTGGACCTGTTTAACGAAGCCAGTCAGAAGGACCCCGCTTTCGCGTTGGCCTGGACCGGCGTGGCCGATGCCAGTCTCGATATGTATCGCTACAAGCGCGACAGCTTTTGGGCCGATAAAGCGCTTGCCGCCGCGCGCGAGGCCCAAGCCAGGAACGACCGCTTACCCGAAGTGCATTTCGCCTTTGGCAGCGTGTACACGCAAATGGGCAAAAATGCGGATGCCGTTTCCGAAATCCGCCGCGCCTTGCAACTCGACCCCAAATCCGACAACGGCTACGTGCGCCTGGGCCGGGCCTACCTTCAGATGGGCCAGCCCGAAGCTGCCTTGGCGGCCTTTCGAAAGGCTGTCGACTTGAATCCTTTCTACTGGGGCAATCATGACCAGCTTGGCAAAGCCTATTACCGCACCGGCCGCAACGATGATGCCTTACGAGAGTTCAAACGCGTCGCCGAACTCGATCCGGCAAACGCCTCGGTACACAATTCGATGGGCATCATTTACTCGCGGCAGAGTCTCTGGGACAACGCCATCGCGGAGTTTCAGAAAACCATTCAGCTTCGTCCGAGCCACGAAGCCTATACCAACCTCGGCACCGCTTATTTCTATGCCGGCCGCCATTCGGAAGCGATCCCGATGTTCGAAAAAGCGGTAGCGCTGGACCCGCAGGACGAACTGCTCGTCGGCAACCTTGCCGATGAATACCGTCACGCGAAGTTAGACGAAAAGGCGCGAGCGACCTATGACCGCGCCATCCAGCTTGCCTATCAGCGATTACAAATCAACCCGCGGGATGCGAAAGTCTTGGGGAACCTCGCGCTCTATCATGCCAGGGAAGGAAAACTGCCGGAGGCCCGGGATCTCATCCACCGCGCCCGGACCTACAATGCTTCCGACAATCTCTTGATGTACGACGAGGCAGTGATCTACGCCTTGGCGGGACGCCCACAGGATGGGCTCACTGCTTTAGAGAGAGCCCTCGCAAGCGGATTCTCGGTGGAAGAAGCCCGCTCCGATCCCGATCTCGCCACTGTACGGGCGTTGCCGGGCTTTGCCGCCGCCTTGAAGAAGCATGCGCTACGCCGCAATCCGGCGCCGGGCGGCCACGCCGGCCAGCAGAATTCCAAACAAAAATAACGCAACGGCCGGGGGTTCGGGCATGCTCGCCAGATTGGCCACCGCGGAAAAATCGGTGTCGTTGCCCCATCCGCCCGCGCCATTCGGGTCGAGGTTTGGCTGTCCGTTTACCAAATCGTTCAAATTGATCGTAAAAAATTCGCCCGAAGCGATCCCACCCAGACTCGTGGGGTTTGAAACGCCGAGATCGAATACCCCAAGCCCTCCCGGCAGCGTGTTGACGATCGAGAACTGACAGGACGAAAAGAATGGCCCCGGGAGACAGGTGATCGGTGAGTTGGCCGGCAACGTGACGAAAAAGTTGAGGCTCGTCCACAGCACGCCGCTGTCGTTTACGAACGCCAAAACACCGCCCCCTGCCGCATCCGAACCAAAAGTGAAAAAGTTGCTCACGAGTGGGGTTCCAGCGGATGGATCGCCCATCTCGAAGACCGGATCGATGGGGGCGGCTCGCAGGGCCGTGCCAACCAGGATCGCGGCCGCAACGATAGAAAGCGGCTTAAACAATGGATCTCCTTGAAAATAGCGGCGAGGTGCTGCCGGCTGGGCTTGCGCCAGTAACCCAATTTTAGAACAAGTAAACCACTGGGTATACCTATCTATGGTCATAGAAGTACCACTTCAGGAGCTAGTCCGGTCAAACATTCAGTTCGTTTGTAGTAATTTGTGAATTGAAAATGAGGCTTTCTCGTGTGTGGCTCACCATTCCGTTGATTGCGACCCTGTGTCTCTGGGCGCATGGACAAAATACCCAAAGCCAAGAGGCGCAACCGAACGAAAAAAGGGGTCTGCCGCCGAGAGCGACTCCGGGCGATTATCAGGCGCATGCGAAAGCGGGCAGCGTGACGGTGGCGGCCGAGTTTATGGGACACGCCGTGCCCCGCGAAGAAGGGCCGCTTTCCACCGAAGACTATGTAGTGGTGGAAACGGGCTTCTTCGGCGCGCCGGGAGCGCGAATCAACCTGTCCCTCAACGATTTTTCTCTCCGCATCAACGGGAAGAAGCATCCCCTGTCCAGCCAGCCTGACGAATTGGTCGACAGCTCTCTACGAGATCCCCAATGGGCGCCGCCGGAGGAAGCCAAGTCGAAGTCCAAGACCGGCCTGAGCACCGGCGGTCAGAGCGATTCCAGTTCTACGCCCGCGCCGGTCCATGTGCCCATCGCCATGCAGCGGGCGATGGCGCAATCCGTCCGCAAGTCCGCTCTGCCGGAAGGAGACCGGGCGCTGCCTGAGGCGGGACTCATCTTCTTCCAATATCGCGGTAAGCGCAAGAACATCCATTCGCTCGAGCTGATTTACGCCGGCTCCGCGGGAAACGCGACCTTGGCGCTTCAACCGTGAGCGGCTACGCAATATAACAAGCGAATGCGCCTACACGATTACGCACCTCGGCCCGCGCACCTCAAATGGCTCCTCGATTCTGACCCCGCCATCCGTTGGCAGGTCATGCGGGACCTTCGAGCCGAAGATCCCAACGCGATTGCAGCCGAGCGGTCTCGCGTCGCAACCGAAGGCTGGGGCGCTCAACTTCTCGCTCGCCAGTCTTCGACTGGCGTCTGGGGAGGCGCAAAGGAGAACCCGGGCCTGCTTATAACCTTCTACAGTCTCGTTGTTCTAAAGGACCTTGGCTTGGACCCCGCGAGCAAAGAGGCTCGCAAAATGATCGACCGCGTCGACACGCGGCTCGTGTTCAAGTGGCACAACAACCGGCCTTTCCTTCACGGCGAAACGGAGCCCTGCATCAACGGCAGAATCCTCGGCATCGGCGCGTATTTCAAAGAACCGAACGACGCACTGGCCAATCAACTCCTGAGCGAGCAGCTCGAAGATGGCGGCTGGAACTGCGAAGCGCCCAAAAGCCGGCGCTCTTCGTTCCATACCACCATCTGCGTACTCGAAGGGCTGCTCGATTACGAACGAGCAGGGCGTAAATCGGCTGCCGTCACGAAAGCCCGCCAGAGAGCCGAAAACTATCTGCTTGAGCGCCGCATGTTCCGCTCCCTCCGAACCGCTGAAGTCATCGACAAACGCTGGCTTCGCTTCTCGTTCCCGACGTTCTGGCACTATGACGTCCTGCGCGGCCTCGATTATCTGCGGAATGCCGGAATCAAACCCGGCAGCCGCGTCAGTGAGGCCATCGCAATCGTGATGGAGCGCCGCCACCAGAACGGGCGCTGGCCGCTCAACCTCCTTCATCCCGAACACATTCCATTGGAGATGGAGACCGAGGTCGGCAGCGCAAGCCGCTGGAACACACTGCGCGCCCTCCGGGTCCTGCATTGGTACAACAACTCTGACCTGGCGTCCTCACCGGAGCCAGCGGGTCAAGCACGATATTCGGACTCAATTGGAAGGAGGCGGACTTGACGGCCTGTTCCGCTTGGCCGTGAGGATGATACCGACAGATGATGGAGCCGCCGTTGTCCGCGGATTTAAGGCGAGCCGTCCACGCACTCGGCCCGCCGCCGCATCCCGAATCGGAATATGGTTGCCGCTACAAACTTCCGAACCCGAGCGAACAAACTCAGAGGCTTTTCCGTCTCAAAAAATGTCTGGTGGTTTACTGTTCATCGTGATTCGGGTTCCCGTAATTATGCCCTGGGCGCTGCCGACCACGATCTTGCCGGTGGGGTCGTACTGCTCGTAAGTGAAAGTGCCGCTGTATTGGTTGCCGTCGCGAGTGAGGGTCACTTCAGCCCGGATGTTGACCGGACCGACAAATACGGTGCCCGTGGCGTCATAAGGTAGGGGAAAGTGGTTCAGCCTGTAAGTGCGCTCCTTTACCTTTTCCCACATACCCAGGCAGAAGCTGCCAGAGATGGTTGGGCGATTCGAGTTCAGGATTTCCGTACCATCGCTATGCCACTGCGCTAATCCGTCGTCCAGTACGGTCCCGTCCTCTATTCCGGCGCTCCCTTTGGACACCAGCTTCTGATGCCAGAAGCCAACGATGCTCGCGTCATCGTTGTCTCTATCATCCTTCGCGAGGAACGCTACGGGCAGAAGCTGTATTCGCCCAGGATGAGAATACAAATTGCTATGAGTTACCCGCGGTTTAAGGCCAGCCAAGCATTGAGCCGCACAGTTAGGTGCAAGCGAGAGCGCTAGTCCAAGCGCGCCAAGTATAGCCGTTAACATTCTGTGATTTATCTTCACTTCAATTCTCCTTTTTCCGCCGGCATGCCGGCCAGCACTGAGTTAACCTCGATTCACGCCTCAGGGCAATGAAGCGCTGGTGAAGTTCGAGGTGAAGATCGGGTGAAGCGGCAAAGCACTGAAACTAGACGGGGTCGCGTGCAGTCTGGGATCGGCTATACTTCATTGGCAAGGGTACGCTCCAGTGTCCGGCACAATTTTCAAGTTCGGCGAGTTCACGCTCGACTGTAACCGCTTTGAACTTCGGCTCGCCGGACGCATCCTCAAACTGGAAAAGAAGCCAATGGAGCTGCTCATTCTGTTGACAACCCATAACGGTGAGCTTGTCACTAGAGTGGAAATCGCCGAGCGCCTTTGGAAGCGTGAGGTTTTCGTGGACAGCGAGCACGGTATCAATACTGCCGTTCGTAAAGTTCGCCAAGTGTTGCGCGATGACCCTGAGAAGCCCCGTTTTGTGCAAACAGTCACAGGTAAGGGTTATCGGTTCATAGCAGACATTGTTCTTCCACTGAACGGTAAGGGGGCGTACGTCCAAACCGGTGGTGCAGCGGGTGCCGAACCAATCGTCATTGAGCCCGCAGCCGGTTCGGCAAACCAGAATGGACCGGCCACTGCCCAACCGGTTGCGCAACCTCCTGGAAGGCGCTCCGCTTGGCTCATCACCGCGAATGTTTGCACGATTTTGGCGATCGCCGGTGCGGCTCTGTATTTCTCTTTTCGCGCGCGCCGGTCCGAAGCGAAATATACACAGCTCACCGATTTCACCGATTCGGCCACTGCTCCCACTCTGTCGCCTAGCGGCCGTATGGTTGCATTCTTCCGCGGAAGCGACAGTTTCGGGACGGCCGACCAGGTCTATGTCAAGGTGCTCCCCAACGGAGAACCCAAGCGACTGACCGCCGATCCGCGATTCAAATACAGTCTGTCATTCTCGCCGGATGGATCTCAGATCGCATACACCGTACTGGCGCACGCTGGTTTTGCGACCTACATGGTCTCCATATTGGGCGGCGATTCCCATCTCTTTTTGCACAACGCGGCTGGACTTAGCTGGCTGGGCGAGCATCAGGTCCTGTTCTCGGCAATCCGCTCGGGCATGCATATGGGAGTGGTCACGGGAACCGACACGCGAGAGAATCTCCGCGAGTTGTATTTTCCGGTGCACGAGCGCGGCATGGCGCATTATTCCTTCGCTTCTCCGGATCGCAAATTAGCTCTGGTGGTCGAGATGAACGGGGAGGACGGAAGCTGGGCGCCGTGCCGACTGATCTCGCCGGATGGCCGCTCTCAGACCCGGACAATAGGACCGAACGGTGCATGCACTTCCGCCGGCTGGTCTCCGGATGGCTCCTGGATGTACTTCACGGCTACAGTCGAAGGCCAGAGCCACCTGTGGCGCCAGCGCTTTCCGGACGAAGAGCCGCAGCAAATCACCTTTGGCCCCACCGAAGAGGACGACGTGGCCGTGGAGAGGGATGGCCGTTCCATCATCACCTCCATGGGAGAGCATGAAAGCGCTATTTGGATTCACGGGCCCAATGGCGACCGATGCTTGTCATCGGAGGGAGAAATCGTCGGGTTCCCACCTCCCACTTTCAGCGCGGACGGTAACACCCTCTATTACCTTCTTCGGGGCTTGCCGGTTGATTCGGGCCCGGAGCTTTGGCGCACAACGATAAGTTCCGGCAAGAGTGAAGCGGTTTTTCCGGGAATTTCCATGCTCGCCTTCGACGTATCGCCGGACAAACAAGCGGTCTATTCCACGGCAGCTCCCGGCGGAAAGTCAGAATTGTGGCTAGCGCCGCTCGACAGAACACGTCCCGCAAAGAGAATCGGAGATTCGGGCGAAACTTCGCCGCGCTTTGGGCCGCACGGTCAGATTCTGTTTCTCCGTACCGAAGGGAACGCCAACTATCTGGAGCGGATGAATCCAGACGGCTCCGCACGGTCGAAGGTTGTCCCGTATCCGATCGGTGACTTTCAAGGCATCTCGCCGGGCGGTCGATGGGTAATGGCGATCGCTCCCTTACCGGACGGTAGTGGTGTCGCGCCCATCGCCATTCCAATGGAAGGTGGACCTCCACGGCGAATGTACGCGGGTTACACTTGGCCCGTCTGGTCAACGAATGGGAGATGGCTTTTCCTTATGGTCGAGGCGCCCACGCGAAGCAGCGCGGGGCGAAGTCTGGCGATTCCGGTTGGCCCTGGAGAAAGATTGCCTAGCTTCCCCGCGGGAGGGATTGCGCCCCAGGCTGACGCGAGTGTGGTGCCCGGTGCCAAGTCAATCGGGCGTGCTGGTATTGTGCCCGGCGAGGATCCTACGCACTATGCATATGTGAACACCACCGTGCATCGAAACCTGTATCGAATTTCGCTGCCCTGAGGAGCAGGTAATGGTGGGCGCCCGCGTATTCGAATTTGGCGAATTCCGGCTGGATTGCGATCGCTTCGAGTTGTCTCGCGCAGGACGCAACCTCAAGCTGGAACGGAAACCGTTGGAATTGCTCATTCTCTTGGCAACCAGGAATGGGCATCTCGTCACCAGGGCGGATATCGCCGACCAACTCTGGGGACGCGAGGTGTTTGTCGATATCGAACACGGCATCAATACCGCCGTCCGCAAAGTCCGCCAGGCCCTGCGTGAGCATCCGGAACAACCTCGTTTTCTGGAAACCGTTCCTGGCAAGGGCTACCGGTTTCTTGCAGATGTGATCGTGTCATCAAACTGTGCGGGGGCGAATGCCGGTGGAAACCAGGTGTCTATTGCGGTGTTGCCTTTCGCCAACATGAGCGCTGAGAAAGAGGATGAATATTTCGGCGACGGCCTGGCCGAGGAGATCATAAATCAGCTTGCTAATGTCCCGCGGATGAAAGTTGCTGCTCGCACTTCCTCATTCTTCTTTAAGGGAAAAGATGTCGACGCTGCAGAGATCGGCAAGCGGCTCAACGTCGAGCATGTCTTGGAGGGCAGCGTTCGAAGATCGGGCAATCGGGTCCGAATCATGATGCAGCTCATTAAACTGAGCGATGGTTTTCATCTCTGGTCCGAGCGCTATGACCGGGAAATCACGGACATCTTTGCCGTCCAGGACGAAATCACGAACCATGTCATAGAAGCGCTCCGTATCAAGCTATCGCCGCGGGCCGTCACGCCCCGGCGATATGTACCTAATTTCCGCGCGTATGAAGCCTATCTTAAGGCTCGAAATCTCTGGTTCAGCAGGGCAGGGCCTCAATGGCTTGCAAGATTTAAGGAATTACTTGAGCGCGCCATCGAACTTGATCCGAAATTCGCGCTCGCGCATAGCTTCCTCGGCATGTATTACACCATGCAAGCGAGCGTGGGCCTAAAAGCGCCGCATGACGTGATCCCGTCTGCGCTCGCAGCAGAGCGCGAAGCATTGCAAGTCGATCCTTCTTTGCCCGAGGCTCACGCTCTCTTAGGAGTTTGCACCGGTGAGTACGAACACGACTGGAGCAAGGCTGAGCGGCATTGGCGTTTGGCGTTGAGTAGTGAGCCTCTATCACGCGACGTTGTTTTTTGGTACGGGAATCACTTTCTGTTACCCATAGGCCGGACTCAGGAAGCCATTGACTCCATGGAACGTGGGCTGCAAGGTGACCCGCTCAATCTCCTGTACCGTCACCATTACGCTCGCGGTCTTCGCTTGGCAGGTAAGTTGGGCGAAACAGAAATGGAGTTGCGGAATATTTTGGAAATCGATGAGGAAGTCCCGTACGCCCTTGGTACTCTCGGTTCCTTGTGTGCGCAGCAGGGAAGGTATGACGACGCTCTGGAGCTAACCGAAAGAGCCCACAACTTGGTGCCTTGGTCGGCATCGTTAATAGGACAACTCGCTGCGATGCTGATTCGCACAGGCGCTCAAAGTCGTGCGGAGGCTTTGATCGACACACTAAAATCTGGGGCGGCTTATAGAACACCGACTGGAATACTGGTTTTTCATTTGTTGTGCGGCCAATTTGAGGCGGCCGAAGAATGGGCCGAGCTTGCAGTCGAACAGCGCGATATGCAGCTCATTCAAAATGTGGGTGTGTTTCTCCGGCAGACATCCTGGTGGCCAAGGCTCGCAAAAAGGATGAATGTAGCTGATTGCGCCAGGTACTGAACGGGTGCCGTACCCTGAGCCGAATTCGGCGACGCTCGCGAAATCAAAGGAGGTAGGAACGCTTACTGCAGTCCCATGCGCTTCTCGAGCGCTCGGAATCCTGGGGAATTCCTCATCGGCGCATATGCCGGATTAACGGCTATATTCAAGACCTGCCACTCGCGCAGATCCGCCGACCGCTCTAACCATTTCACCGTGTTCGGTTCATCGCCCAGCAACGCATACACCAATGCGAACCACTGCAGGGAAGCGCCGGAACTCTGGTACTTTTCCTCAAACGGACGGATCAGCTTGAGCGCCTCTTCCCGTTGGCCCGCTCGAGCACGTGCCATTGCCTCAAACAGTGGAGCTTGCGGGAAACGTTGCTCCAGTTGCTCAAATATGGGCAGAGCCAATTTCGGGTGGCCTTCCGCGATATACGCCATGCCGATCATCAGTTGGGGCGCCAACATCTTTGGATATTGCGCGCCCATTCGTTGAGCGTTCTCGCGAGCCTCCGCAAAGCGGCCCTCCAGATTCCGTGCGACCGCGAGATTGTTCATCGTCGCGGTCGAGAATGGGTCCAAGTCCAGCATGCGCCGGAGGTGCTGGTCAGCTTCCGCAAGACGGCCGCGAAAGAGTAGAAAAAAGGCGTAATAGCTCTCCGCGGTTGCGCTTGGATGACCGGCAACCGCTAATTGGAATTCCCGCTCGGCGCCACTCCAATTCCAGTCGTATTGCATCGCAAGAGCGGCCAGCATGGCGTGTGCCGCTGGCAAATCGGGGTCCAGTTCCAACGCCTTGCGGAACAACTGTTCTGCGCTTTTCCGCTCTCCTTCCGTTTGGTAAGCGGATCCTCTCGCTGCGAATTGATCGTATTTCGCGCTAGCCAGACCCAGGTACGCCGCGGCATATTCGGGATCCAAGCCAATTGCCTGCTGATACTCCCTCTCCGCGCGCATCAGCGACTCCGTTGTCATCTGTTGCACGTCATAGCGAGCCTTGATCGCGAGTTCATGCGCTTGCGGTTTTGGAATATGTTTCGTCGCGGGAACACCCTCACCTGCTTTCAAACTTCCCGCAATACCCGCCGCGAGCTCCGACTGCACGGCAAACAGGTCCGAAGTGCGGCGCTCGTATGTGTTGGACCACACCTGAGAGCCATCGGAAACTCGTTCCAGGTGTGCAATAACCCGGATGCGATCTCCCGATCGCTCGACGCTACCTTCAAGCACGTTGGCAACGTGGAGCAATCGCCCTACTTCGCGAACATCAACCGGTTTCCCTTTGAACTGAAAGGCTGAAGATCGGGCGATCACCCGCAAGGTCTTAAGACGGGCCAGCGAATCGGTGATTTCATCTGTAAGGCCATCGGAAAAATATTGATTGGCTGGATCGGCCGTCAGGTTTGTAAACGGCAGGACCGCGATGGACGTCGAAGATTCGTGCACCGAAAAGACGCGCCACGCCAGGACGCCGGCGGCAACACATACCAGGGCAGCTAATACTCCTACCGCATAGAACCCAACTCTCGGTCTCCGAAGCGGAACCTCGTTAATCGCTGGCGCTTCGATCGCGGTTGTCTCGACTGCGGCATGGTTTCCGTTCGGGGACTTCGCCCATTCGTACGCAGTGTCATCGGAAACAGCAGCGAGCCGCTCTAGCGGCGCCGGTACAGTCAATTGCGATTGATTCGTGAATACCGGGACATAGCTGCCGACGGGCAGTTCGATCCGGATCGGGTCGCCAATGTCGCTTTGCTGATAGTATTCCTGCAGGCGGGCGCGCAGCCGCCGGGCAGCCGACCGCACAATGGAGTCGTCGGCGGTGTCCTCTCGCCCAAAAACCTCCGCCGCAATGGTGGATTCCTTGATCTCCTCCGCTTTGCCTTCCAGTGTTAAAGAGACAACGAACCGAAGAAACGTCTGGAGTCTTGGCGATTTGCGGAACTGCACGGAATCGAGGATGCGGGCCAGTTGATCTTCTACGCCGATGGTGTTTTGAGGCCACGTCTCCATCGTCCAGGAATCCCCAGTATAGCCAACATCTGCTTGCAAGAGGCCGCGGTCGTTCCGCTATGGTGCTAAACACCCGGAAAGTCCGCCAACACGGGTGATATCACCGTCACATCACGCTCTGACACCTTACAACTGTGTCGCTTACGCCTCACTCTGGGACCACGGCGAGGCCATAAACTCTCGTCCAATTTATTTTCGGAGAAGGCTAATGCGTTTTACTTATTTCGGCACTTCTGTGCTCTTTGCTTTTGGATTATTCCTAACCTCTTCGGCGGTGGCGTCCACGCTGTATAGTGACGGCCCCGTTGAGAGCAACCCCGGCGGGTGGTTGATTGATGGAGACCACGGAGTAATAGATAGCTTTACCGTGTCGCAGGCAGCGACCATGACTTCCTTTACCTTTGACTTGCAAGTCTGGGGATCGGAGGCCGCTAATTATAGCGACGGATCCCAGACGGTCGATTGGTCCATCGACCTCAACGAGGATAACGTGGTCCTCGGCAGCGGCACCAGCGCACTATCCGGCACTTATTTAGCGACTACGAGCGGCGGCAACAAAATGTATTCGGAGACCATTTCGACTGGCAATATCGCGCTTGCTCCTGGCGTTATATACACCCTCGATCTTTCCGATGCGACGAACGATTCAGGAAGCGTGGACGTTTACTGGAACGAAGACGACGGGCCGTCGTTCGCCACTACCTACTATTCCGGCTCTTCCCCATATGCCAATGGCATCACATCGGCGGACTACCCGGGCCTTTGCACGAATCCCGGCAGCACCGGATACTGTTCCGAATCGTTTACGATCAGCGGCACAGTGCCGGGCGGCGGCGGTCCGCCTTCCAGTACTCCCGAGCCCGCCTCACTGATGTTGCTCGGAAGCGGTCTTGCAGGCCTGTCGTTCGTACGGCGTTTGCGCAGAGCGTAGGCGGGGCAGAGCCGAATCGTTAGACAATGGGTTTGGCGGGTATCGGAGCCACCCGCCTCCACGGCGATCAAACGAATCCAATTTCCGACAAATCCGGTGTCTCACAGCAGCGGCTCCCGCACGCCGATCGCCGCGATCGCCTCTGCGCTCCCGGCGATCACAGCCCCATGTAAACGCCATTTCCCCAAGCGAGCCAATCACTTCCAGCCACTTTTCGAACCGGCCCAAAACGCCCGCGTGCTAACCTCCGATCGCAATGCATTTCCCCGGCCCCCGAAAGCGCCTGGGTCTCTCCCGGGAAGAAGGGGCTTTCGTTTCGTAAAAAACGCCGTTTCTTCGCCTCGCGCGAAAATTCGCGCTGCAAAATTGGCTTCGCTCCGCAAAAATGCCACCCAAGCTGGAAGGTAAATTTTTATTCGGCAAAAATACAGCGTGCGCGGCCGGGCAATTGCTCCTGAAAATCCGCTATGCTAGCGTATTTCTTTAGGGGAACTCCGCAGTCAGCCGTATTGCGCCTGACGGGCGGACGAACCCGCTCGAAACTTCCGCGCCGAAGCTTAAGTTATACATGGACTCGACGTTAACGGCCCTCGCCGACCTTCTGGTAGAAGCAATACCCACCATCTTCTTTTTTATTCTCCTCACGGTCTACCTGAAATATGTTTTCTTCAGGCCTATGGCGAGGATCCTGGAGGAAAGGCGAAAGCAAACCGAAGGTGTGCGCGAACTCGCGCAGCGCGCGTTCGACGCCGCGGACGAAAAAACTTCTCAATTTGAGCGTGCCCTTCAATTGGCTCGCGTCCAGATCCATCAGGAAAACGAGGCTTTGCGTCGGCAGTGGTCCGAGGAGCAGGCTGAAGCCATGGCCAAAGCTCGAATCGAAGCCTCGCATCATATTGAAGAAGCCAAGCACCAAATCGCCCAAGAGGTGGAGAAAGCCAAGGGCGAGCTCGACATTTCCGTCGACCGCTTGAGCGCCCAAATCGTGGAATCGCTCGTCAGACGGAGAGCTGCCTAGTGGATGAAGTAACGAAATGGAAGATCATCAACTTTGCGATCTTCATCATCGCCCTCGGCTACGCGTTCATAAAGCTCGCTCCGCGCTTCTTTAACGCGCGTTCCGCCGACATTCAGAAAGCCATCAAGAATGCCACCGGGCTGAAGATGGACGCCGACTTCCGTTACTCGGAAATCGATCGAAAGATGGCCAATCTGGCCGCGGAGGTCGAACGACTCCGCGCCGAATCGAAAGCCGAAATGCAGCGAGAGCACGAACGCTTCCGCCGCGAAACAACCGAGGAAGTAGAACGCATCCGCCACCACGCCACCGCCGACATCGACGCCTTACGGGCCGAAGGTGCAGGCCATGTGCGCCAGCATACCGCTCAACTGGCATTTGCCTTGGCGGAACGGCGCCTGCGTGATCGCTTTGCCGCGAGCGAGCCCGAAGATATGCTTCGCGACTTTGCGAATCTGGTCGCGGGAGGGAAGAACTAGATGGCTGAGGCCCTGGCTGCGCACTACGCCCGCGCACTGGCCGACGCCGTTTTCGCGACGGGTTCCGGCTTGCCGCCGCAAGAGGCCATCACACAGCTTCGCGCCGCCGAAGCGCTGGTTTCGGAATCGAAATTACTCCAACAGGCGTTGCTTTCGCCTGCCGTCACCAAAGTTCGGAAGAAGGCAGTGATCGCCGAACTCGCCGATCGACTGTCGCTTCATCGTGTCATTCGCAACTTTCTTCTGGTCGTGGTCACCCACCGCCGCACGCACGAATTGCGGGCCATGCGCCGGCAGTTTGAAGCGGTGGTCGATGAGCGGCTGGGCTGGGTTCCGGCCGATATCGCCTCGGCCAAAGACCTCAACCAAGAACAGCGCACGGAAATCGAGCGTATCCTGGGCGAAAAACTCGGAAAATTCATTCGCCCGGCCTATAGCGTCGATCCCGCCCTGCTTGCTGGAGTACGGGCCCGTGTTGCTTCGCGAGAGTACGACGCAACGCTGCGCGGCAAGCTGGAAAGCATGCGCCAGCGCTTGGCGGCAAATCTGTAATAAAGGATCTTAGACCTCTAAGGAATTGGGAAAAGTATGGCTCAAATAAGAGCGGATGAAATCTCGCGTGTACTGCAAACCGAGATTGAGAATTTCGATGCCGTGGCGAACGTTTCTGAGACCGGTTCGGTCATCAGCGTCGGCGATGGCATTGCGCGGATCTACGGGCTGGAAAACGTCATGGCCGGCGAATTGATCGAATTCGGACCCGACACCGTCGGCATAGCGTTGAACCTCGAAGAAGCTGAGGTCGGCGCGGTGCTGCTCGGCGATTACGGTGGCGTGAAAGAAGGCGATCAAGTGAAGCGTACCGGCCGGATCATGTCGATCCCGGTTGGTGAGGCCATGATCGGCCGCGTCGTGAATGCGCTCGGCAAACCCATCGACGAGAAAGGCGTCATCGACACCAAAGAATTTAACGCCCTGGAGCG
>DASYAX010000063.1:0-10303 GCA_036501045.1 Bryobacteraceae bacterium
CACCTGCTCCACTTCTGACTGATACTTCTTCAACAGAGTTTCGTTGACGGCCTCGAATCGCATCACCAGCACGGGCTGTGTATTGGAAGCGCGCAGCAATCCCCAGCCCTCGGGGAAGATCACTCGCACGCCGTCGATATCGATGGTCTTGTAAGACTTCTTGAAGTGCTCGGCAACGCGCGCAACCAGCTCGAATTTGATCTCGTCGGGACAGTCCACGCGAATCTCGGGAGTGGACACCATTTTCGGAACACCCGCGAGTTGCGCCGAGAGTGGCTGGCCCGACTTCGCAACGATTTCGATCAACCGGCAGGCGGAGTACAGAGCGTCGTCGTAGCCGCGGTAGCGATCGCCGAAGAACATATGGCCGGACATCTCGCCCGCCAGTTCGGCATGCTCTTCCTTCATTTTGGCTTTGATCAGCGAGTGGCCGGTCTTGTACATGACGGGATTCCCGCCCAGCTCCGCCAGCTTGTCGTACATCACTTGCGAGCATTTGACTTCGCCGATGAACGTTGCACCAGGCTTGCGCGAAAGAATTTCACGGCCGAAGATCAGCAGCAGCATGTCGCCATAGACCACGTTGCCATGCTCGTCGACAGCACCGATGCGATCCGCATCGCCATCGAAGGCGATGCCGAGATCCGCTTTGTTCTTGTGCACGCTTTCCTTGAGATCGGCGAGGTTTTGAAGAACGGTCGGGTCGGGGTGATGATTCGGGAAGCGGCCATCCATCTCAAAAAACAACTCGATGGGCTGGACGTTTAATTTTTCGAGCAGGCGATGGAGCACGGGGCCGGCGGTGCCGTTGCCGGCGTCCAGCACCACCTTCACCTTGCGGTGGAATTGAAATTGCGCGGCGATTTCGTCGACATAGGGGGTTGCCGCGTCGACTTCCTTCACAGTTCCCTCGCCCGATTCGAAATCGTTTTCCTGGATCAGCTTCAGCACCTGCTGAATCTGCTCGCCATGCAAAGTGCCTGCCCCGCAAACCGTCTTGATTCCGTTGTACTCGGGAGGATTGTGGCTGCCCGTGATCATGACAGCTCCGTCGGCTTGGAAATGGACCGCCGAATAATAGAGCAACGGCGTGGGCCCGGTGCCAATATCGAGCACATTGGCGCCCGCTGCGAGCAGTCCCTTTAGAAGCGCATCGTGGATACGGCCGCCGCTCAATCGGCAGTCGCGGCCCAGGCAAATCATGCGTCCGCTGTGACGAATGAGATAGGTTCCCAGCGCTCGTCCCAGCACCTCGACATCGGCATCCAGCAATTCTTGATCGGCGAGTCCGCGAATATCGTACTCGCGGAAAATACCCGGGTTGAGCATAAAGACTCAGGATAGCGGCTGGCTAGTCTTACGACACTACTTCGCGGCGGACGACCAGACTTTCCATATAATCGCGATCGAGCTCATAACCAAAGCCAGGCGCATCGGTGAGTTGGATCGTGCCGGCGGGCGTGACTTCCACGGGGGGAATGATAATGTCCCGCTTCCAATAGCGCTTGCTGGCGGAAACGTCGCCGGGCAGGACGAAGTTAGGGAGCGTAGAGAGCGCGATGTTATGGGCGCGCCCAATGCCCGATTCGAGCATGCCGCCGCACCAAACAGGGATGCCGTTGGCTTCACAGACGTCATGCACGCGCTTCGCTTCGGCAAAGCCGCCGACGCGTCCAAGCTTGATGTTGATAATCCGGCAGGCATTGAGGCGAATCGCCTGCTCGGCGTGATGCGCGGAGCGGATACACTCGTCGAGGCAGACCGGCGTTTCGAGCGCCGCCTGCAACACGGCGTGGTCGATGATGTCGTCGTGCGCCAGCGGCTGTTCGATCATCATCAGATAGAACTCGTCGAGTTTCTTCAAGTGTTCCAGATCGTCGAGAGTATAAGCGGAATTGGCGTCAGCCATTAGCTTGATGTTGGGAAAGCGTTGGCGCACCTGGCGGATGACTTCGACGTCCCACCCCGGTTTGATTTTCATTTTGATGCGCTGGTAGCCCGCGGCCAGTTCGCTTTCGATCTTCTCGAGCAGTTGCGGCACACTGTCCTGAATGCCGATCGATACGCCGCAGGCGATCTCGCGGCGCGCGCCGCCGCCGATCGTTTTCCAGAGCGGCTCATTTTGCGACCGCGCCTGAAGGTCCCAGAGGGCGGCTTCGGCTCCTCCGCGAGTCATGTTGTGGCCGCGGATATGGGCCGTTCGCGAACCCACTTCGGCGGCCGTTGCGAATTCGTGGTGCAGCAGTCGCGGAGCGACGTAATCGATCAAAAGCGGCCAAATCGAGCCAGTCCATTCCTCGTTGTAGAAAGGATTTTCGCCGGCGGTGACTTCGCCCCATCCGGCAATGCCGTCCGACAATGCTTCGACCAGAATGATGTCGCGATGATAGGTGCGGCCAAAACTGGTCTCGAAAAAATGTACCAACGGCAAACGAATGTGCCGCAAGACGATGCGTTCTACTTTGATTCCCATTGCCCCAGTAAATACGTGCACGAATCCGGATTCTTTTCAAAGCCGATTACCGCGAGACCCGTTCGAAAGTGAGTATCGAACTGTTCTCCGACGGAAGCTTGTATGTCCCGCGCGCGCTGCGGATCTGTCGAGTGCAAACTGTCGATCCCGGAGGGCAAGGAGATTCTCGCTTCAACGGCAGGCCTCTCGATTGGCCGGTCACTACAAATCGCCTCCACACGCGGCGATCGAATCCACCATTCGGGAACCAGGCGGTCGGTCGGCAGGCCACCATGAAGATGGCTGCTGGTGGTTCCGTACTGGTTATGCACATAGCGGCGGACAATGACGCCCAGCCGCTCAATGTTCAGGAAGGCATTCTTGAGCTGAAGCGGATCGAAGGTCCACTCGATCAGGTCGATCTGGCGCGCCAACGCATAGTCGCGCTGCTTGAGCTTGAGCCTTCTGCCGAGTCCGCTGTTTCTATAGTGAGGCAGCACGCCGAGCATGTGACTGTGCAGATACTGTCTACCGCCGGCCTTCAGCCCGGGAATGCAGAGGCAAAATGCCACCATCCTGGCGCCATCAAAAGCGCCCAAGACCTGGCCGCCGATTTTGTCAGCCACTACGAACAGGCGCAACGGCAGCAATTCCACGTCCTGAAAGCCCCAGATTTCGCGCTGCAGGCGGACCACACTGGCAAATTCTTCCAGCTCCGCCAGTTGGTGAATTTCAATGTTGCCGGTTTGGGCCACCCACAATTGTACATTCGCCCGGAAACTTTCGGTCTTCCTTGAAACCAGGGGCCCGGCGGCGGCGTCTTCTCTGACACTCGCTGCTTCGGGAGGGTTAGTGTATCTATTTTCGAGCAGACGGGAATTTCTTTTTAGCGCCGCGTTGCTGGCCACCACCCAGAGCTCAAAAGACAAAAGCACGGACGAGCCGCCAACCTACACGCCGGGCGGCGACGTGAAACCGCCCAAGCTCATTCACTACGTCGAGCCGGAATTTTCCTCTTCGTCGAAAGAAGCATTCGTGGAAGGCGTCGTGAAAATCTCGACGGTGGTGACGGCCGCGGGATTGCCCACCGAGTTACAAGTCGTGAGCGGTTTGAATGCTGAGGAAGATAAGACCGCGATGGCGGCCGTAAAGAAGTGGCGGTTCGAGCCTGGAACCAAGGACGGCCATCCGGTGCGGGTTCGGGTGACGGTTGAAATCAACTTTCACCTACTGTGAACGGTCAGAAAGAAAAGCGCAGTTGGAGGTCGATGCGGCGTTGGTCGCTGGACATCGACTGGGGTCCGAAGCCGCCCGCGATGGAAGTCGATTCCAGAAAGTAGGGTGACGTGACCACGCCTACGGGCGCGCTCAGATTCTCGTGATTTAGAATGTTGCGAGCCATGATAGACAACGTCAAGTTGTAGCGATGTCCGCTTGACTCGCTAAACCCTCCACCGGGACCGCCGCCACCGGGGGGTGGGCTACCGCCACCGGGACCGCCGTGGCCGCCACCACCCGGTCCACCGCCACCGGGAGGACCGCCGCCTTGACGCGCAGTTGCACCGCCGGACATTCCTTCGAACTTAGTAGTACCGAATCCCCACGTCTTGCTCAGGCGCAGATTTAATTCGATGAACCCTGGGCCCGTGCCGGCATTGCGCGCCAGGATGGTCTGCCCGGCAGTGGGAACGGTATCGAGATAGCCGAACGGAGTATCAATGATATTCACTCCGGCAGCGCTGACAATGCTTGGCCGCGCGGTGGAGGCGATCTGACCCGTTCCATAGAGATCGGTCCCGGTAGTGATATTGAAGGGCGCGCCGCTTCGCGCGATGAAGAACGGCGAGAGGCGCAAGCCAAAAGGCAGCGACGCCGATCCACTGACGAACAACATGTTCTTGATATCGAGCGAGGAACGGCCCCAATCGCCGGAGAAGTTATATGGATTGGATGGGAACGTTGTCAGACCATCCGTATCGCTGTGCGCATCGCCATATACATAGCGGCTGAACAAAGTGAGGCGTTTTAATATCGTCGTGTTTAATCCAACCATCAGTTGGGTCTGTTTATAGGTTCCGGTCGACTGGTAATCGTAAATGTCGCCGATGTTGCCGTACGGGCGAATGCCACTGTCGTTAGAGACCGTACCCGATCCAGTTGCGTCATAGATGTACGTTCCGGGCAGTGGTGCGTTGATATCGACGGTGCGGAGTTCGTGCACCCCACGCGAATTCACGAAATTAAAGGACAAAGTCGTGCGGTTGAAGAGCTGCCGCTCGACTCCGATCACCGTTTGCATCAGCATGGGCGCGTGGAGGTGACTATCGATTTGATAACGCTGTTCGGCATTGGAAAGCTGTAAGTCGCTTAAAGCAGGCGCGATCGTGAACCCGCTGTTGTATGTCGTCGGGTTTGAGAGCAAATAGGCCGTTTGATTTTCACCGTTGTAACGGTAGGCATTCAGCACGCTAGCGGCCTGGAAGCGATCGTAAAAAATTCCCCAACCGCCGCGAATTACGGTTTTGGCGCGCCCGCCAGAAGCCTTTGCGTCAGGCGACCAGGCGAAACCGACCCGGGGCGCCCAGTCATTTTTATCCGGGATATTTGTTTGGGATTCCCAGCGCAAGCCCAGGCTCAAGGTGAAGTTCGGCTTCAGACGCCAATCGTCTTGCACGAACGGACCCGCGTCAATCTGGGAAAGACCGATATAGGGTTTGCCAGAATTCAAGCTGTACTGGGAGGGGCCGTAGCCCATGGCGGTCACTTGCTGGCTGGTGTAACCGGCGGAAAGAAGGCGCTCGGTGATGAGGTATTGATCGAGCGATGAGAGACCGGCGCTGTTACCGAGAAAAGTGTATGTTCCGTTGAAATTCTTGGCCGCGTAGTCACTGATGGCGTCGGCGCGAATGCGGAAACCGAACTTGACCAGGTGCGCTCCCGCGGTAACGGACGTGTAGTTCTGCAACTCATACTGATTTTGAATATCGTAACTATTGCCGTAGCCAGTGGCGCTATAGCCAGAACCGCCGGCGACGAACGAATTGGCTACGTTGAGTTGCGGGCTACTGCTTTGGCTCGCTTCGCTCACGGCATCGCGCGCAAATTGGAAATGGATTTCGTTGATTACGCGCGGGTTGATAACGGCCGTGTCGACTAGCTGAAAAAGATGCTCATTGGTATCCGATTTGTAACCGGAGCTGGGTAGCGTCACATTCCCAACGGTAAGCGCGGGCAGATTGTAACTACCGATTCCGGTCACAAGTTCGTCGTTACTCAGATAGGAATAGCGCATACTCAGCGTGTTGTTAGGGCTTAGTTGGAAATCGACGCGCGGGCTGACGGTGGTTCGGCGCTGCGGTGTGGCGTAATAGCTTTGAAAGGGTTGTCCGGTCAAGAAATTCGCAGACGGGATGGTGGCGTTGATGATTCCGTTGTCGTCGATATTGCGCCGGTCCAAATCAATAAAGAAGCTGCCCTTTTTGCCAAGCGGGCCACTCACATTGCCGCCGAACAATTCGGTCTTGAAGGGCGGCGCCGTGGCTAAGAAAGGATTCCGCGAATTCCAAATTCCATCGCTCATCCCGAAATAGCCTTGGCCGTGAAATTTATCCGTGCCTGGCTTGGTGAAGATTTCAATGCGTCCGAAGCCCATCTTGTCGTACTCGGCGGAGAACGGGTTCGAATTGATGCGGATTTCGCGGATGGAAGATTTCGGAGGAAGGCGGCCACCGGTGAAACCGTCAATGAAAATCTGGCTGCCACCGGGACCGGCCGACGGTCCGGCGAGCGCCTGTAAATCGGACGCGAGGTCGTCCGGATCGTCCGGCAGCGCATCGAGATCTTCCTGCTTCAGAACAAGCGCAGACGCATTGTTAGCGGGCTCCGTGCTGATTTGATTTATGCCTGTGTCACTGACGGTTACTTCCTGCTTTTGTGATTTCACCATCATGACGATGTTGGCCGCGAATGTCTCACCCGGCGTAACCGCAATCATCAGAACCTGCGTCTGCTGTAACCCGGCATAAGTAGCCACGACGTTGCAGGTTCCGGCGGGAAGATGAAGAAACTGGAAGCTGCCTTTGGCGTCGGTCTCGGCAGTCCAGCTTTCGCCATTTTCGTAAGTCAGTGTTAGCGAGGCGCCCGGGATGATGCCACCGGTGTTGTCTTTGACAGTGCCGTGAATCGCGCCCGTGCCGGCGGGAGATTGTCCCCAGGCCGATAGGGACAAAGCAAATGTGATAGCGATCAGGAGCAGTTTCATAAAAGGAGGCCGCCTTCATACGCCGCGCTGGTTAGATGAGGGGGGATTGGCGGGAGCGTGGTTTCGAAGGCGGCCATTAGCTGAACCCAGTTCAACAGCGATGTGTAAAGGCGGTATGAGGGCCAGGGGCAGATTTGTAAAGCTTCGGTAAAGTCATTCCGAAAGCCGCTCGCGGCGGGGTAGATTGGGTGTAGACCGTGCCCGCACTCGCTGCCGATCCACGCACACGCATCCTGGTAGTGGATGACGATGTGAAGTTGTGCCGGTTGATTCGCGATTACCTAGAGCCGATGGGCTACGAAGTATCTGCCGCGCACACCGGGCCCGAGGGCGTTGACGCGGCGCTTCGCGAGCCGTTCGCTGCGCTGATCCTGGACCTTATGCTGCCCGGAATGGATGGCTTTAATGTCCTCCGGCGGATCCGAGAGAATTCGAATGTACCAGTCCTGATGCTTACCGGGCGCGGGGAAGAGCCGGATCGGATCGTTGGCCTGGAACTTGGCGCCGATGACTACCTGCCCAAGACTTTTTCGACTCGTGAGCTATTGGCGCGGTTGCGGGCTGTGATCCGGCGTTCGATCCTGACGTCTTCACCGGGCGAGAGTCAAGACAGGGCGAAGCCGGTGACAGTGGGCAATCTCACAGTCGATCGGGAGTCTAGAGAAGTTACTCTGAATGAGCAACCGATTCCACTTACGGCGGTTGAATTCGACTTACTGCTCTCGCTAGCCAAAGCGGCCGGCCGGGTGAAAACCCGCGAGCACCTATTGCTGGAAATAGCGGATCGTAATTTCGAGGTCTTTGACCGGTCCATTGACGTACATATCTCCTCGATTCGCAGGAAGCTGGGCGACGATCCGAAATCGCCGCGTTTTATCATCACCGTTCGCAGCGCGGGCTATATGATGCGCAAGCCCGGGTCGGATTCTTCACCATGAAAACAGGCGCATCGCTCACCGTCAAAATTCTGCTGCTGGCATTCCTGAACGTAGTGCTGCTGGGCTTGGTGTTCCTGCTCTTTGCCCGCGTCCAACTACGCGTCGATCTGAGCTCGTTCCTGCTCACTCCGGCCAGGGACCGCATGCTTTCGGTATCGCGGCTAATTGGCTTGCAATTACCCGACACACCGCGCAAGGACTGGGGCGATCTGCTGCGCCAGTATTCCGTTACGTATCCGGCGAATTTTTTTCTGTTCGACGACGACGGCAACCAATTAGCGGGAGACGCGGTGACATTGCCGCTGAATTTGGTCCGCGCGTTTCACCATCCGCACAATTCGTTGTCTGGTCCGCCGGTACGGCAGCCTCCGCCCGCGCTCGTCAGAACAGCGAATCCTACCGAATACTGGGTGGCAATACATATCCCCATTTGGGCGGCTCGCGGGCAGGAGCCGATTCACGGCGATTTGATCTGGCGATTTCCTTCCCTGTGGCTGAATCCCTTTTTCTTCGATTACAAGCCGTGGGTGGCAGTGGTACTGGCGGTGGTTCTTATTTCGGTAGCCTGCTGGCTTCCGCTGATTCGTGGGCTGACTCGCTCCATCACCCAACTGACGCGCGCTACGGGCCAGATCGCGGAGGGCCACTTCGAGGTAGCGCTGCCGTCAAACCGGCGCGATGAGCTGGGCCGATTGAGCGATTCGATCCACACCATGGCACAGCGTCTCTCCGGCTATGTGCACGGACAGAAACGCTTCCTAGGCGATATTGCGCATGAGCTTTGTTCGCCTTTGGCGCGAATCCAACTGGCGCTCGGCATTCTCGAGCAGCGCGCTCGAACCAATCAACTCGAATATGTGGCTGATGTCCAAGCGGAAGTCGAGCATATGTCGGGGTTGATTAACGAACTGCTGGCGTTTTCAAAAACGCAAATGAGCACGGGGCTCGAGATTTCCAAAGTGAATGTGGCCGACACCGTGCGGCGCGTACTCGAGCGCGAGGGGTCGGACGAGACGCAAATTGAAACGCATGTGGGGGATGACATCGAGGTGCTGGCTCATCCCGACTATCTTTTCCGCTCGCTGGCCAACCTGGTGCGGAATGCGGTCCGGTACGCGGGCTCGGCGGGCCCTATTCTGATTTCGGCGGACAATGGCGGCGAAGAAGTTCGTATCCGCGTGGCCGATAATGGGCCCGGTCTGCCGGACGATGAACTGGAAAACGTGTTCAAGCCCTTTTACCGGCCCGAATTCGCGAGGCAGCGTGAGACTGGCGGCGCCGGGCTCGGCTTGGCCATTGTCAGAAGCTGCATTGAATCCTGCGGCGGTTCTGTCGAATGCCTCAAACGGTTGCCCAAAGGACTGCAGGTGGAGATTCGATTGCCGGCTGCCGGTGCTTGAGGCGCGGCAAGTCTATTCGAACCGCAAGGCGGTTAAAGGATCCACCGCGATAGCACGGCGGGCAGGTACCCAACCGGCAAAAAGCGCGATGGCGGTTAGCAGTAGGGCAACGGCCACGAACGTCGCGGGATCGGTAGGCTTGACATCGAACAATAGCTTCGCGAGCACGCGCGTGACCGCGAGCGCTCCTGCGGTTCCGAGCGCTACACCCGCTACGGCCAGCAGCAAGCTGTCCCGCAGCACCATGCGGATCACATGGCCTGTTCGAGCACCCAACGCCATGCGAATACCGATTTCGTGGGTGCGCTCGAAGACCGAGTAGGCCAGGACGCCGTAGATGCCGATGGCCGCAAGCGCCAGCGCCAGTACAGCGAAGACCGCCAGCAATCCTGTTTGGAAGCGCGGCTCCGTCGTAGTAGCGGCGATCACGTCGGCCATGCTGGCGATCGATCCCGCAGGTTGATTCGGATCGATCTCGTGCAGCACGCGGCGCATGGCCTGCGCTATCGTCCGGGGATTCGCCGCGGTGCGTACCGCAAACGTCATGTGCGCGAGAAAGAACGCGCCGTTTTCCTCGAGATATGGCTGGTAAATCGCCGGGTCCGGCTTCGTCGTCAAACCCTGCTGCCGGACATCATCGACCACGCCGACAATGGTCAACCAATCTTCCGGCTTCGGGTGATCGGGCATAGCGATTCGCTTGCCAAGGGCGTCATCGTCAGGCCAGAACTGGCGCGCCACGGACTGGCTGACGATGGCAACGCCACCGATCGCCGCTCTGTCACGATCTGTAAAATCACGCCCGCGCAACAGGCGAATTCCGATGGTCTGAAAATAACCAGGGCTCACGGCCGGCTTGTCCACGTTATAGCCTCTCGGCAGTTTGCGCCCGTCTTCGAGTTGGAAATCTCCTCTGACGAACTCGCTCCGGAGCGGCAGCCAATTCACCGCGCCGACGGCAAGCACTCCCGGCAGCCGGGCGAGACTCTCCAGTATTTGTTGGTGAAATGACTTCATCTGGGCCGTCGTGCGGTAGGTCGAGTCGGGCAAATCGACCGTCAGGGTCAGAACGTTCGAGGGTTGGAAGCCGGGATTGACCGCGCGCATGCGAAAGAAGCTCTTGAGCATTAAGCCGGCGCCCGTCAGCAGCACGAGCGCCAGCGCGATTTCAAGGACAACCAGGGCTTTTCGGAAGCCACCCTGCCGGGCGGTTGAAGTGCGCCCGCTGCCGCTGAGCGATTCGCGCAACTCC
>DASYAX010000064.1:0-3007 GCA_036501045.1 Bryobacteraceae bacterium
AAGCAAACGCCGGACGCGATAGGTTACATCGAGTTGGTATATGCCGCTCAGAATGGCATTGCCTTTGGCAAGGTCGAGAATGCCGCCGGGAAATTCGTCAAGGCGGATCTGGCCGGCGTTACCGCCGCAGCCGCCGGCGCCGCCAAGAGCATGCCCGATGATTTTCGCGTTTCGATCACGAACGCCCCCGGTGCAACTTCCTATCCAATTTCAAGCTTTACCTGGCTACTGATCCCGGCGCACATCGACGATGCCGCGAAGAGGGACGCCATCAAAGGCTTCCTGAAGTGGATGCTGACGGATGGTCAGAAGTACAATGAAGGGTTGACCTACGCCCAGCTTCCCAAGACGGTCGTCGAAAAGGAACTGAAAGCCATTTCGCTGGTTCAGTAGCCCCTAATGTCGTCCACTGCCACTACCATTGCGCACGAGGTCCCGCCCAACACGGGACTTCGTGCGTTTGTTCGCAAGTTGCGCAGCGGCGATGAAATCGCTCACCTGATTACGCTCGTCTTTGCGGCCAGCATTTTGCTGATTACTTCCTTGCTCGTATACGAATTGTGGCGAACCTCGTATCTTTCACGCGCGAAGTTCGGCTGGATGTTTTTCTGGACGCGCACATGGGATCCGATTTTTGACAACTTTGGCGCGGCTCCTTTCATCTACGGCACGCTGGTAACTTCCGCTATCGCTCTGGTGATTGCCGTGCCGCTGGGCCTCGCCGCCGCCATTTTCCTCTCCGAGCTCGCTCCGCGAAAGATCAGCGATGCCGTGTCATTTCTGATTGACCTGCTTGCGGCCGTGCCCAGCGTCATTTACGGGTTACTCGGAATCTTCATTGTGGTCCCGCTCATGCGCACCACGATTGGGCCGGCTATCAAGAGCGTCCTGGGATTTACTCCGCTATTTTCAGGTCCCAATTACGGAGTAGGTTTTCTCACGGCTGGAATCGTCCTGGCCATCATGGTCGTGCCATTCATTATTTCGGTTTCGCGCGAAGTCTTGCTGACGGTACCGCGTGAACAGCGCGAGGCAGCCATGGCGCTGGGCGCGACGCGCTGGGAAGCCACCTGGCAAGCGGTGGTTCCGTGGGCGCGCACCGGGATCATGGGCTCTGTGTTTCTCGCCTTGGCGCGCGCTTTGGGCGAAACGATGGCCGTCACCATGGTCATCGGAAACGACCCCAAAATCGCCGCATCGCTCTTCGCTCCGGGTTATACCATCGCCTCCGTAATCGCCAATGAATTCACCGAGGCCACCGGCGATTTGTACCTCAGCGCCTTGATCGAGCTCGGCCTGGTCCTCTTCTTGATGACGTTCATTCTCAACGGCCTGGCCCGCATCCTGATTGTCGCGACGGAACGCGGCGGAGGCCGTCCGGCATGAGCAACCCTCGCATCATTTGGCGTAAGTCGGTCAATTTAGTGATGCTCACCCTCACGGGCGTCGCCGCTTTGGGCGTGGTTTCCGTGCTGTTCCTGATTCTTGGGTATCTGATCTGGAACGGCGGCGCATCGCTGAACCTCAATTTCTTTACGCAACTTCCCAAGCCTGTGGGTGAGACCGGCGGCGGCATGGCTAACGCCATCGTCGGCAGCCTGAAGCTGCTTTTTTTGGCGGCGATCATGGGTTTGCCCGTCGGGCTGCTGGCTGGGGTTTATCTGGCTGAATTCGGCGGTAAGACTTTCGCTTTTGTCGTCCGCTATACCACGGACTTGCTCAACGGCGTGCCCTCGATTGTGATTGGTATCTTCGCTTACTCGCTGGTGGTTCTGCCCGTAAAGCATTTTTCGACTCTCGCGGGCGGCGTGGCGTTGGCCATCATGGTGATCCCCATCACTGTGCGCAGCACCGAAGAGTTTCTACGCGCAGTGCCGGGAAGCATGCGCGAAGCCGCCATGGCTTTGGGTGCCAGCCAGTGGAAAACAATCGTCACTGTGGTGCTGCCAGCCGCAAGCGGGGGCATTCTGACCGGCATGCTGTTGTCTCTGGCACGCGTGGCGGGCGAGACGGCACCCTTGCTCTTCACGGCCTTCAGTAATCGCTATTGGAGCCAGGGCTGGGGTCAGCCGATCGCTTCGCTGCCGGTGATGATTTATACCTACGCGATTGCTCCATATGACGACTGGCACCGACAGGCCTGGGCCGCGGGTCTGGTTCTTTTGGGTTTAGTTCTTGTATCTAATTTGGGTGCGCGGTTCATACTGGCGCGCACTAAAGTCGTCTAACAAAAGACAGGTAGGCAATCGTGAGTGGTGCACCTCAATCCGCGCTATCAGCAAGAGCACTGAGAGATCCAGCGCCTATGGACAAAACGACGTCACCAACGACCGAGCAGTCGCTGCGCCTGAAGATTTCGGACCTGAATTTCTTTTATGGTCCCAAGCAGGCCGTCTTCGGCTTAAACCTGAACATACCGACGAACCGCATCACCGCGCTCATCGGACCTTCGGGCTGCGGCAAGTCCACCTTCCTGCGCACACTTAATCGCATGAACGAGACGATCCGCAACACACGGGTGGAAGGGGCGGTGCTGCTCGACGGTCAGGACATCCTGAAAATGGATGTCGTGGGCTTGCGTCGCCGCGTCGGCATGGTCTTCCAACGGCCTAATCCTTTCCCAAAATCTATTTACGAAAATGTGGCGTACGGGCTTCGCATCAATGGATTCAAGGGGCGCCTCGACGACCTCGTTGAAAAAAGCCTGCGACGCGCGGCGTTGTGGGAAGAAGTGAAGGACTATCTCAAGAAATCTGCGTTTGCTCTTTCCGGTGGCCAGCAGCAACGGCTGTGCATCGCGCGCGCTTTGGCCGTGGATCCGGAGGTGCTGCTACTCGATGAGCCTTGTTCCGCTCTCGATCCGGTAACCACCGCCAAGATCGAAGAGTTGATGTTCCAATTAAAAGATAGCTGCACCATGGCGATTGTGACGCACAATATGCAGCAAGCGGCCCGCGCCAGCGATTACACGGCGTTCATGCTCGACGGCAAATTGATCGAGCACAGC
>DASYAX010000065.1:0-47466 GCA_036501045.1 Bryobacteraceae bacterium
ACTGCGGTGAACGCTGGCGATTTCGCGAGCATTCTTCCGCCATACCGCACATCGGCGCCGAGAATATACAGATGCTCCCTGGGCGCGCTTATCGCGACATCGGTCAGCGTATCGAGACAAAGACGAAGCAGCGGCTCGCGCCTTAGCCGATCTACGAACAACTGCTGCATTTCCGCCCCGTATTCGTGGCGAAATTCCGCCGGATAGGCAAGCAGCAGCGCCCGGTAGATCCTAGCTGCGCTTTGGCGCCAAACCATAGGCCCTCGCCTGCTCGAGCAACTCCGCCATGCACGCCGTTTCGGCTTTCACTGCCTTGCGCCCAATGGGTGTGAGCCGGTAATATCTCCGCCGCGCATCTTCATCGCCGCCGCTTGCGGCCAATTCCACGATGAGGCCTTGCTGGAGCATTCGCTTGATCGATCCATACAGCGTTCCCGCGCTTAGCCGCAACTTGCCCCCGGTACGCGCAGCCACGTCTTGCATGATGCCGTAGCCATGCTGGTCGCGGTCGGCGAGCGCCACCAGAATATGGAATACCTGCGGGCTAAGTGTCTTCACATCGCGTGTCTTCACATTGCCACTATAGCGCAGCGCGATATAACAAGAAAGGATATAGATTGCTATTCTTGCCGCAGGACTAACGTCGGGTCGGCATGCGAAGCCCGCCACGCCGGCCGCACGCAAGCCGCAAGGCCAGCAAAAAATAAAACGAGCGTTACAACAATAAAGGAAATCGGATCGGACGGCGATACGCCCCAGATCAGCGCCGAGAGCCAGCGGGTCGCAACGAGCCCGCAAATGACCCCCACAATCACGCCCCACAGGATAAGCCGCAGCGCCTCACCGAAAACCAGCCCGAGTATGTTCTTCCGATTCGCCCCTAAAGCCACACGAATTCCAAGCGCCTGCATCTGCCGCGAGACCGAGTAATTTACAACGCCATAAATGCCGATCGCGCAAATGATGAGTCCCAGGCCGGCAAATACACTGAAGAGGAAAACGCTGAACCGTGGGCCCGCAAAACCTTCGTTGTCTAGCAGTTTCTCGACGCTCTCCACTTGCATCACGGGCTGATCCGGGTCAACGGCATGGATTTGCTGCGTGATCGCGGCAGCCAGGTCTTGCGGCGGAATTTTTGCCGTTACCAGCACGGTCGGGTGAATGAAATCCTCCATGTATCCAGTAATGGTGTACGGCACGTAGACTTCCGGATAAACTTCCTTCTCGAGGCCCACATTTCGAAGATCGCCCACCACGCCGACAATGGTAAATGTGTCGTCGGCCAGGTTTATCGGCTCGCCTTTCAGTTCCGGGAGCCGGAACACGCGTCCGACCGGGGACGCATCCGCAAAGTAGGTATGTGCGAACGTCGCGTTTATCAGTGCGACGTGGCGCTTCATCTCCACTTCCTGGGCGCTGAAGAATCGTCCCTCCTTCAGCGGGATGTGAAGAATCGCAGGATAGCTGCTGTTGATCTGGCTGAAGATGGCAATTCGTTCTTGATGGACTGGACTGCCCGGGACGTCCACGTGCATTCCCCAGTTGGCGAACGGATGGACAAACGTGTTGAGCGCGATATCCTCGAGTCCGGGCACCGTCTTAATCCGGCTGACGATCGTAGACAGAAACTGATTTCTCGAATCGATGGTCCGATAGTGGCTTTCGGGCAGCGGGATCTGCATGCTCAAAACCTCGCTCGGATGATAGCCGAGATTCACGTTCTGTAGCTTGATCAAAGTTCGAACAACGAGGCTGGCGCCCACCAGCAACAGCAACGCCAGCGATACTTCACCCGCCACCAGAACCTTACGAAGCCGTGCTTCCTGAAGGTTTCCAGCGAAGCCTCTCCCGGCGTTTCTGAGCGTCCCGGCAAGATCGGCGCGCGCGGCCTGAAACGCGGGTGCGATTCCAAATAGCAGCGCGATGAATAACGATAGCGCCAGGGTAAACAGAAGAACAGGAATGTTCAGCGAGACTTTGGATTCGTCGGGAATTGTGCCTGGCGGAATGATGGCCACCACCGCCTGGAGCATGGCGAAGGCAAGCCCGATCCCCAGTAGCGCCGCCCCGAACCCCAGCAAGAGACTTTCGGTCAGCAACTGACGCGCAATCCGCAACCGTCCGGCTCCCAGCGCGGCTCGGATGGCGATTTCACGGCTTCGTGCCGCCGCCCTCGCGAGCATCAGGTTCGAGACGTTGGCGCAGGCGATCAGAAGCAGTAGAGAAACCGCGCTAAGTAAAATCCACAACTGCTTCCGAATGCTGTTCGGGTACGTCTCATAGAAGTTATAAAGCTTGACCTGAAACTTCTGATGGTGGTACGCAGGATCGCGGCGCAACAGAATATCCTCGATGATCGGATGGAGATCGGTGTCGGCTTCCGCCGCCGTGACGCCCGGCTTCAAGCGGCCGATTACATTGATATAGCGAACGCCTTCCACCACTTTGCCCCGTTGAAACACGATAGGTAGATACACGTCTGCGCCGCGCCACATAAACCGCGGCGGCATCACGCCCACAATCGTGCGAACTTTGTCGTTCAGCCGCAGGCTTGTACCAATCACGCCGGCGTCTCCGCCAAAATGCTTACGCCAGAATTTATAACCAAGAACAGCCACCGGAGACGCCTCCACACCTCCATCGGAAGGCCGGATGTAGCGCCCCAGATATGGCTTTACGCCCATCACATCGAACGTGTTGGTCGTGACGAAATTCCCGCGCAGACGTTCGGGATTACCCTTGCCGCTCAACAGAACGTCGCTGATCGTCGAGGCAATGACGCCGTTGAAAATCTTGTTGTGTTCCGCAATGTCCAGGTACTGGTCGGGCGTGTAGGGAGAAAAAACCAGATGATGATCTGGCTCGCGGATCTGTATGCTCATCAGAGTTTCCGGATGAGAATAAGGAAACGGGTCGATGATGACACCATAGATCACGCTAAAAATAGCCGTGGTGGCGGCAATCCCCAGCGCCAACGACAACACCGCCGTCAGCGCGTACCCCGGACTCTGAATCAAACTACGAATGCCGAAGCGAATGTCTTGTCCGAACACAAGGTAATTCTACGATGAGAAAAATCACCATACCGCACCACCTTTGTTCGTCGGCTAGTCGCTCATGGACCAGTATTCCGCGCAGGACGACCGCGCCATCGTCGCGATTCAGTACTATCGCGGAATGCGCGAGGCCCTCGACGAGGAAGCGTCGCGCTGGCTGCAGTTTGAAACCATGGGTGCGGTTGCCGGCCAACTTCGGCGTGAGCGCATTACCCAATACGCCCGCTACCGGCAGTTATTTGAATGGGAAATCGCCATCGCCCGAGCGCAAAGAGACGCTTCGCTGGGCGAACGGCTGGCGGTCTTGCGCTATCGCGCCACTCTGCGCTTGGCCGGCCTGCTCTTACGCGGCGGCATTCCGGGCGGCTCGGATCTATGCGATGCCGCCGCCAGCGGACTCGTCCGCATCACCTACCCGCCAAGGCGCGCTTAGCGCGTCCGCCGATCAGGAAATATCCACAACGATCACCGTAAGATCGTCCTGCCGCTGATCGCCCGTCCACTCCCGCACCCGCTCGACAAGCAATGTTGCACCTTGTTCCGCTGTCAGTCCGCGGGCATCATGTAGAGCTTGGTGCACGCGTTCCTCGCCGAAGAACTGCTCACTGGCATTACTCGCCTCCGCCAGCCCATCCGTATAGAGCAGAAAGCGGCTCCCTGGAATGAGCTTCCGCTCGGTCATCGTGTACGTAGCGCTCGGAAATAGCCCCAACAGCAGCCCATTCTCGCTGATCGCGTCAATGATGCCGTTCGTCGAATGCAGCAAAGGAGGATGACCGGCGCCACCATACCGCATAAACCCGCCCTTCAAATCCAGGAACAAGTAGGCCGCCGAGACAAATTGACTCTGCATTTTGCCGCATAGAATCCCGTTCATTGCGGCCAGGACGTGCGCCGGATCTTCAGCATGCGGCAATTGAGCCGAAACCGCAATCTTGACCATGGAAGCGATCAGCGCCGCCGGCACTCGATGTCCTGAAACGTCCGCAATCAGCACCCCGATTCTGTTTTCGTCGACCACTAAAAAATCGTAGAAATCACCCGCCACCGCGGTCATCGCCACGTATCGCGCCGCAATGCTGACCAGCGGATTCGAGGGCGCCTCGCGCGGCAGGATCGATGTTTGAATCCGGTGCGCGACCTCCAACTCTTTGCTAACTTCGATCAACCGCTCTTCGCGCTCGAGAAGACGCCGGATGACCACTGTCCCCTGCGCCGCCAGAAAGCATGTGAAGCCAATCGGTTCCACAGCCGTAAGACCCAAAGGAAGCGCCTTATAAAGTGTCCAGACATTCGTGAACAGTACCGTGGCGAAGAAAATCAGTCCGCCGATCCACAGCGGTCGAAAATCGCTCACGCTTCGGTAGCGGTACAACGCGACCAGCAGCGCAACGAAGGCAATGATGACAATCCCGTTGTTCGTCCGGTGAAACGAACCAGGCTGGCCAAGGATTTGGTCCGCGCTGATTCCAGCTACCGCGAATGCGGCAAATCCTCCTCTTAACCATCGAAGAATACGTGCCCAACCCGGGAAAACCTCTAGCAGAAACAGTACGATCAGCAGCGGAATCGAATAAGTAATGGCGGCTGCCAGATAATCCCACGCGGCGGGGTTGACCGGTCTTGCTGCAGACCGAAAGATGTACGCCCAGAGAATCAGGCGAATGCCGTAGACGCCGGTAAAGACGCCAAACCAGAGAAGACTACGATCGGTGACTCTCTTCCGCGCGCCGAAAACCGCAACGGCCACAACTCCCAGAACCGTGAGAATGGACCCAAGCGCAAAATTGGCGGCATCTCGCCGAAGCGCCATCCTGATGTCGACGCTGGATAGATCGGGTGCCATAGCCCGCGTATGCAACTATCGCACGGCGGCCCATCGATTACCTCTGTGTCGCCAGCCTTAGAAGGCGGCCGATCACTCCGGAGATTCTTTCCCAATTCTCCGTTTCCTCGACAAGCTGTTTCCGGCCGCCCTTGGTGATGGAATAGAATTTCGCCTTCCGATTATTTTCCGATGTGCCCCAATCCGACGAGATCCAGCCCTGTTGCTGCAGACGCAGCAGCGAAGTGTAGACCGTTCCCTCGTTCAGTTGCAGAACATCCTGGCTCACCTGCTCGATCCGCCGGGCGATGCCGTATCCGTGCAGCGGGCCGAGCGCATCCAGTGTTTTTAAAACCATCAAATCGAGCGTCCCTTGCAAGACTTCCGACTTACTCTCTTTGGCCATCGCATAGCAGTATAGCAGGGATCCCTATGGACTACGCATAGGAGTCACGGATGGCGTGCTCAGCTTGTCGAAGTCCTGCCCGGTTTCGAAGCACAGCGCCTCCACCACCAGTTGATGATCCTCGCGCTGCGGTAATCCCGAAACTGTCACCGATCCAATGACGCCGGCGCCCGAAACACTGAGCGGAAAAGAACCTCCATGGGCCGCATATTCGGCGAGAGTCAAGCCGAATTTTTCGAGCAGCGTTGTGTTTTTCTGCTCGAGCTCCAACCCGACGGCATACGAGCTGCGATGGAACCGCGCCACGGTATTCGCTTTGCGCCTGGCCCACTCCGCGTTGTCGGGCGAGCTGCCGGCGAGCGCGCAGTAAAACAGCGGCTGACCAAAGCGGCGCACCTCGATCACGATGCCCAACTGGCGCGCTGCCGCGATCTCCCGCAAACGCGAACCGATCCGCCAGGCGGTTTCTTCGTCGAACCGGGTGAGCTGAAGCGTAGCTTCCTGACGGGCGATGAGCGCGAGATCGTCGGCGATTGGCATGAATCCGAAATCGTAGCAGGATTCCAGAGTCTATGCTGTATAAGCCTCGGAATGCCTCAGCCGATCTTGGGCCCCGTGTTCTCGGCCGCCGCGAATGGCACGTATTTTCGTGTCTGGGCGCCGGACCGGAAATCCGCCGCCGTAACATTTGAAGACCTCCGCCAACCCGTTTCTTTGACCAAAGACGGCGATGGCTATTTTTCGGGATTTGGCGTCAGCGTGGAGGCTGGAGCCCGCTACAAATACCAGTTGGACGGCGGCGAATCCTACCCCGACCCTGCCTCCCGATTTCAACCGTCCGGCCCCCACGGATACTCGCAGGTGGTGGACGCCGCGTCTTTTTCCTGGTCCGACGGAGCCTGGTCCGGAGTGAAGCTAGCAGGCCAGGTAATTTATGAGCTACATCTGGGAACGTTCACCGCCGGGGGAACGTGGCAATCCGCCGCCGCAAACTTGGGATATCTGCGCGAGACCGGAATTACCTTGATTGAGGTCATGCCGGTGGCGGACTTTCCCGGCAAATTTGGCTGGGGCTATGACGGCGTACAGCCCTACGCGCCCGCGTCTATCTATGGCGCGCCAGACGACATGCGAGCATTCGTCAACCAGGCGCACGCCAACGGGATCGGCGTCATCCTCGATGTGGTCTACAACCACCTGGGTCCGGACGGAAACTACTTCAGCAAATTTTCGCCACACTATTCCACCAATAAGTACGAAACGGATTGGGGTGCGGCGATTAACTTCGATGGTAAGCACAGCCGGCCGGTCCGTGAGTTTTTCCGTCAGAACGCAGCCTATTGGATCAAAGACTTTCATCTCGACGGATTGCGCCTGGATGCCACGCAGGATATTCATGACGACTCCGAGCCTCATATGCTTCTTGAAATCGGCCAGGCAGCGCGGCGCGCGGCGGGCGAGCGGACGATTGTGCTGATCGCTGAGAACGAACCGCAAGACACCCGCCTCATCAAACCTGTATCGGATGGCGGGTACGGTCTCGACGCGCTTTGGAACGACGATTACCACCATTTGGCGATGGTTACCCTAACCGGCAAGGCCGACGCGTATTACTCCGACTATCGCGGCACGCCGCAAGAATTTGTGTCGGCGGTCAAGTATGGTTATCTTTATCAAGGGCAGTGGTATCGCTGGCAGAAGAAACGTAGGGGGAAGTCGATGCTGGGCCTGCCGCGTATGGCGATGGTGAATTTCATTGAGAATCACGATCAAATCGCGAATTCAGCCCGCGGGCAGCGCATTCATCAACAGACTTCGCCTGGAATGTTGAAAGCGCTGACGGCTTTGACGCTGCTCGCGCCTGGAACACCCATGCTGTTTCAAGGGCAGGAGTTCGGAGCTTCGAGTCCGTTTCTTTACTTTGCGGACCATAATCGGGAGCTGGCCCTGAAGATCACAAAAGGGCGGGAAGAATTTCTGGAACAGTGGCGATCCCTGAGGTTGCCGGAAATGAAACGGTATTTCGACGATCCATCCGCCACGGCGACGTTTGAGCGCTCCCGGCTCGATGACTCGGAGGTGCAAAAGCATCGCGAGATTTATGAGCTGCACCGCGATCTGCTACGCTTGCGCCGCGAAGACCCGGTGATTTCGCGGCAAGGCGCGGACGGGTTCGATGGCGCCGTCCTTTCACCCGCGTGTTTTGTGTTGCGCTATTTTTCCCCGGATTACCGCAACGATCGCCTGCTGGTGGTCAATCTGGGAGTCGAATTGGAATTGAATCCCGCTCCCGAGCCGCTGCTCGGCCCTCCCGAATCCGGCGAGTGGACGAAGCTCTGGTCCACCGAAGATCCTCAATATGGGGGGTGTGGTACCGCTGCCCTCGACAGTGATGAGAATTGGAGAATACCCGGATTAGCGGCAGTCGTTCTCCGCGCCGTGCCGGTCTAGAAATGAATAACCTATTCAACCACGATTCAAGCGTGCCCCTCAGCCAGGAGGAAATCCGCGTCCTCACTGAAACGGAATGGTTAGTCACAAATGGCTTGGGCGGATATTCGTCGGGCACGATCGGCGGCACGCTGACTCGCGTGTTCCACGGATTTCTGATCGCTGCGCTGCCATCACCCTTGGGGCGCACCATGATGCTCAACGATATTCGCGAAGAGATTGTTTTCCCGGATGACCGCAAGGTGGAGCTAAAAGGGCTTCTGAAAGAAGATGATGATGAACGCGGAAAGGCGCGAAATCTGGTCCGTTTCCGGCTGGAATCCGGTCTGCCGATCTGGACCTATCGCCTCGAAGGCCTGACCATCGAGAAGCGCCTCACCATGCCGCACCGGCAGAACACCGTGTATATCAGCTACCACGTTCCGGCGGAGTCCGCTTCGGTGAAGCTGCACCTGCGGCCGGCGGTCAATATGCGCGAGCATGAGGCGCCCGTGAATACGCCCATCGCCCCTTACACATTTATGGTCCGCGACGACCACTACGAGCTAAAAGCCGAGAACCAGATTCCGCCTCTGCGAATGTACCTTCTCGGCGAAAAGAGTGCATTCGCCATCGATTCGCAAAAAACCCGTAATGTCGTTTACGAAGTGGAGCGCAGCCGCGGCTACATCTCGCGCGGCGACCTTTGGAGCCCTGGCTATTTTTCCGTTGAAATCGACGCAAACCACAGCGCCACCTTGGTCGCTTCTACCGATACCTGGGATGTAATGTCAGCGCTGACGCCGGAACAGGCCTGGGATGCCGAACAGGATAGGAAGCGACGTTTGCTGCTCGAAGCGCATCCCAAAACCTGCCAGAGCACGTGCCGCCAACTAGTATGGGCGGCCGACGACTTCATTTTTACGCCGGTGGGCAGGCCCGAAGATACCGCCCGCGCGCGTGCCGCCGGTGACGAGATTCGCAGCGTAATTGCCGGCTATCATTGGTTCACCGACTGGGGCCGCGACACCATGATCAGTTTGGAAGGCCTGACCATGGCTACCGGCCGGTTTGTCGAGGCGAGTTACATCTTACGGACCTTTGCCCATTACATCCGCGACGGCTTGATCCCGAACATGTTCCCGGAAGGCCGCACGACTGGCCTGTACCATACGGCGGATGCCACCCTCTGGTTCTTTCACGCCTTTCATCGTTACGTCCAGCAAGCCAACGACACACACCTGCTAAATTACCTTCTTCCGCACTTGGTGGATATTGTGAACCATCATCTGCGGGGAACGCTCTTCAATATTCACGTCGACCCCACGGATGGCCTGCTGGTGCAGGGAGAGGTTGGCTATCAGCTCACCTGGATGGACGCCAAAGTGGACGATTGGGTGGTGACGCCGCGCCGCGGAAAAGCAGTCGAGATTAATGCGCTCTGGTACAACGCACTCTGTCTGCTCGAAGGATGGCTGCGGCAAGCTGGCCGCGAGGGCGAAGCGGACGAAATGGCCTCCCATGCTTCGAAAGCCAGACAGTCCTTCAATAGCAAATTCTGGTACGCCGCGGGCGGCCATCTGTATGACGTCATTTGCGACGACGAACAGCCCGACCGGTCTTGCCGTCCGAATCAGCTATTCGCAATATCTCTAGACCATCCGGTTTTGGACGAGGTACGTTGGAAGGCGGTCTTGGACGTCGTGCAGGATAAGCTGCTGACGCCGGTCGGGCTGAGATCGCTTGCGCCCGGCGACCCGCAATACAAGCCCAAGTACGATGGCGATCTGCGCTCGCGCGACGCCGCCTATCATCAAGGCACCGTATGGGCTTGGTTGATCGGCCCATTCATCGACGCCTGGTTGAGAGTTTATCCGGGCGATCTCGAAACGGCGCACGGCTTCCTCAAGGGCTTCGAGCTGCATTTGCGCGAGGCCTGCGTCGGATCCATCAGCGAGATTTTCGATGCCGAGCCGCCCTTTACCCCCCGCGGCTGTTGTGCGCAGGCGTGGAGCGTTGCCGAAGTATTGCGCTGCTTCGTTAAGACCACGGACGGCCAGGAAATCCCTCAAGACCGGCCGGAGCTAGCGGCCGCCATCGTGGAATAAGCTATCGCGGCCACGGCCTTTTCCATTCGCGCCACCAGGCGGTATCGCCGAGATTCAAGGCATCCCACGCCGCGTCGAACGCTGGTTGGTTGCCTTGCAGAATCGCTTCGCGGTTCGCTACGGGTGGCAGGCTCACCAGCGACGCGAACCGGTCAAACACCTCCGCCCGCTCGGTGCCCTCCGTCCGCTTCAACAAGTGCCATAGCGTTAGCGCATCGTGTTTGCGCGCGGTCGTAATTGCGGTTTCGAGCGCTGCCCGATCGCCATCGCGATCAAAGCGCTCGAGCGCATCTGTCAGCGCTTTCGGTGCATCCAGAAAATACGGCGTACCGGGTCCACGGCCCGCATGAGTAATACAGCGGGCTCCTTCAGGGATGAAAGATTCTATGCCGCGCCACTCAAAAGCCACCCATCCCATTTCCACCGTGAGCTCCCCTGAGCCGTCGGCCGAAACGCTAAGCGTGTATCGGCACCCCAAGTCGACCGTCTTGGCGGCCGGCGTATCCACTACAAACTGCGTCGGAGGCGCCCAAATCAAGGCGTGAATGGTTCCGTGATCGAGCAGAAATCGCTGCTCGTTTTTTCCGGCCTTCTCCAAGCGAAAGCGCGATTGCCGGTCGATCTGCACTTCGCCGATTTCTCCCGCTTCTACCATTGCTTGCGTATTTGCGTCCGTTTCGATCACTTGCCCGGCGTGCAATGGCGCGGCCTTACTCCCGTTAATAGTCAAGCTCCAACCCGTTCGCAAATCCGTTGAGTGAACGGACTGGAACAACCACCCGGCGGCAAGCGCAATCGCCAGCATAGCGGCTGCTGCTAGCGGCCAGCGGAAAACAAGCTTGCGCTTCGCTGCTAGAGGCCGTCGCCGGAACTGGCCCAGCAATTCCTCCAGATCCTGTATTTCTTCATCCGGCGGTCCGCTGCGGTCCCACAGGTAATCGTCATTCATCGTTTTGCCCCGGTCTTAGTTGGCTGCGCAGAAGCTTCATGCCCCGGCATAAGTTCACGCGCACGGAATCCGGCGCGAGTCCCGTTCTAGCCGCGATCTCCGGCCCCGTCATCCCTTCCACCAGGCGGAGAATCAATGTTTCGCGGTAGCTTTCCGGCAGTTTCTTAACCAGATCGAGCACCGCGAACGCCGCGCCGTCCGGACGCCTGTCGTTACTGGCTGTCTCGGTCACCTCCGCCATCGGTCTGCTGCCGCGATGATGATCGCTGGCGATATGTCTGGCGATCGCGGCCAGCCATCCGCCGAATGCCCCAGGCTCGCGCAAGCGAGGTAATTGCTCCAACGCTTTTACGAAGGTATCCTGCATCAGGTCCTCGGCGTAGCGATATTCGACATGGGCAAGCAGAATACCGTGCACCATCCCCGAATATTTTTCGTAGAGAACGCCGAAAGCCGCGCGGTCTCCGCCTTGAGCGGAGCGAACCAGCGCGGCATCTTTCGGTTGTGACTCAACTGTTTGAAGCACGGACGTATGGCTTTACCTTCGTCCATTCCACTGTATTGCCATTCACTTCAACCCGTGCTCCCGTGGCGTAGCGCTTGTAATCCGGATTCGTCGCCTCAAATTGGACGACCCAGGCTCCTTGTTCGGGCCACTCGTGCGTGACCGCGTAGGTACCCGGGGTCGAGAGCGAAATGACGTGCAAAGGAATGCTTTGCTGCCGTCCGTCCACCGAACCCATTGCCTTAGCCGTGACGATCGTCTTTTCCGGAGAGTGACACGCGGTAATACGCGCCACGATAGCGGCATGTTTCGCTTGCGCTTCGGGATTCGCCGCCGGGTTGCCAATCTGAATCATCAGCGCTCCGGCAAGCATCGGCAGCACTGCCAGAGAACTGACAAAACCAAGTTTCCAGATTTTCCGTGTAAGGGTTCTTTGCATAAGGGGTTGTCTCCTTTTCTGCGAAGAAGACGGAACCACAAGGCCGACCGTTAACCGGTCAACAACCGCGAACGTACCGCAGCACCTGCTCGCGTAGCGTATTCAGATTCACCGTCAAACGGTCGGTCTCGATCAGCACGTATTCGTCACCTGCCGGTAAGCCGCCGCGTGCTTCCACCATCCGCCGGTAATCCTCGCGAAGCTCGGGCAGAGCTTCGCTGGCGGTGCGCGATCCGCGTAATGCGGAGGCCAGGAAATAAAGTGTAAATTCCACGTCGTTCGCAAAAGTGATCAGCGCCTCGGGTGGTGTCTGAATACGTGTTTCGATCGGTGTTTGCATCATCCCGGCTTCCAGCCCCATGACGGCGTGCAGCAATGCATGGGAGCTGGCAAGCATGGCGGTCAGGCATTCGCGCGTTGCGCCGGCCGTACCCGGCTCCGAATTGACTCGATCGACCGAGGCCTCTGCGGCGGTTCGGCTCCTCCGCCAATCGCGGCGCGCATCGTCCAACTCCGCGTCGAGCTCCGCTTTGTCACTCGCGAACCGTTGCACGATCGCTCGAAAATAGAGACGGCTCGAATCCAGCATGTCGGCCAGCGCGTCCGATACCTGGGTGCGTTCCCAAGTGGGCCAAAGCGCGTAGGCGACGAGCGCGAGAATTCCGCCCGCCGCTGTGTTCGCTCCGCGCGCCGCAATCACCTCTCCTGGTGGCACGCCGGTCGCGGCGATGAGAAACACGATCAGTCCGCTGACCGCGAGCGTAAAGACTCCGTAATTGGCCGGGCCCACATAGCGAAGAAGAAACGTGAAAATGCCCACCAGGAGCAGTTGCCAGGCTCCTGACGGCGGCAGCAAGTGATACAACGCAGTAGCGAGTGTGAGGCCGCCCAGTGTGCCCAATAAACGCAGCGCGCCCCGGCTGAACGTGGTTGTGAAATCGGGCTTCAGAACCACCGCAATCGTCATCGGCAGCCAATACGCCCGCTGCCAGTTGAGACTGCGCTCGATGACATCGCCAAGCGCGACGCACAGGCCGAGGCGAATCGCATGCCGGCAAATCGCGCTGCGAAAATCGAGATTCGCTCGCAGCGTGGCCGCCCAACCCGCGGCTTGCAGCTTTAATGGCGCCGTTTCCTGACGTTTTGCGAACTCCCGCGAGCCTTGCGGAGTCGTGTGCTCGGCAAGTTGCGCTACCAAACGAAGCTGACCGGCGAGCACATCGACGGCCGCCGCAATGCTGCCCGCCAGCGGAAAAGACGCCGCGCTCCTTTGTAATTGCGCCGCACTTACCTGCGTCCGCAGTTCTTCGAGCGGCCCGCCCAAATTCGCCGACTTGCCCTCGCCCAGCAAAGACTCCGCCACTGCCGCAAGCAACCGCGAAACGATCGTGAGCAGCGAGTCGATTGCCGCTGCCGCCTCGCCTTCGGCCTCCGATCGCTGGTTATCGCCTTCTCCCAACTCATCGCGCAGACGTCCGATTCTGTAAATGGAGAGCCGCAAGCGATCTGCCTGGTCAAACAGTAACCGAAAACGCTCTCCGGCCACACTGTGATCGCGTCCCAAAGCCGTAATGGTGTCCTGGGCTTCCGTCGTTGGCGGGGTCAAAGGCGTGGATACCACCACGTCAAGATGGGGATCGACTTCCTTTGAGAGCGCCAGGTACACACCACCCACCGCGCGTCGCTCCGGCTCGTAGCGGCGAACCGGCCACAAGAGCAGTGCGAACCCGGTTTGCAGCAGACCGCCCGCCAGCACCAATAAGCCCGCCTCAAAAGCGCCTTGCGCCGGCATCGCCCCGCGCGCCGCAAAGACGATGACCGTCACCAACGTATTGAGACCCAGGTCGCCCGCGTGTGTGCTGATGGCGATGAGCATGCCGGCCGCGAACGCCCAAGCGACGGCGACCAGGACGGCGGGCAGAGCATGCGCCCCGGTTACCGAACCGGCGAATACCGCCAGCGCGCCCAGAACGCTCCACAGAAGCATGCGGCGCGCACGCTGCCAATAAGGGTCGCGTCCATCGGAGAAGGAGACGTTTAGCGCGCCTGTCGTGACCGCGACCCCGGCCAGTGGATGCCCCCAGGCAATCCCTACGCCCAAAGGCAACGCCACCGCCAAAGCATTCCGCGCAGCCAGCCACAGGCTGTTTATCTTGACCTTGTCAATGCCTCTAACGCTGCGCCAGAATGCCACGGCTGGCCGCAGCTTTTCGTCAGCGGCCATTCCGGAACCGGTATTTAATCGATAGCCAGCTTCCTGATCCGAAACTCCAGCGTGGACGCCGGCACGCCCAGCCGCTGCGCCGCGCCGCCGCTTCTGGAGACCCTGCCCCGGCACGCTTGTAACTCGGCTTCGATCGCCTCTTTTTCGCTGAGCCGAAGCTGCTCGCTCATTGCCGGGACCACGAGACACACCTAATTGTTAGCTGCCCGAATCGGCAGCCGAAGTGGAGAATTGGATTTAGACAGTGACGGCCAGTGGGCGTTACCTGACCTGGATCGTAGCAGATATTACGGCTTGGATGGCACCGTCAGGTGCACGGTTTGGGTTGAGTCGGTGGAATATTCCAAGGCGTACGAGCCTTTGCCGTCTTTCTTTACCGACGAACGGAAGAAATACAAGTAGCCGGCGACCGGGTGATCGAACTTTCCAGCCGGGAGACCTCTTTGCTGAAGCTGGGTTTCGAGTAATTCGCGATCCTGCGGTGTTCCTCCCGGAGCGGGATAAACCGGACCGGCATCCGGCGGTTGACCCGATGCCACGCCCACGCCGCCGCCGGTGTACACGTCATGCACCCGCCTTCCGGTATAAGGATCTGTCCCGCTTTCATAACCGACATTCGCTTCGGTATAGACAGCCGGTGTCCGCGACGGCAACTTAGGCGTATTTTGTCGTTGCACGTCGGCGGCAACGGTTGCGGCATCGGCTTGATGCGCAAAGTCGCTCTTGTTGCCCTTGACGAGGAACCCGTCCGGCTCGATTTTAGCCGGAGGGTGATCGCCGGGATAGCAGGCTACCTCGAAAACTATATAAGACTTGCTAATGTCGAAGGCGAAAAGGTGCCTGACCTCCTTTGCCGGCACCAGCGAAGCAGCATAGGTCCGGCCGTCGGCTTGGGCTTTCGTGGCGTACTCTTCGGCGCTCGTGCGCGGCTGAACGCCGTGCCTTTGTTCTTGGGCCAAGCTGCCGGCCGATAGAATGGCAAACCAGGCAATACCGGAATACCGCAGGCGAGCGGAGTGGCGCATAACAAGTCCCCTCGGTTGTAGGTTAGCGCAATCCCTCTATTCGTGCTGTCCCTAGGCGGCCCAGGCATGCAGGCCAATACCAACAGCGCTCCCAGCAGTATCTTTCCGTCCGCGGTTTTCGGCAGCGCCAAACCAGCTTGCTGCACTTGCCTCAGAGCCCGGTCGATCCGGTCGTGAAGCTTCCCGCGCCGCCCACTCAGTAGCTCCAGAAGCCGCTGCATTTCTTCGCGGTCGCCGGCTTCGAGCCACCCGTCCGGGATTTCCTTCTCGATCGAAAATAAGCTGCTCTCCGGAATCTGCTTAATTCGATCCACCGCGCTATGACACTCGAACTCTGCCTCGCTGCCCGCGTAAATCGAGCGGTCCCGATACAGCCCGTTAAGACCGCCATCGCAAAATTCCCAACGCGAGCCGCCGAAGCTTTGGCCGTGATCGATCAGGTAAAGACGATAGGGCGCTGTCTTCTCGGCGGCGCGTTCGCGAATAAAGATCGCTTGCCTCGAGTCTGTCTGGCCCACCCATCTGTCAAAGACAAACGCCAGCAGCAGATCCGGCAGGTTGCCGACCTTGTGCAGCAAACGTCTCGGCAGGAAGTCGAAAATCGCTTTCTGCTCCGGATCGGCGGGACAACGCGAGCCCAAATGCACTCCCGGCGCAATCGGGACCTTTCGGTTTCCCATCTGGAACTCCAAAAGGTTGTCGCCCGGAATACCGCGCTCAATTCCGATCGCTCGCACCTCCGGTGTCGAGGCCCGCAGATATTTCAAAAGCCGGCAGGCCATCCATTCGTTGATCAGGGTTCTGGTCCCTTGTGGATTACCAACGCACTTAGCGATGTAGGCATTTCCAGCCCCGTCGCGAACCAGCAGCGATTGCGATCCGCCGCGCATTCGCCGGTCAATGCGTTGTATGGGAAGGGCGCTTGTCGCCATCTTTTGTGAAGTGCCCCACGTCCCGCATTTGGGCTCTAAGGATGTTCCTATTCCGTGCCGATCACAACAGTAGGAAATTTATCCGAAGAAGCCAACTTGCCCTGTCTTGAATCAGTTACAGGCCGGGCTGACTATCCGGCACCGTTAGTCCGGCAGCTAGTGGGCCCTACTCTTGGATCGCGCGGAACTGCCGCCAAGGACTATGAAATGATCTTCTTTATCCCGTTCTTACTATCGCTATGTTTTTGGGACGCTCCTCCTCCTCATCAAACGTTCATGTGTCACTTGACGACACACACCGTCGTGCTTACTCATTTTTGCTAGTAGCGGAGAATCTTGCCGCCCGGAAGTCACTGAACCAGTGAGTGGGAGTTTCCTCGTTTTATCAGATTCTCTGGCTTGCCTCCGCCCTATTGGCTGCCGCGGTGATTGCGCGCATCTTTCAACAACGCCTCTTCCTGAGGCCGCTGAAGAGTTTCGCCTTCATGCTGGCTGTGGTGCTCCTGCGAGACGCAATCCTGTCCGTTCCCGGTTATGACACTCACGCCTATACCGCAGTCTGGGAGTGGACTCTTCCCGCGGTTCTCCTGGCCCAAATTTGGGTGGGCCTCGACACGCTCAAGGCGGTGGCGCGGCTCTATCCGAAGATCGGCAAATTCGCCGTCCGTCTATTCTTGGTTTGTCTAGCCATCACGGTGACCGTTTGTTGTGTAGGACTGCCCTTCGAGCTCCATCGCGTCCAGGGCCAAGAGGCCTTGTTGCGCGTGCTCTTCCTTTTGCATCGCTCGGTGGATAGCTGGATCGCCGGCACTCTCATTCTGGTATCGGCCTTCTTTGCCTGCTTCCCGGCGCCGCTGAAGCAGCCTCCACGCAACCTCGTTCTTCACACCACGTTGCTCAGCCTTTACTTCGGCGGTTACGCCATTCTCTTCTTCGCCGAGAATTTGGCTCCGCTCGGCGCGATGGCAGTCCTCGAGCACCTGCAATTTATTTTGGTCGTGCTCTTGTACGCCGCCTGGACGATTTTTCTATCCAAGCGTGGCCAGGCGACCGAACCTTGGCCTCAACTGGATGTGATGGTTTTCAGGCCGGCGCCTCGTCCGTCTTCCTAAGCGACAGCGGAATAGACTGTTTCGAGCACCGCTGCGATGGCGTTTTCAAAAACGATTCGCGCGCCAGGAATCTTCAAACGGAACAGCATGCCGGCCGCGTCTAATAACATTTCCTGTCGCGCGATAACGAGGCCCTCTCGTACGTACGTCCCTAATCCCGACCATTCTTGCGAAACCGCCATCCGCCGTCGCTCTTGCTCGCGAGCCGTCGCGACTTCAGACGCGAGCTGTTGTTTCCAATAGCAATATCGACGGTACAGATGAGGCGTTTCTCCGCATAAGGCCGCGCGCATGTGCCAGCAACACTCGACCGCGGAGTCTGGTTGCCCGCTCAATTCAAACCGTGAAAATTTCTGGCTCGGGTACCGCGCGATGACGTTGGAATACAGCACGCTCGAAAAAATTGTGGGCCGGTCGCCGGATAGTTCTCAAGATAACGCCGGACCGCGATGCCGCTTACGCCGAATACTTGGTTGCTCGAATGCCCGCTAGCACTCCCCGCATGTAGGAAAAGCTCTTTTGCATGCCCGGCATCGGATCGTCGGCATGGACTTCATATTCCAGGTTTACACTGCCGTTGTATTTCATCTTGATCAGTTGCAGGAAGATCCGGGGAAGTGGCAGCTTGCCGTCGCCGACCGCGACCTGGCTCTCTTTGACCATCGGATCGGCCAAGTCCTTGACGTGCATATCAAGCAGGCGCGGACCGGCTTTCACAATCCACTCAACGATATCCACCCCCGTTCGCGAGGTATGCCCGATATCCATGCACAGCCCGCAGCGAGGGTCCATTCCCTTTTCCGCCTTCAGCACGCTCTCCGGAGTCGGAAAATGTTTGTCCTCCGGCCCGTGATTGTGCACCGCAATTTTGATGTTGTATTCCTTGACGTATTTTTCCAGCTTGGGGAGCGTTTCCGCTGTCGGTGCGCAGACGATCAGCGGGAAGCCGGCACGCTTGGCGTATTCAAATTTATTGCGGATATCGGTTTCGTCGTCTTTCGGAAAACTGACGTTGCCGCAGCCAACCAGAATGATCCCTGCATCGGCAAATTCCTTTTTGGCCGCATCGATCTCCTCCGGAGTGCTGTCCAGCTTGAGATGGAAATCCTTTACGTTCAGGTAAGGCGTTCCCAACTCTTTGGTCATTTGAATCGCCTGAGTCCGCGTAAACTTGCGAAACGAATAGGACGCGATGCCGAGCTTCAGATCCGCTCCCGCGATGCGATACTCCTGTCCGCGCAATTCACTGTTTACCGCGACCGCCAAGCCGGCCGCTCCTCCCAAAAAGCTACGCCGGCCGATGCTTCGATCGAACATAAATCAGATTGCCTCCAGTTCCTCTTCTAGCAACTGCTTTTGATAAAGCTCGGCAAAGTAGCCGCCGCGCCGTTGCAATTCCTCGCGAGTACCAATTTCTACCACAACGCCGTGGTCGAGTACGACAATCCGGTCGGCATTCTGGACGGTGGAGACGCGATGCGAAATCAGAATGGTCGTGCGCCCGCGCATCACTCCAGCGAGCTCATTCAAAATCTTTTCTTCGGTTACCGTGTCCACGCTCGACAGCGCATCGTCCAGAATCAGAATGCGTGGATTGCGAAGAATCGCCCGCGCGATCGCGGTACGCTGCTTCTGGCCGCCCGATAGCGTGAGTCCCCGTTCGCCGATCACCGTACCCAGCCCGTTCGGAAATGTCTCAATGTCGCTCGCGAGCCCTGCCACTTCCGCTGCCCGGCGAATTTGCTCCTCGCTTGCGCCGGGCCCGCCCCAAGCGATGTTCTCCGCCAACGTAGCGCTGAAAAGAAACGTTTCCTGCGGAACGAAGCCAATTTCACGGCGCAGCTCCTCCGGATCGTACTTCCGCACATCGACGCCGCCCACCTCCACCGTCCCCCGCGTCGGGTCGAACAAACGCGGAATCAGGTTTACCAGCGTAGTCTTGCCGCTGCCGGTATGGCCGACGATGGCCACCGTCTCTCCCGAGCGAATCGTCAGATCGATGCCGGAAATCGCTTCCCGCTCGCCGAACGCCATGACTACATTGCGAAACCGAATATCCGCCGCGCGCTCGCGGGGAGCGGTTATTTCTCCCGCCGGCCTGGCAATCCCCGGCCGTTCATGCAAAATCTCATTGATCCGGTTCAAAGACGCCGTGCCGCGCTGCATCAGGTTGACCACCCACCCGAAGGCGATCATCGGCCAGATCAACATGCCCATGTACGTGTTGAACATGACAAAACTGCCCAAGCTGATGCGCCCTTCGAGCAACTGTTTACCCCCGGCCCATAGCACGATCAGAAACGTAAAGCCGATCAACGCCTGCAGCAGCGGCATGAACATGCCTTGGATGCGTGCGAGGCCGAGATTTTCGCGGATATAATCCCGATTCATTCCCTCGAACTGGCCCAGTTCGGCCTTTTCTTGCGTATAGGCCCGCACCACGCGCACGCCCGCCAGATTTTCCTGCACCTTGCTGCTGATATCGGAAAATAGACTCTGGATGTGTTGAAACCGCGTGTGAATGCGGCGTCCGAACAGAACGACCGCGACCGAAACGAAGGGGGCGGGGATCAGCGACATCAAGGTCAGCCGTGCATCCGTGTGAAGCATCACCGCTACCGAGAGAACCAGCGTTACGCTGGTCTCCGTCCAATACATGATTCCCGGACCCAGCATCATGCGCACGGCGTTCAGATCGTTGGTGCTCCTCGCCATGATGTCGCCGGTCCGGTAGCGCGCGTAGAAATCCTGCGAAAGTTCTACCAGGTGGCGGAACAGATCATTCCGCAGATCGTACTCGATGTCGCGCGAAATACCGATGATGATCACGCGCATCCAATACTGAAACAGCCCCTTGATCAGCGAAAGACCAACCAGGAGAGCCGCCAATTCCAACAGAATCCGCAGCCGGAAACCGCCGGTCAGCGAATCGATGCCGTGCTTGATGACTACCGGCAGCGCCGCTGCCAGCGCATCTTTCATCAGAAGCGACCCGATACCCAGCGCCATCCCCTTGCGATAGCGGCGCACATAGGGCCAAAGCGTAGCCAAAGACGACACTTATTCCCCTAGCCAAGCCGAGAAGGTCTTCATCCACTCATAGAAAAACGTCTTCTTACCGGCTCGGGTCTTCCACCAGCCATCCGTTGAGAAGTAAGGATCGGGCGCCGGAACCACGTCTATCTCGAGAGATGGATTTTCGATTCGCCACAGGCGTGCGGCCCGCCGCGTGTGATACACGCTCGTGACCAGCAAGATCCTTTGCAGCTTGTTCTCCTTAAGATACTTGCCCAGATAATCGGCTTCCTGGCGAGTCGAATCGGTGTTGGGCGGTAGTGGAACGGCGCGAAACAGCGCCGGCGAAAATCCTTTTCGCTCCGCATATTCGATCGTCATGTCGGAGCCGTGTCCCACCAGCGCAATCATTCCGCTCACCAACACAAAGGGAGCGTAGCCGGCCTTGGCCAGTTCTGCGCCTTTGATAATGCGCTGCCCGAAGTCGTCACCCGCCAGCACCAGGATCGCGTCGGCCTTCTGGGCTCCGTCGTCCTCGACCAGCATTTTGCCAGCCAGCGTAAGCAGTGGCGCCGGGAATAGACAAACCAGGACTACCGCCAGGATCAGGAAAAGACTGAATGGTAAACAACCACGCCTACGGCGCACGCCAGCCGGTCGTCTCAAAGCCAGCGGTTAATCCTCACGAGAGCTTTGGGAGGCGTCGGTGCTGCGGGAATCGAGCCGCCCCACCGTTTTCAGCCGCTGATAGAGCCGTTCAATTTCTTCTTCATCTTCCGAGCTGCACATACGCTCGGGCTGATCGAGCGCCGGATTGTCGCCCCGCACTCCACTCAGGCTGGACCACGTCCAGTAATCGCGGTAAGCGACTCCGTCGAAGGTAGCCAACTGGGAATTTTTCCGGAGCTGCAACAGGAGCCGTTCAATCTGGTCCGGTTCTCCCGGGTATACCAGCGTCTTATGACGGGAATTGGTCAGTTTGATGCGCAGCACCAGCGGTGAAAGGAAACGGCTGCGATTGATCTCGCGAACTTCGCGCCAGGCCACGGCGCGCTCGCCGACGTTGAACTGCGTCTCGCCGATGCGAATGGGCGGCCGCGCCGCCAGCCAGAACAGACCCGCTGCCGTTGCCGCGCATAACAGCGCGGGAAGGAAAGCCAGGGGCGCGCGAAAGCCGCACGCTACGCACGCCAGGGAGCCTGCCAAGGCGGCCCAGCCCACGCGCGCGTACAGGCGTGCGGGCACAAAAATTTCGACGCTCGGCTCCATCTCTTCTTTCAGGCTACTCCCAGGCTTCAATTGCGTCAATCGGGCTTTTCAAACGCATCTTGTTTATTTTGCGCTAGGCCCCTGGGGCGCGGTTGCCTTCGTCATCCGGATACCCAGCCGCAGATACTCCAGCCAGCTCAGAACAGTGAAGATCACGCACAAAACCACGGCGGAGTTTTCGAGCAACAGGAACCATTCATTCGGGAAAGACGCCTCAATCAGTACCAGTAAAACCAGCGTGATCTGAAAAAACGTGCTTACCTTTCCGAGGAACGTGGGAATGAATTGGCGCGCATTCCTAAAGAGTCTGAGCAATAGCGCCCCAACGACGATAACTGCGTCGCGGCCCAAGACCATCAGCAAAAGCCACAGGGGAACCAGGTGAATCGCCCCCAACGCCAGAAATAACGTGACCAGCAAGACCTTGTCGGCCAACGGATCGAACACCACGCCGAGTTGTCCCGTCACGCCAAGCCGCCGGGCCGCATAGCCGTCAAACCAGTCGGTCGCTCCGGCAATTCCCACCACCACCAATGCGGCCTCAAATCTCGACTCGAGCAGCAGCCAAACCAAAAGAGGCGAGGCCAGCAGCCGAAGTGCCGTTAGGAAATGTGGCAGCCACCGCAAACAAACATATTAATAAGCCGAAGCTGCCAGCGGCACCGTATCCTGCGGCTTCAGCGCTTTCGGGGACCGCCGGTCCAGCGTGACCACCCGGTAAATCGAGGGGTCTGACATGATTTTGTTCACCAGCGCGACGTGCATGGCATGTCCGGCCTTCTCGGCGACTACGCGGCCCAGCAGCGGCCGGCCGATCAAAGCCAGATCTCCCAACAGATCCAACGCCTTATGACGGCAACACTCGTCCCCAAAACGCAAACCGCCGGGATTCGCCACTCCTTCGCGCGTGAAACAAACGGCATTGTCGAGCGATGCGCCGCGAATTAATCCCATATCGCGCAGTTGATCCAGCTCGTACTCGAATCCGAACGTTCGCGCCGGCGCAATCTCTCGCGCATACGATTCCGGTGTAACTTCCAGTTGCAGGCTCTGGTCGCCCACCAGGGAATGATCGAAAAAATTACGGCAGCAGAGTTGAAATCGATCCGACGGCAAAATCGCCACCGACTTTCCATTCGATTCCACCTTGACCTCTTTCACGATCTTCATATAGCGCCGCGGGCGCCGGGATTCCTTCTTGCCCGCCTTCCGCAAGAGCTCAACGAACGGCAAGCCGCTGCCGTCCAATATGGGCAGTTCCAGATTGTCCAACTCGATAAAAGCGTTGTCGATCCCCATGCTATAAAGCACGCTGAGCAGGTGCTCGGTGGTAGAGATGAAAATGCCTTTGGGGTGCATCAGGCTGGTGGCGTAGCTCACCCGCTCCACATACTCCCAACTCGCGGGAATACGCGTGTTGTCCAGGTCGGTACGGATGAAAACTATCCCCGTCGCTGGAGGGGCTGGTGTGATCCGCAACCGCACCGGGGCTCCGTGATGGAGACCGATACCTTCCACTTCCACCGGACGTTCAATCGTTGTTTCACAGGACATGCCGTCACGCCCAGCATAGCAAGCGATCTAGATCGCAGACGCTAATCTCTTGATTCTAGAGACGTTCCTTCTCTATAGGCGTGTCGTTATCGCAACACATTAGGGGATCATTGGCCTTTGCTGTTGCGTTTTGACCGCAATATTGCCCCGAAGGGTAACCACGGTCGAATTCCAGTCGTTATCATTGACAATACCCATGGTCCCTAAAAAGCCGCTCGTTCCTCTTTTTGTCCTTGTCGCTGTGACGGTTCTGTTCGCGCAGGAGAAGGTGGATCTCTCCGTCGTCAACCGCATCAAGGCCGAGGCGTTCTCGGATTCGAAGGTGATGGACACCATGTTCTATTTGACCGACGTGTACGGCCCCCGCCTGACGAACTCGCCAAATTTCCGCGCCGCCGGCGACTGGGCGGTGAAGCGTCTTCAGGAATATGGCCTGGTCAACGTGCACGAAGAAAAGTGGGGTCCCTTCGGCCGCGGCTGGGACAACGAATACTACGAGGCTCACATGGTGGAGCCCCGCTTCTATTCGCTGACCGGAGTGCCGTTGGCATGGACGGCCGGTACCGAAGGCAGCATCAGCGGAGAGCCGGTCTTGGCGCCGCTCGTTACCGACGCCGACCTTGAAAAATACAAAGGCAAGCTAAAAGGAAAAATCGTGCTGATCAGCACGCCCCGCCAGTTGCCCTTTCCTACTTCGGCGGAAGCCCGTCGTTTTACGGACGCCGAACTCGCCGAGGAAGCCGGAGCGCCAGACCCTTCGCGGACCAGCCTCTTCGGGGCTCCGACGCCGATTACTCGTTCGCGGCCGCCTGGAACTCCCTTCCAAAGCCGCGAGGAGCGCCGCCGCATGCAGCAGAAAATCGCTCAATTCCTACGCGATGAAGGCGCCGTCCTGATTCTCTCGGCGAGTAACAACGGCGATGGCGGCACCATCTTCGCGGCCTCCGGCGGTTCCTACGATCCCAAGAAACCAATCGCGTTGCCCGGTGTGGCCCTCATGCCCGAGCAGTACAACCGCATCGCGCGTTTGTTGGAGCACCAGATTCCCGTCAAGCTGGAGTTCAACATCAAGAATGAGTTCACGGACGACCACCCCGATTGTTTCAACATCCTCGGCGAGATTCCCGGCAGCGGCGAGCACAAAGACGAATTGGTGATGCTCGGTGCGCACTTTGATTCCTGGCACGGCGGTACTGGAGCCACCGACAATGGCGCCGGCAGCGCGGTGATGATGGAAGCAGTCCGCATTCTGAAAACGGCCAACGTGCCTCTCGATCGCACTGTCCGTATCGCTCTCTGGGGAGGTGAAGAAGAAGGATTGCTGGGATCAAGAGCTTACGTCAAGGAGCATTTCGCCGATCGCGCCACCATGAAGCTGACCGCCGAACATGCCAAGCTCTCCGGCTATTTCAATTACGATAACGGAACAGGCAAAATCCGCGGCGTCTACTTGCAGGGCAATGACATGATGCGGCCGATCTTCGAATCGTGGCTGGCTCCCTTCCACGACATGGGCGCCACTACGGTCTCGATTCGCAATACCGGCGGCACCGATCATCTCTCCTTCGATGCTATCGGCCTTCCCGGTTTTCAGTTCATACAGGATCCGATGGATTACGAAACCCGCACGCATCACTCCAACATGGATGTCTATGATCGCATCCAGGCGGGTGATTTGATGCAGGCATCGGCCATCATCGCCTCGTTCGTGTATAACACCGCCAATCGGCCCGAGATGCTCCCCCGCAAGCCGCTTCCTAAGCCGCAGCCCGAAAGACCTGCGGAGCGAAGCGTTCGCGCCACAAATTAGTTCCCATCCACATCGCCGTCGCGGAACCGCGCTTAGACAGGCGGAAGCCCCCTTATGATGAAATGAAGGTTCATCGAAAGTCCGTCCCTTGTCCTTTACATCTCAAATGGTTAGAAAAATCCGTTCGACGACGATCCTATGCGTGCGCCGCAACGGCAAAGTGGTTCTCGCCGGTGACGGTCAAGTCACCATGGGCAACGAAGTTCTGAAAAGCGGCGCGAAAAAACTCCGGCGTCTCTACAATGGCAAAATCGTCTCTGGTTTCGCCGGTTCCACCGCCGACGCCTTTGCACTGTTTGCGCGCTTTGAAGCAAAGCTCGAACAGCATAGCGGCAATTTGCCGCGTTCCGTAGTCGAGCTGGCCAAGGAGTGGCGCACCGATCGTATGCTGCGTCATCTGGAAGCTTTACTGCTGGTGGCCGACGCGCAGAATATGTACATCGTCAGCGGCACCGGCGACGTCATTGAACCCGACAGCCCGGTGGCCGCTATTGGCTCGGGAGGGCCGTTTGCCAAATGCGCGGCCGTTGCCCTTCTCGAAAACACGAATCTGAGCGCCCGCGAAGTGGTCGAGAAGGCGATGAAGATCGCAGGCGACGTCTGTATCTACACGAACGAAAACATAACGTATGAAGAGTTGGCGTAATGGTAATTTATCTCCCGCAGCAATCCTCTGACGAAGCCCCTTTGCTGGACGAGCTTACGCCCCGCGAAATTGTAGCCGAGCTCGATAAGCACGTCGTCGGGCAGGCGGACGCCAAGCGCTCCGTGGCGATCGCCCTCCGCAATCGTGTACGGCGCCAAAAGCTCGAGCCCGAAATGGCCGAAGAGGTGATGCCCAAGAACATTCTCATGATTGGTCCCACCGGCGTTGGCAAGACCGAGATCGCGCGCCGCCTCGCCAAACTGGCCAACTCACCCTTCCTCAAAGTCGAAGCCAGCAAGTTTACAGAAGTAGGTTACGTGGGCCGCGACGTGGAATCCATCATTCGCGATCTGGTCGACGTAGCCATCGACATGGTGCGCGAAGAACGCCTGGAGCAAATCGCCGATCGCGCCGAACAGCAGGCGGAAGACCGTTTGCTCGACCTGTTGATGCCGCCCCAACCCGAATCTCCGGAAAGCATCGAGCGGACGCGTGAGAAACTGCGCGAAAAATTGCGCGCGGGCAAGCTGGATGACCGAACCGTGGAAGTCGACGTAAAAGAACGTGGGCCTACTTTCGAAGTTTCGACCAACGGCAACATCGAAGAGATGGACATCAATTTGAAAGATGTCATCCCTGGCCTGTTCGGACCGCGTACCCGGAAGCGCAACATGCGCGTTTCCGAAGCACTCGAATATCTGGTCCAGGAAGAAGAGCAGAAACTCGTCGACATGGATCAAGTCACTCGCATCGCGCTCGAGCGCGTCGAGCGCAACGGCATCGTCTTCCTCGACGAAATCGACAAAATCGCCGGCCGCGAAGGCGGCCACGGGCCGGATGTCAGCCGCGAAGGAGTGCAGCGCGACATTCTGCCCATTGTCGAAGGCACCACCGTGAATACGCGTCATGGGTTCGTTCGCACCGATCACATTTTGTTCGTCGCCGCAGGCGCGTTTCACGTCTCGAAACCCTCCGATCTCATCCCCGAACTGCAGGGCCGCTTCCCGATTCGGGTTGAGCTGAAGTCGCTTACGGAAGCCGACTTTATCCGCATCTTGAAAGAGCCCAAGTCGGCGCTGGTCAAGCAATATATGGCGCTCCTCGATACCGAAGGCATCAAGCTTAGCTTCACCGAGGACTCGCTCATTGAAATCGCTAAGATTGCCGCGCAGGTGAATCAGTCCGCTGAAAATATTGGCGCCCGCCGATTGCACACCATAATGGAAAAGCTGCTCGAAGATATTTCTTTCGACGGACCCGATCTGAAAAAGAAGAACATCCGCATTGACGCCGTCTACGTGCGCAAGCAGTTGGCCGAGATTGTGAAAGATCAGGATCTGAGCAGGTATATTCTTTAAGTGCGTCTCGCTGCGTCGCCAGCCCTGATGGCGTTTCTGCTCTTGTCGGGCTGCGGGTATGTGGGTCCGGTGCTGCCTCCCTCGCCTCAGATTCCGAATCGAATCGCCGATTTATCGGTCGTGGAAAGAGGCGACAAGCTGTTGATCGCCTTCGCCACTCCACCCCGTACAACCGACAGCCTGGCGATAAAGCGGTTTTCGCAAATCGATCTGCGTATCGGTCCCGCTCCGACCCCCTTCGATTTCGACCGCTGGGCGCAAACCGCCAAGTCATACCCGGTGGCTTTGCCGCCCCCGGGCGACCCCGACGATCCGCAGCCCATTCCGCTTGCGGAAACCGTTCCGGTCTCCGATTGGCAGGGCCAGCATGTGGTGGTAGCGGTTCGCTCCGCCGTGAAAAAGGGAGACCACTTCTCATCCTGGTCGAATCACGTGGTGCTCGATGTGATCGCTCCGCTCGACCCGCCCGTGCTCCAGGAACCGACGGCTACGGCCAAGGGCGTCGTGCTCAATTGGCAGGGCGCGGGTCGCGACGTTCACTACCGCATTTCGAGGCAGGCGGCCGGCGATAAGCAGCCTGTCGATCTCGGCGCCGCGGATCAGCCTCCCTTCCTCGATTCCACCGCGCAATACGATACCAACTACCAATACACCGTGGTGGCTACGGAAGGAACCGCCGAAAGCCTTCCGTCGAACGCGGTGGCGATCACGCCGGTGGATAAATTCCCGCCTTCTGTCCCAGCGAGCATCACCGCGCTTTCGGGTCCGGATTCCGTCGAGGTTTCCTGGCAGCGCAGCCCGGAATCCGATTTGCAGGGTTACTACGTCTATCGCTCGGTAGATGGCGGGCCCTTCGAACGGCAAGGCGAGCTGATCGCGCTGCCGGCTTACAGCGATCATCATGTCGAACATGGCAAGACCTATCGCTACGAGGTGAGCTCAGTCGATAAGAAAAACAACGAGAGCGAAAAGTCGGCGCCCGCCGAAGCGAATTTCTAACTACCGCTGAAGCTCGCGATAGACCTCGTACGTGGCGCTCACCGCGCGGCCCCAGGGAAACAGCCCCGCCCGCGCTCGGCCCAGCTCCGCGTACCGCTCGCGCAGTTTGGCATCCTTCGCCAGCCGCATCAGCGCCTCCGCGATCTCCGCGCTGCTTCGCGGGTTTACGAGCAGCGCCGCCTCGCCCGCTACTTCCGGCAGCGCTGAACAGTTCGATGTCACGACCGGGACCCCACGCGCCATCGCTTCGAGCACGGGTATTCCGAAGCCTTCGTCCAGTGAGGGAAAAGCGAAAATCGAGGCTCGCGCATACAGTTGTTCCAGGCTATCTGCGGGAAGATAGCCGCGCACGTCAATCCGCTCGCGGTGCATACTGTTCTCAATTCGTGAAAGGATCGCCGCCGCCCCATAGCCGGTCCGCGCGCCTGCGAGTACCAGCCGCCAGCCTTTCATCATTGGCTCGAGTTGCAAGCTTTCGAACGCTTCTACCAGCCGGGACACGTTTTTGCGCACCTGCAGCGCACCCACGAACAAAATCAAATTTTCCCGCTCCCGGTTCGTCTGCGGCGTTGGCTGGTTCACCCCATGCGGTATAACGCGGATCCGCGCCCGATCGAAATCCAGATGCGCGCTCACTTGTTCGGCGGTGAACTCGGAAACCGCAATGAGCAGGTCCGAATTTTCAGCCGCCCGCTGCGCCTGCTGCGAGAAACGGGCCCGGAATTCCGGCGATGAGTATTCCCCGGTCAGGACAAACAAATCATGCATGGTCGCGACAACGTGTTTCGCGGGGCGAGCATCTACCCGTTGATTCAAAGCGTGGAATATTTCAGCGCGGAAGGTCGCGAGCGGCGGCAGCAGCAACCGCCGCCGAACATTCGACACGGCTCGCGGCGCCGGCCGCCGGAACTGTTTCGGTCGGTAGCAGTGAAGAAACTCATCCTGCGGATGAGCACTCGCTAGCCCTTCGAGAATCTTCCGCGAATACACCGCGATCCCCGAAGGCTGCGGGTCTATGCTGTAGGTGGCGTCGAGCGCGATCCGCACGCTCCCAATCTTACAGGGCGTATTCCTTCAGCTTGCGATACAAGGTGGTTCGACCGATTCCCAGCAGTTCGGCCGCGAGTGTACGATCGCCTTTCGTCACTTCCATGGCATGCAGAATGGCGCGCTTCTCCACGTCGGCAAGCGGAATCACTCCGCCCGCCCGCGATTCGCCTCCCACGCCCGCAAAGGCGGCGGAGGCCTGCGCATGTCTCGCCTCTACGCCGCGCTCCCATCCGCGATTGGCCACCGTCGAAGGAAGATCGGCCGTTGTCAGCCACGGACCGGAATTCATCGCCACCATCGTTTGAACCGTATGCTCTAGTTCGCGGACATTACCGGGCCACTCGTATTCCCTCAGCAGGTCCATGACTTCATCGGGCACTTTGTGGTCGTTGCCATAGCGCTGGAGAAAGTGCGTGATCAAGACCGGGATATCCTCTTTGCGCTCCCGTAACGGCGCCAGGCGCAAGCGCATGACGTTCAGCCGGTAATAAAGATCTTGCCGGAAACGTTTCGCCTCTACTTCCGCGGCCAGATCGCGGTTCGTGGCCGCGATGACCCGGAAGTTCGAGCTCCGCTGCGCCAGCCCGCCGATGGCGCGAAATTCTTTCTCCTGCAGCACTCGTAGTAGTTTCATCTGAAACTCTACGGGCAATTCCCCGATCTCGTCGAAGAAGGCCGTGCCTCCATTCGCCGCGTCCAGCAGTCCGAGCTTCTGATTGTGCGCCCCGGTGAACGCGCCTTTGGCGTAGCCGAAAAGCTCGCTCTCCATCAACGGCCCCACCAGCGACGAACAATCCACGACCACGAACGAGCCGCGGCCTTCCATGTTGTGGATGGCGCGCGCCACTACTTCTTTGCCCGTTCCCGTCTCTCCTAGAATGAGGACCGGAAACCGCGATTTGCCCATGCGCGAGACCAATCGATGCACATGCCTCATGGCGGGCGAATTTCCCACTAGCGTGGCAAGCGGCGATACATCGAAAGCGATTTGTGGCGTCACGGCGGCGAAAGCAGACGACAAGCGTACTCGTGAGCTAAGTGCCCGGCCACTAGAGATTTTCTCTTAGTCCGTCGATGGCGGGGGCGCTGCCTCGGGAGTGGCAGCCTCGCCCGTGCCCGTCGCCGCGGGCGCCGAAGCAGCCGGATCGGCGCTCGGCGGGGCCGGGACTGTTTCGTCCAGCCTCACCACGAAGACATCTTTATTTTCGGCATGCAGCGTAACCGCCAGTTTCTGTGCGGCCGTCACCGACGTTTCTCTGCCCACCAGCACGCGCCACATCGTCACTCGTCCCTGCTTGATCGCCAGTTGCGCCGCGCCGAAGCGCCGCTCATACTCGATCCTCGCGCGTTCGGCATTCTCGCGAACCGAGAACGCCCCCACCTGTACCGCATAGAAGTCGTTCGAAGCCACATCCGCCGGCGCCGCGATCACCTCCAGCCGCACGCGCCCTACTCCCGGGCCTAGTAGATTGATCTGCCGGGCGGCGGCTTTCGAAAGATCCAAAATCCGTCCCTTCACGAACGGTCCCCGGTCGATCACCCGCACGTTGACCGTTTTGTCGTTGGCAAGATTCGTTACCCGCAGCCAGGTGTTGAAGGGCAGCAGGCGATGCGCCGCCACCAGTGTTTCCATATCGTAGATCTCGCCATCGGCCGCGTGGCGCCCGTGATAAGGAATCCCATACCAGCTTGCCAGACCTTCTTCGCTGTATCCCACCGGAATCGCCGGAGGACTCGGAGGTGCCGTGTTTATTGATCCGCGCGTGGGTTGCGGCGCCGGCGCCGCGGGCACGTTCGCCGTCCGCCGGTGCTTTCTTCCACACGAGGGCAAGAGAAAAAAGCACGCTGCGAGCGCAGCGCTCGTGGCCACTCGTCGTCGTCTCGCCGTCACTTCCTCATCCTGCCTCACTACCCTCCATACATGCAACTGAGGACGCGCAAGAGCGCAGCATGGAGTAAAACAAATCCCCAAATCTGCGTTTTTGGCCATCCGTGGGCCAGCAACTCAGTCGCCAAAAAACCTCCCCATGAATTTTTTTCTTGACTTCTATGGAGAAGAACTTTATATATGAATCACACTGCGATCTGTTTAGGATTGCAAATTTACGTTAGGGAGAATCAACTCGATGAAGAACGCAACTAAGAAGGCTGCGAAGAAGGCCGCGAAAAAGGCCCCAGCCAAGAAAAAGAAGTAGCTGAGCTGCCCGCGCTAGCGGGTCTCAAAAAAAAACACTTCGCCTCCGGGTCTTCCGGAGGCGATTTTTATTTGGTGGGTACGCGCGCGCTCGCGCCCAAAAACAAAAAGGGCACCGGCCGTAGCCAGTGCCCTTTGGGAGATTTGCTCGTGCCGCTAAAATTTCGGCGTACTGCCCGGCAGCGTGTAGCGCAGATCGAAGTAGATCGTGCTATCGTGCGTGTTTTTCGGAGATCCTATCGCGACCGACCAGGGATCGCGCGTCAGATACTCATATTGCCCCATCGTGTTGATGGCTCCATAGCGCGGATCTTTCCAGATGGTGTGGTTGAACCCGAAGGTAACTTCGTTGATCGTGCGATTCTGGCTGTTCGGTGAACCGCTGTACCCATAACCAATAAGGCTGCCGTTTAGGTCGCGCGCTACGTCGCGGCCGATAAAGATACCACCGTAGTAGGCATACAGCAGCGTGTTTTTGATCGTGGCTTCGAAGCCGTCCACGGTACCGCTAGCGTGCACGGTGCTGAGGCTGCCATCGGCGCGAACGATTACGTCCGGAACCTGCCCGAAAAGGTAGCGGCCGCCGCCATCGCTCCAATAGTTCGTGGTGATCAAACGCAAGTGCTTGGTGACTGCGACGTTGAAGCCTGCCTGGAGACCACCGCCTGCTGTCGTCGAGTATTGATGCCCTCCCACGGCCGGCGGAGCGTTGGGGTTCCATATCTTGAACGTGCGCTCGATTCCGGCGATTTCGGCGTGGAAGCGCGAAGTCGGGTCAAACGCGATTTTAGCGATGATGTCCGGATGCACGGTCGGAGTCGCCAGAACCGTGTTGGTGCCGGTAGAAATGTTCGGGGCGTTATCCAACTGAGTGCCCGCAAGCGACGTAAGCGCGGCAGGCAGCGTAATTCCCCCACCGCCGGATGAACCGCCGATATATTGGTCGGGATTTTCGAACGAGATGCCGGCCGTCACGGTCTTGTTCGGGTGAAAGAGGACACGCATGCCCGGCTGGCGGGTCCACGTGAGACCGGCCATGTAGTTTACGTCTATGACCTGCGAGTAGAAGAGATCGCCCGGCAACGCTGAGATTCCTGTGCGGTTCGGAGTCAGCATGCTCCAACTCTGGCCCGCCAGAAATTCAAGGGGACCCTTGCGCACGTCTACCCAGAAGAGACGAATCCGGGGCACGAAGGCGCCGTTGGTAACGGTATAGTTGGTCGCGCCGCCGGTGCCGAGAAAGTCAAACTCGTTGTAGCCGATGAAATGCGTACCTTTCCAGTCGCCGTCTATGCGGAAGCCGATACGGGAGTTCTGGGGGCTGAACCGGAACTCGGAATTCTGGGCGTTCACTGTGTTGTTGTATGGAACGCTGCCGAAACTCGAGCCGATGCCCGAACCCGCATTCTTGTCGCGCCAGACCGCGGTAAGATCCATAAACCCTATCGGGGTGATGCAAACGTTACCCAAGCGCAGGTAGGGAGGAGTGCTGTCCTCGGGAGTCTTTTCGCATGGATTGCCGTTCGCGGCAGATGACGCCTGCGGGACCGGAGTTGCGTACGGACTCGGGCCCGAGCCTATCGCCGGAACTAGCTTTGCTGGGCCGGTGTTGTTGGCTGAGACAACCGGTGTACCGTCGCGCGTTGTTGTTGAACTTGCCGCCGCAGTGGCGGCGGCGTTCTGCAGGGAACGTTCCAGCAGTTTCTGCTGCTCATCCACCGCTTGCTGCAGATGCTTGATTTGCTCCTGCTGCTCGGCAATCCGGACACGCAGTTCTTGCAGATCTCCGTTGCTTGCCGTCGCCGGGACACTCGCGGCTGTCGGTGCATTGTTCGTACTGGCGCCCGGCGTCGCGCCGGGAGTTTCCGCTCCCCAGAGATGCGCTCCCAAACTTCCCAGGCAGAGCACGCTCAGAATCAGTCTTCTGTTCATAATCTCCTTCAATTTCTTAACCTTGAATTGGTCGGAATACACTCCAGGCGAATACCACGGCTTAGGTGCATACCCTGCGAACTTCCCCAAGTTATCCGAGCACTGTTACAGAGCAATTAAGATTGCGTGACTAGTCGAAAACCCGTTTGCCGAGGCTCGGCCCTCAGCCCCGCCCGTCTTGCGTGCGCTCCTCAACTAAACTAAGAAAGAATCCGCATGCCCGAACGTCCCTTCGTTCACCTCCACTGCCACACCGACTATTCGCTCCTGGATGGCGCTTGCGACATAAAAAAGATGATGGCGCACGTCAAGCGGCAGGAGATGCCCGCTGTCGCCATGACCGACCATGGCAACCTGTTCGGCGCGGTCGAATTCTATAATGAGGCCGCCAATCACGGCGTTCACCCGGTCATCGGATGCGAAGTCTATGTCTCCCAACAGGGCCACAAAGAGCGCTCCGATTCGGATCGCTACAACCACCTCGTCCTCTTGTGTGAAACGCAGGAAGGCTACAAAAACCTCATCAATCTCGTCTCTACCGGCTATCTCGAAGGTTTTTACTACAAGCCGCGCATCGACAAGGCCCTGCTGGCGCAGCACTCCAAAGGCCTGATCGGTATGTCAGCCTGCTTACGCGGCGACATCAACGAGACCCTCATGGCCGACCGCTACGAAGACGCCCGGCGTCTTGCCAACGAATATTCGGATCTCTTCGGCAAGGGCAATTTTTTTCTCGAAATGCAGGATCATGGTCTCGATCCCGACAAGCTGGTGCTGCCGCAGCTTCGCCGCATGTCCGCCGATACCCGCATTCCGCTCGTGGCCACCAACGATTCGCATTATTTGACCCACGACGATGTGCGGGCGCACGAAATTCTGCTCTGCATCCAGACCGGCAAGACCATGTCCGATCCGAACCGGATGCGCTTCTCGACGCCCGATTTCTACGTCAAGTCCCGCGCGCAGATGATGAAGCTGTTTGGCGAAGTCGAAGACGCGCTCGACCGCACCTGGGATATCGCCCAGCGCTGCCACGTCAAGCTCGAGAAGGTAAAAGACCCGTTCCCGCGCTTTGACGTGCCGCTGGACCACACCGCCGATAGCTTTTTTGCTTACGTCGCGCGCGAAGGCTTTGAGAAGCGCCGTCCGCGCCTCGAAGCGCTATGTAAGAACGGCCGCCTCAAGCACGATCTCCCCGCCTACGTCGAACGCCTCGAGTTCGAAATCCGCATGATCCAGCAAATGAAGTTCTCAGGCTATCTGCTGATTGTCTGGGACTTCATTCGCTTCGCCCGCCAGCATGGCATCCCCGTCGGTCCGGGCCGCGGCTCGGCGGCCGGCAGTCTCGTCTGCTATGCCATGGAAATTACCGATATCGATCCGCTCGAATACGGTCTAATATTTGAGCGCTTCCTTAATCCGGAGCGCATCAGCATGCCCGATATCGATATCGATTTCTGCACCAACCGCCGCGGCGCGGTCATTCAATACGTCACTGAAAAATACGGCCGAGAGCATGTCGCCCAGATCATCACCTTCGGAACGCTGGCCGCCAAAGCCGCCATCAAGGACGTGGGCCGCGTCCTCGACATGAGTTTTGCCGAAGTCGACCGCATCTCGAAGCTCGTTCCCAAACAGCTCAACATCAAGCTTGAAAAAGCCATTGAAGATCCTGAGTTGAAGGAGCTCGCCGCAAGTGAGCCGCGCGTCAAGGAAGTGCTCGATGTCAGCCTGCGGCTCGAAGGCGTTTGCCGTAATGCGGGCGTGCACGCCGCCGGCGTTGTGATCTCGTCAATCCCGCTTCGCGAACTGGTTCCGCTCTACGTCACCAACAAACAGGAAATCGTGACCCAGTACGACATGCTGGGCCTCGAAAAGCTGGGGCTCCTCAAAATGGACTTCCTTGGCCTCACCACACTGACCATCATCGACGTAGCACTTGCTCTGATAGCGAAATATCGCGGCGAAAAAATCGTAGTCGAAGATCTGCCGCTCGATGACGCCCTGACCTACCAGAAAATCTTCTCCACTGGCTTCACCAGCGGCGTCTTTCAGTTTGAATCCACCGGCATGCAGGACGTCCTGCGCCGCTATCAACCCAACCGCATTGAGGATCTCTGCGCCCTGAACGCGCTCTATCGCCCCGGTCCCATCCAGGGCGGCATGATTCCCGATTTCATCGACCGCAAGCATGGCCGCAAGCCCATTGTCTATGACTTGCCGGAGCTTGAAGAAATTCTTTCCGAGACCTATGGCGTCATCCTCTATCAGGAGCAGGTGATGCAGATCTCGAACAAGCTGGCCGGCTACTCGCTCGGCGATGCCGACATTTTGCGCCGCGCCATGGGCAAGAAGAGCGCCCTCGAAATGGCCACCCAGCGTGAGCGTTTCATCGCCGGCGCAACCAAACGTGGCCTTCCCTCGAAGAAAATCGCCAAGATTTTCGATCTCATGGAGCAGTTCGCCGGCTATGGCTTCAATAAGTCGCATTCGGCCGCCTACGCCTATCTCGCTTACGTCACCGCCTATCTCAAGGCGCACTATTCGGTCGAGTTCATGTCCGCCCTGCTCACCTCCGAAGCGGGCAACATGGATAAGGTCGTCAAGTACATCAACGAGTGCCGCGAAATGGGCATCCGCGTCCTCCCACCCGATGTAAATCAAAGCGACCTGAACTTCACGCCCGCGGGCGACGCCATCCGTTTCGGGCTCGGCGCGGTGAAGAATGTCGGCCATGGCGCGGTCGAAGCCATCGTAGCCGCGCGCGAGGAAGGCGGCGTATTCACTTCGATTTACAACTTCTGTGACCGCATCAATCTGGCGAATGTAAACCGCCGCGTCATCGAAAGTCTCGTCAAAGCCGGCGCTCTCGACTCCACCGGCGCCAATCGCGCCCAGCTCACCGAAGCGCTGGATCGCGCCATCGATTCCGGCCTGCGCGTCTCGCGCGATCGCGCCATGGGCCAGCACGGCCTGTTCGGCATGTGCGACGAAGATCAGAACATCGAATATCCGCTCGCTAAACTACCCGATTGGACCATGGAGCAAAAACTGGCCGGCGAAAAAGAAGTCCTCGGCATTTATGTATCCGGCCATCCGCTTGATCGCTTTCGCGAAAAGATCGCCGATGTCACCAAAAACTACACCGATCAACTTGATGGTTTGGAGAAGGGCGCCTCCGTCGAATTATGCGCCATCATCACCAGCATCGTTCGCAAAACCAACCGGGAAGGGAAGTATTGGGCGGCGCTGAAGCTCGATGACGGCCGCGGAACCGCCGATGCCATGGTCTTCGCCAACCGCTACGAAGAGCTGCTCGGCGCATTGCGGGAGGACGCCGCTGTTTTCATCCGCGCGGCCGCGCTTCCCGAGGAAAGCGGCCCTCCCAAGCTCTCGATTCAGGAAATGGTCAATCTCGAGGACAAACGCGTCGATCTTCCGTCCCTCATCTCCATACGCATCTGGCTCAAAGATGAAACTGCCACCGAAAAGGCAAACGCTTTGAACGAGCTGTTCGTACGCAAGCGCGGTTCCACCGAGGTCCGCCTGCGTCTCGAAAAGCCCCGCGATTTTTCCGTCGTCATGGATGTCGCTCTCCGCGTTCGTCCCGATCGCGAGTTCCGCGCCGAGCTGGATAAAATCTGCGGCCCCGAATCCATGGAAGTGTTGGCAAGCTGAGCTATGGCTGACGAGCTCCCTCCGGAAGGTCCCACCGCGCCGGCAGAAGAAGTTCCCGTCGAGGCGCCTGGTAATCCCAGTTGGCAGCGCGTTCAACTGGCGCGCCACCCCAAGCGCCCGCATTCGAGCGACTACATTCAATTCCTCATCACCGGCTTCGAAGAGCTGCATGGCGACCGCTGTTTCGGCGATGACAACTCCATCGTGGCCGGCATGGGCTTTTTCGAAGGACGGGCGGTCATGATCGTCGGCCAGCAAAAAGGCCGCAACACCAAAGAGAAGCTCCATCGCAACTTCGGCATGCCCAAGCCGGAAGGCTATCGCAAAGCGCTGCGGCTGATGCAACTGGCCGCCAAATTTCGCCGGCCCATCGTCACGCTGATCGATACCCCGGGCGCCTATCCCGGTATCGATGCCGAAGAGCGCGGCCAAGCCCAGGCCATTGCTCTCAACCTCCGCGAAATGTCGCGCCTCGCAAGTCCGGTCATCAGCATCGTCATCGGCGAAGGTGGCAGCGGCGGCGCGCTTGGCATCGGTATCGCCAATCGCGTCTACTTGCTTGAAAACGCCTATTACAGCGTCATCTCGCCGGAAAGTTGCGCCGCCATCATCTATCGCGATTCCGGCAAGGCTCCTGAAGCGGCGCAGGCCCTGCGTCTGACGGCGTCCGATTTGCTCGAGATGAAACTCATCGATGGCATTATTCCCGAACCGGAAGGCGGCGCTCATCTCAATCCGGAGGTCGCCGCGAACGCCCTGCGCCAAACCCTCAAGGAAGCTCTCAACGATCTCTCCGCTCACACGCCTGAGCAGATCATCCGTGAGCGCGTCGCCAAGTTCCGCGCCATGGGCAACTTCTTCAGCGATATCGCTCTATGAACAAAATCGGTGTCATCGTTGCCGCGTTCGTCATTTTGTTCCTCGCGCTGGTCGCCTATTCTACTCTGAGTGGACCGCGCTATCGCGTGGAAGTCTGCATGAGCTATCAGGGCCGATCCGCCTGCCGGACGGTCAGCGCGAAGAGCGAACAGTCGGCTGTGCGCGACGCTTCCGACAACGCCTGTGCTGACATCGCTTCCGGAGTCACCGACACGATGAAGTGCACTTCTTCCGAGCCGGCCAGCATTCACTGGCTGCAAAAGCCCAAACAATAGGTGGGCAGACAGTCTTGCTGTCTGCCATTGGCTTAGGGTCTTAGCCCCGCAACCTTCAGCTTGATGCGATACACGCTGGTGCTTGCCATAATGTACAGCGTTTTGCCGTCCGCATCCCCCCACGCCAGGTTGCCCGTCCGCTCCGGCATGTCGATGGTGCCGAGATGCTGCAGTTCCGGCGAAAAAATCCAGATGCCCCCCGGGCCGGCGCTATAAATATTGCCCTTCTGGTCCACTTTCATCCCATCCGGCGCACCGTCCCGGTGATCGGAGCTGACATCGAGAATCAGTTTGCCATCCGTAACGCCGCCATCCGGCTTTACCAGATAGCGCATCCAAACTTTTTTCTGCGGATCTGAGCAGTCCACATAAAGATACTTCTCGCCGGGAGAAAACGCGAGCCCATTTGGTCTTGGCAAATCGGAAATCAAAAGCCGCAGCTTGTCATGCGCCGGCGGCGCACCGGGCGCGTGTTGCAGCGCGCCATCCAGCCGGTATACGCCATTCACCGTCAATTGCTTCAGCGGATCCCCGTCGCTCTGCGTGGCTAGCCCATACGGCGGATCGGTAAAATACAGCGATCCATCGCTCTTATAAACCAAATCGTTGGGGCTGTTTAGCTTCTTGCCTTGATAGCTATCGGCCAGCACCGTGATCTGCGCAGGCGGATTCATGCTTTCCAATCGCCATACATTCCGCCGCGCATGCCCGGCGACCGTCAGCCGCCCACGCGAATCGAGCGTCATACCGTTCGATCCGGGCTCCTTCCCGCCGAAAGGCGTCGCCTCCGTCCATCCGCTGGGCTTCATGAAGACGCTCGTGCCGCCCGTCGACGCCCACTTGTGAATCGTGTTGGCGGGAATATCGGCGAACAGCAAATAGCCCGCGTGCACCCATACCGGGCCTTCCGTCCACGTGAATCCGGTCGCCACCTTTTCTAATGTGGCGTGGGCCGGAACGATCTGGTCAAGCCCCGGCGCCAGCTTCTCCACTTTGGCCGGCCCTTGCGCGAGTACCGCTGTCACCATGCTCACAGATAAGAAAGTCGCTCTTGCTTTCACGGCGCGATTGTATAACAATCGCCAACTGCCATCATAATAGGGGAGAGCCCAGCCCCAGATGAGCACCGTCGGCACCGTCCTGGCAACCTGGCAGGAATTTCTTCGATTGCCTGACGAAGAGGACGGAATTCACCAGGAACTTCACGATGGAGAAGTTGTATTAGTACCTTCTCCTAGAGCGATTCATGTCTATATTCAAAGTCTGCTTGTGCGATGGCTGACTAACGCTGCTGCCGGTCGCGGCTGGGCGGACAAGGAATTCCCCTACCGGCCTGCGGCCAACCTGCAGTTCCGGTATGCCGATATCGCTTACGTTCCGGCCGAAGACTGGAAGGCCATGCGCGGCAACGACTATCCGATCTATGCTCCGCCGCTCATTATCGAAGTACTGTCGCCCTCAAACACCCTAAAAAAAATTAATCGTCAACGCGTCACGGCGTTTTCGGCGGGCACCCGCGAATTCTGGCTGGTCGATCCGGCTCAACGCTCCATTGACGTCTCTCTGTCCCGGCGTCCCATCCCGCGTTTATCAGCCCTCTGAAAGCGTTCCGTTAGCCATATTGCCCGGCGTTCTCTTCCCCGTCCAGACGCTGTTCGAAGAGTAAGTTGGGGCACCCTCAAGCGTTGTCGCCGTCCTTATATATATGGCACAGCGAATGTGGCTAATGGAAGAGCCCGGCAACTTTCCTACCCAGTTATCCCCGGAATACTCCCAGAACCGGGCCTTTACCGAAAACCGAAGACGTGGCCGTCGGCTATGAATTTTTGTATGCTTTCGTTTTATTGCTTTTTGCCTTGACAGGCCTTTCCTTTTCCGCATAGAATTCGTCCAAGCTGGCAATATTCAGGATGGCCTACATGGTACCCACTACCTCCTGCCCAAGCGCGGGTGGGCTGCGTAGGAAATGCCAGACGGGGAGAGGGCTTCAATACTATGAAAAAACTTCTGGACCTTTGCGGTGGTTCGCTGCTGGTCTTTGCGGCCGCCATGATGCTGCTTGTCTCGCTTCCCATGGGAGCCCAGGAGGTGACCGCCGGACTGAATGGCGTCGTCACCGATCCGAGCGGCGCGGCTGTTGCTGGGGCCAAAGTCACCGCCAAGGACTTGGACCGCGGATCTGTGTTTCCCACCACTACTAACGGGGACGGCTTCTACAGTCTGCCCCGTATTCCGGTAGGCCGCTACGAAGTTCGCGTCGAGAATAGAGGGTTTCAAACCTCGGTTCGCAGCGACATCGTACTGCAACTCAACCAAAATGCCAAGGTCGACCTGCAGTTGCAAGTCGGTCAAATTTCGCAGACCGTGGAAGTTACGGGCGCGCCGCCGCTGCTGCAGACCGAAGCCACTCAGTTGGGATCCGTGATCAGCGCGCGCGAGAATGCCCAGTTGCCGCTCGCCACTCGCAATTATGTCCAGCTAACCCTGTTAACCGCCGGAGCGCAAACGCCCAATCCTTCCGGCTTCCAGGGCGGCATGACTTCGTTCCAGAGCGCGCGGCCCTACATCAACGGCAACCGCCAGCAGACCGACAACTTTCTCCTGGATGGTCTCGATAACAACCAGGTATCCGACAACGAAGTCGCCTATGCCCCAAGCGTCGACGCGATTGAAGAGTTCAACATCATCACGCAAAACGCTTCCGCCGAATTTGGCAATTTTATGGGCGGCATCGTTAGCGTTTCCATCAAAGCCGGAACCAACCAAATTCACGGAAACGCCTTTGAGTTCCTCCGCAACGATCAATTAAACGCCAATCTTTGGCAGAACAACTTCACGCATTTGGCACGCCCCTTGTTGCGGTGGAACATGTTCGGCGGCACCGCCGGCGGCCCGATCCTCAAAAACAAGCTCTTCATTTTCGGCGATTATCAGGGCTCGCGCTACGACAAGCCCGGCACGCCCACCCCCGTTACCGTCTTAACATCGCTAGAGCGCCAGGGCAATTTCTCGCAGCTCCCTGCCGTCATCTACAACCCGAAATCGCTCGATGTAAACGGGAACCGCGTTCCGTTCGCCGGCAACATCATCCCGGCTGGCTCGCTGAATCCAACCGCCCTTGCCATCATCAACTCGCAATATTATCCGGCGCCGACCAATGGCAACCTTTTGAACAATCAAGCCAACGTCAGCAACAGTCCCATCAACGGCGATCAGGGCGACATCCGTGGCGATTGGAACGCCACCGACCAGGATCACGTCTACGTTCGCTACTCGCAAAGCAACATCAATAATCCCACTGTCAACAGCCTGCCGCTCAGCTATAACTCGTTCGGCATCTTCCGCATCAACAACGGCGTTATGGATTACACGCGCACCATTAGTCCGTCCCTGGTCAACGATGTGCGCGCCGGCGTCAATTACACCTACAACAACACCGGCAACGATCCTTCCACGCTCCCGAATCTAAATACCACGTTCGGAATTCCCGGCGTGCCGACGCCCATTCTGCCCTCCCAAGCCTTCACCGGTGCGAACATCAGTAATTTCGGCAGCGGCGACGTCGTCAGCCTGTTTGCCGACGCCGTGATTCAAGCGAACGACACCGTCATCTGGACCAAAGGCCAGCATTCCATGAAGTTCGGCGTCCAGGTCTTCCGTGAGCGCATCGACACCTTCTACTCCGGGAACAACGGAGTTGCCGGAACCTTCAGCTACAACGGGCAGTTCACCGCAGGCCCTTCGCCGACTGCGAAATTGAGCAAGACCGCCGGCGCGCCCGAGGCCGATTTCCTGTTAGGCTTCCCCGATGACGTTGGCGTCGGCGTCAACGGCGGGACCTGGGGCCAGCGCTCCACCATCTTCGCCGGGTTTGCTCTCGATACCTGGCGCATTAACAATAAGCTCACGTTGACCTACGGCCTGCGTTATGAAAATCATACGCCTTGGGTCGAAGTCGATAATCGCGAAGCGAACTTCACGCCGTTTGGCGGCCAGCAGATCATCGCGGGCTCGACCGAGTCCTTCTACAACAACAATCGTGCGCTGTACAACGCCTACAACGGGGCGTTCAATTTCCAGCCGCGCCTCGGCTTTGCCTGGACGCCATTTGGCAACACCACCGTCATCCGTGCTTCTTATACGCTCTCTTCCTATCTCGAAGGAACCGGCACCAACCTTCGCTTGACCATCAATCCGCCATTCACCACCGAGAAGGAAGGTCAATACACGGCGCTTACGCTGCCGGGCTCAACGATCAATCAGGGATATACGCCGATTCAATCGGCTACCGATCCGTTCCACGGCACTATCCTGCGCCTCTGGGATCCGGATTTCCGTCCGGCCGTTTCGCAGCAATGGAATTTCTCGATCCAGCATCAATTCGGAGACAGCACGACCTTGCAGACTGCCTACGTCGGCCAGAAGAACGACCATCTGGTCGTCGCGCAGCCCTATCTGCAGCGTCAATTGTTAGCCAATGGCACGACAATTCCCTCGCCCTATCTGTCCGGAAACCCGACGCTGCAAACCGACATCGGCAATATCTCCGGAACGGAAGCCAATGGAAACCAGGAATACGATGCTCTGCAGGTCACTTTGCAGCAGCGGATCACTCACGGGCTGACCGGTCAATTTGCGTATACCTGGTCGAAATGTATGACCGATTCCATCGGCTTCTATGGCGACGGTTCGCAGTCGGCGCCCGCCTCCGCTTACGTCCAGGATCTTTATAATCGCGCTGCCGAGTGGGGGCCGTGCCTCAACGACACCGCGCACTATGTCACCGGCTACCTCACATACGATCTGCCGATCGGCCGCGATCGCGCTTTCGGCAAGAACATGAATAAAGTCGCGAATGCCCTTGTAGGCGGCTGGCAGGTAAATGGCATCCTCACCTTCCATTCCGGTTTCCCGCTGACCGTCAACGGCTCGGACAACTCGGGCACCAACGCCCGCGCCGCCCGCGCCAACTGTCTCGCTCCGGCTCAAGTTTACGGACAACAGAACTCGCCAAGCGGCGGCTATCAGTGGTTTAATCCCGCCGACTTCGGTCCCGCTTCGGCCGCTACATTCGGCTCCTGCGGCGTCGGCACGGTACGCGGCCCAGGCCTCAAAACGGCCGACCTCAGCCTCAGCAAGAAATTCCAGTTCACCGAACACCAAAACCTGGAATTCCGCAGCGAGTTCATCAACGCCACCAACACACCCATCCTGAACGCGCCGACCCGCAGCCTCGGCTCCACGCTCGGCCTGCTGCAAAGCTCTCAGGGTGCGCGCAACATCCAATTCGGCTTGAAGTACAACTTCTGAGCGTTATAAGCCTTCAATGCATTGATGCCGTCTTCAATTCGTCTAGCTCGGCAAGTGTTTTCCCCCACTGCCGCCGGTTCTTCTTGGTGTGAATCGGAGCGTTGAGATTGCTATAGAAAGCAAGCAGCTTCGCCGCGATCTCTGGAGTGACGGTCGTGAATTTCTTCGCGGCAAGCTTGTCTAGCCAGAACGCATGAATGTCGTCGTTTAGGCGGTAGACTCCCGCCGGAGTCTCGACGCCTACGTCGTAATTCTTGTCGTCCAGCTTAAGCGTGTGGGTCGAGCTCTCCCCGAGCTCGGCGCGATATTGCCGGGCCACCCGCTCGAAGCTCGCCTCAAACAGCGTTTCTACCGGAGGCGTAGGAATGTTGAGTTTCAATGTCTTGAGCGGCCCAACGGGCGGCAGCAGTTTCAGCAGGAATGCCAGAAACCGCTCCATGAGCGTCGGCCCATCCCGACGCTTACCCCAATTCCGCTCGTAACTCGAGCGCTTCATGATATAGATGAAGCGCTTCCGCGTGATGCCCGGCTCGGAGCGCTGAATTTCGCCCTTCTTCTGCGCCCACGCAATGCGCGTTGCTTTCGGGATGATCCGGCTGACCGCGCTGCGGTAGGACTCGGTCGCTTCGTCGAAATTGCTCGACAGATCCGCCAATTCGAGGCCGTAGGTGTCGTGAAATGCGCGCGCCAGAACGTCTTTCGCCACCGCGAACCCGATGAAATCGTGATACGCCTGCGGCGCAAAATTTCCTTTCGCCACTTCCAGAACGTCGAAGCCGAATTCCGTCTTCAAATGCCCGCTCGGATTGTCTTCGTATGTGATGACGTTGCCAAATTTTTTTCGCAGTTCCGGATAAAGAATCGGCTCGCCCACATTGGTCGCATAGCGGTGACCGTCCGTGTCGGAGGTGTAATGTGACAATGCGCCCAAGGCAAATGCCAATTCGTTCAGGTTTCGAGCCTCGGAAATCAACGCCAGAACGAAATCGCCAGTCCGTACATAGTGGGTCAGGTCGCTGAACTGTTCGCTGCCGTGCGGATAATAACCAAGGTCTTGAATGATGGCTCCGCCGTAGGCATAGCCATGTGCCTGCTTCAGCTCTTGCCGTGTCGCCCCCGGATACGCCGCCAGCAGCACCGGCTTTAGTTTCACATCCCACAACGCATCGATCACGGCCTCGTGCGAGAGCACGGAATAACCAGACAAGGGCACTGACAGCGAGAACAGCGCGAGCGCCACCGGCGTCCGTTTTGTAAGGAACATCCTCTTAATGGTGGCAAAAAAAAGGAGGCAGACGGTTTTCACCGCCGCCTCCAAAGTACTGGTTTGGGGAGTTTTTGTTAGTTGTTATTGATCTCGACGTTGATCGTGCGCGGCTTTGCCACTTCCTTCTTGGGCACCGTAACCGTCAACACGCCGTTCTTGTAATCGGCTTTCACCTTCTCGGCATCCACCGTCTCCGGCAGGCTAAAGGCCCGAACAAACGAGCCGTAGGCCCGCTCGATCCGGTGGAAGCCCTTGCCGTTTTTCTGTTCCTGCTCGAACTTGCGCTCGCCCTTCAGGGTCAGAGTGCCGTTCTCGAGCTGAATGCCAACGTTTTTCGGATCTACTTCCGGAACATCCGCCTTCAGAACCAGCTCGTTCTCGGTCTCGTAGATGTCGACCGGAGGCGTCCATGGCCGCGAGGCTGGTTCGCTGAACAATCTCGATAGAGAATCCTGGAATAGCCGCAATCCGGCTGGAAAATCCTCCACATCGCTATGAAACGGGCTGTATTTAATCACTGGCATCTTAGTTAGTCTCCTTGCCATAATCTGGCTACAAGACAATCATAAAACATGAGTGTAGTGATGTCAAGTAGCCCCGCGAAGTTCGTTTCGCAAAAATTCCCCCAATTGGCTTCGTTCCGTAATTTGTGACCATGTTTGTAGCGATCCCCGCTCCCCACTCATCTCTTCTCCCGTATGCCCCACCTCAAAGAAGGCGATCACGCCCCTGCAATTTCGCTCGATACTGATTCTGGTCAACACTTTGAGCTTTCTTCGCTCAAAGGCAAGAATGTCGTCTTATACTTCTATCCGAAGGCCGACACCCCCGGCTGCACCAAGGAAGCATGCGAATTTCGCGACACATCGCAGAAATTTTCGGCAGCCAATACCGTCATCGTCGGCGTCTCGCCCGACGTGTCGAAGGCGCAAGCCAAGTTCAAGGACAAATTCGACCTGCCGTTCACCCTCCTGGCCGACGCTGCTCACAAAGCCGCCGAGGACTATGGCGTCTGGACCGAAAAAAGCATGTACGGCAAGAAATATATGGGGGTGGAGCGGACCACCTTCGTCATCGATCCACAGGGATTGATCAAGAAAATCTTTCCGAAAGTCAAAGTGGACGGCCACGCCGAAGAAGTCCTGGCGGCCGTTGCCTGATGGAGCTGAGCCGCCGGTTTCCCGCCCGTCCTCTGCTCGGCGTCGGCGCGCTCATTCTCGACAACCGGCGGGTGCTGCTGGTAGAGCGTGGCCGCCCGCCACTGGCCGGGCTCTGGTCCTTGCCCGGCGGTCTGGTTGAAACCGGCGAGCGCCTGGAAGATGCCATCGTCCGTGAAGTCTTCGAAGAAACCGGGCTGCAGGTGTCTAGCGGGCCCATCGCCACCGTCTTTGAGCGCATCATGCCGGACGAAACCGGCCGCTGCGAATATCACTACGTGCTGGTTGATTTCAACTGCACCGTTCTGGGAGGCGAATTGTCACCTGGCGACGACTCGAGCCGTGTCGAATGGTTCGAAATCGCCTCGCTTTCTGGCCTGGCGATGACTGCGGGGACCCGCGAAGTCATCGAAACTTGTTGCGGCACGGCCGCCACGCATCCTTATGTCGCCCGCCCTTAGCAGCGTCGGTCTCCTCCAATTCGGCGAGCTCAAAGAATTACTCGCAGGTTTCGCCGGCAGCGTGGCCGGCCGTGCGCTCATTCTCGCTCTCGAGCCGCATGGCGATCGCGTGGCTCTCGAAGCCGCGCTGGCCGAAGCAGGCGAGGCCATTACCTATCTGCGCGAGATAGCCGGTGCGCAGGAAGCCAGAAGCGGCTCGGCGATTCGCCTCCGCTTCGATCAACTGCGTGACATCGAAGCGCCCGTCCGCGTTCTCAAGGTCGAGGGCGCGTCACTCGATGGCGGAGAGATTCTGGATTTGTTCCACAATCTGGCCCTCGCCGGCGAATATCGCGCCATGCTGCTGGCCGTTGGCGTACGCTTCCCTCGCCTGGCGCGCCGCGCCCACGAGTTAGCCGACCTCCGCGAGATCGCCCGCTGTTACGCGCGCGCCTTCCTCCCCGACGGCAGCCTGTCTGATGAAGCGAGCGTTGCGCTGCGCCGCATCCGCCAGGACATCGGCCGCCAGCAAAAAAATATTCAGGAATCGCTCGAAAAGTTCATGCGCGCCCATCGCAGCGACGGCACCCTCCAGGAAGACTTCGTTACCATCCGCGAAGACCGCTACGTGGTCCCCATCGTAGCCGGACAAAAGGGCCGCGTTGATGGCGTGATTCATGGCTCGAGCGGCACTGGCCGTACGCTTTTTGTCGAGCCGCTCGAAACCATCGGCCTCAACAATCAATTGGTTCGCTTGCGTGAAGACGAGCTACGCGAGATCGAACGCATCCTCGCCGAGATCACCAGCGCTCTACGCCAGCATGCGGTCGAAATCGGCGCCACCGCCGAGGCGCTCGCCGCATTCGATTGCGTCTTCGCTAAGGCCGGCTTCGCGCAGGCCTACCAGGCTGTCATTCCACGCTTTAGCTCCGGTCAGCGGAAGCTGGTTCTGCGCGAAGCCCGTCATCCGCTACTCGAAGCCGTCTTGCGCAAGCAGCACAAGCCCATCGTTCCCATTTCGTTCGAGCTGGATGAAGCGCGCCGCTGCCTGCTCATCAGCGGTCCGAACACTGGCGGCAAAACGGTGACCATTAAGACCACCGGCTTGCTAGCGCTCATGGCGCACGCTGCTCTCCCGGTGCCGTGCGTGGAAGCAGAGTTTCCCCTGCTCGACGGTGTACTTGCCGATATTGGCGATCAGCAATCCATCGCCGAAAGTCTCAGCAGCTTCTCCGGCCACTTGCTGCATGTCAAGCAAATGCTGGAGCAGATGACGCCCGATTCGCTGGTGCTGCTCGACGAACTCGGCCGCGCCACCGATCCGGAAGAAGGCGGAGCGCTCGGTGTCGCCATGCTCGATGAATTTCGCAAGTCCGGCGCTTTTTGTCTCGCCTCCACGCACCTGCTGCCGCTCAAGCTGTACGGCGCTCGCACGCCCGGCGTTCTCAACGCCTCCATGGGCTTCAATGATTCGACTCTCGAGCCTACGTATGAGCTCCGTTTGGGCGTACCCGGCAAATCGGCCGGCCTCGATATCGCCACGCGCCTCGAATTGCCCGAACCCCTGCTCGCACATGCCCGTCAGGTGCTGCCACGCTTGCAGGCCGATTTTCAAGAGCTCC